>JAYNJZ010000032.1:0-9635 GCA_038110645.1 Candidatus Pelagibacteraceae bacterium
ATCATGACCAAATCTTGCAATTAAAGTAATTCTTCCTGCTTCATTATCAGGATTTAAAACTTCAGTTAATTTTACGATTTCTTTTGGATCAGATGTGGGTCCACATTTAATACCCAAGGGATTTTTAATACCTTTACAGTATTCAATATGCGCTCCATCTAACTGTCTTGTTCTGTCTCCAATCCATAAAAAATGTGCAGATGTATTATGGTATTCTCCAGTTGTAGAATCTACTCTGGTCATTGCTTCTTCTACAGGAAGTAATAATGCTTCATGACTTGTAAAGAAATTGACAGTTCGTAATCTTCTATTATTCTCTGAATTAATTCCACAAGCCTCCATGAAAGCCAATGCATCACTAACCTTTTCAGCTATTTCTTTATATTTTTTTTGAGCTGTTTCGTTAACAAAAGACATATTCCATAAATGAACTTTATTTAAATCTGCAAAACCTCCTTGAGAAAAAGCTCGAAGTAGATTTAAAGTTGCAGCAGATTGAGAATAAGCTTTTAACAATCTTTCAGGTTGAGGTTCTCTTCCCTCTTTTGTAAATTCCATTGAGTTTATATTGTCACCTAAGTAACTTGGTAATTCTTGACCATCTTTAACTTCAACTGGTGAACTTCTTGGTTTTGAAAATTGACCAGCAACTCTACCTACTTTAATAACAGGTAGTTTTGATGATACTGTTAAAATTAGTGACATTTGCAATACGACTTTGAAAAAATCTCTTATATTATTTGGGTGAAATTCTAAAAAACTTTCAGCGCAGTCTCCACCTTGAAGCAAAAATGCTTTTCCTTGTGAAACTTCACCTAATTTTTTCTTTAAAGATCTAGACTCTCCAGCAAATACTAAAGGAGGAAAAGTAGATAACTCTTTTAAGACATTATCTATTTTTCCCTGATCAGCATAAACAGGTTGATGCTTGATCGGCTTAGATCTCCAGCTATTTAATTTCCAATTACTCATACAACCATGAGTATATAAACACTAAGTTCTAATTAACAAGAGAAATTATTCTACCGTAACTGACTTTGCTAAATTTCTAGGTTTATCAATATCATAACCTAAAGAATTTGCTGCGTAGTAAGCTAGTAATTGCAATGGGATTGTAACAAGAAATGGAAACAGATCATCTGAAATTGTTTCAACTTGAATTTTTTTCCATAAGTTTTCTGAACTAATTTCATCTGAACTTTTATTTGATATTAAAAGAACTTTTCCACCTCTTGAAATTACTTCCTGCATATTAGATACCGTTTTTTTATAAAACTGGTCTCTTGGAGCAATAACGACAACTGGCATTCCATTTTCAATTAATGCTAATGGACCATGTTTCATTTCACCCGCGGGGTAGCCTTCTGCATGCACATATGCAAGCTCTTTAAGTTTAAGGGCACCTTCTAAAGCAATAGGAAAAGAATAGCCTCTTCCTAAAAACATTGAGCCTTTTGCTTTGGAAAAATCCTTTGAAGCTTCTTGAATATCTGTTTCAATTTTTAAAGTATTTTCTACTAGTCTTGGTAGCTCTAAAAGATTATTAATCTTCGAATTGTAATCATTATTTGAAATTTCTTTTCTCAAAAAAGATAACTTTAAAGCTAATAAATACAAAACTAACAATTGACCCAAGAATGCTTTTGTAGACGCAACACCAACTTCTGGACCGCAGTGAATTGGCAAAACATAATCTGAATCTCTTGCAATTGAGCTTTCAACAACATTTACGATGGAGCAGGTTTTCATTTTATTTTTTTTGCATAAATCTAAGGCTGCGTAAGTATCTGCAGTTTCGCCTGATTGGGAAACAAATATATATAGTTGTGAACTTTTAAATTTATTTTTTCTATATCTAAATTCTGAAGCTATATCTGTCTCAACTTCTAGATCAGTTAACTGCTCAATCCAATATTTTGCCATTAAACAAGAATGATAAGCTGTGCCACAGCCAATTAGTTTTATACTTTTGATATCTTTAGTTTCCCAAGGAAAGTTAATTATATTTATATCTTTGTTAATTTTATCAATATATTCTTTTAAACAGGACTTTATTGTATTTGGCTGTTCATGAATTTCTTTTGCCATAAAATGTTTAAAATTACCTTTGTCATAGCTTTGGTCATCAGTAGAAACCTCTAAAACTTCTTTATTTACTTTGTCTCCTTCAGAATTAAAAAACTCAACTTGGTTTTTATGCACTAAACAAAATTCACCGTCATCAAGATAACTAACTTTGTTTGTCATAGTTTTAAGAGCATATGAATCTGATCCTAAATAATTTTCATTGGGTCCATAACCCACTGCTAAAGGTGACCCTCTTCTGGCTCCAACAATAATATCTGGAAAATCTTTAAAAATAATTCCTATTGCGAAACTTCCGTGAAGCCTTTTAAGCATTTTTAGTATTGAGGTTTTTAAATCATTATTTTTCAAATATTCTGTAATTAAATGTGTGATAACTTCTGTATCAGTTTGAGATTTAAAAGTATGGCCAGCTCTTATTAAATGTTTTTTTAATAATGTAGCATTTTCAATTATCCCATTATGAACAACAGAAACTTTTTCTGAAGAATGTGGATGTGCATTAATTTCACTTGGCTGTCCATGCGTTGCCCATCTTACATGACCAATTCCAATAGGTCCGTCGTTTTTATTTTTAGAAATTATATTTTCTAAGTTTTCTACTCTCCCTTCACACTTCGTTTCATTTATAAAACCATCTTTAAGGGTAGCAACTCCAGCTGAATCGTAACCTCTATATTCCAATTTCTTTAGAGAACTTAAAATAACTCCAGTTACAGGCTTGGTACTATTTATTCCTACGATTCCACACATTTCATTATTTCTTTTTTCTTAAGTTTTTTTGTTCAGCTCTAGTTAGTGCTAAACTATTATCTTTTACGTTTTTACTAATTGATGATCCTGCGCCAACTAAAGAATTTTTTCCAATTGTAACAGGTGCAATAAGAGAGGAGTTTGAGCCAATAAATGCAGAGTCTTTAATTGTAGTTTTGTATTTATTTTTACCATCATAATTACAAGTTATAGTACCAGCTCCGATATTAACTTTTTGACCTAAAAAAGCATCGCCAATATAAGAAAGGTGGTTAACTTTTGATCCTTTACCAATCTTTGTTTTTTTAATTTCTACAAAATTTCCAACTTTAGAATTATCTTCTAAAATTGATCCAGGTCTTAATCTTGCGTAAGGTCCAATTTCTACTTTGTTTTTAATTATTGTATTTTCAAGGTGGCTAAATGATTTTATAACAACGCTGTTTCCAATTTTTACCTTTTTTCCAATAACTACAAATGGTTCAATTATTACATTTTTTCCAATTTTTGTATCAGAGGATAAATAAACTGTATTAGCATCAATAAATTTTACACCTTGTTTAATAAACTTTTTTCTTAATCGATTTTGCATAATTTCCTCTGCTTCTAATAATTCGATTTGATCATTAACACCAACAGCATTTTTCTCGTTCTGAGCTAAAACTAAGTTAATTTTAAGGCGAGATTGTCTCGAAAGCTTAACAATATCAGTTAAATAGTATTCTTTTTTCTTATTTTTATTATCAATATTACCTACTAGATTTAAAGATTGAAAATCAAAAGCCATGATTCCAGAATTGCAAACATCAATTTTTTTTTGTTTTTTATTCGCTTCTTTAAATTCTACAATTTCATTAATTCGATTTTTATCACTAACAATTATCCCATATGATTTATTATTACTCTTTTTAAAACCTAATAGAACTAAGTTGCTACTTTTGATTTTTCTATAAATTAATTCTAAATCCTTTTTTTCAACTAATGGATTATCACCATATAAAACTAACAATTTTTCTTTTTTTTTTATACCAACTTTTTCTAAAAAAGTTTGAACAGCATGGCCAGTTCCTAGTTGAGAGCTTTGAATTAAAAAATTCTCTTTTGGAAATTTTTTTTTAACAAAACCCATACTTTTGTTAATCAAAATAAAAATTTTTTTTGGCTTCAATAATTTTGCTTGGTACAAAACGTGCTCAAGCATTGTTTGTCCATTAAGTTCGTGAAGAACTTTTGGTATATCAGAATTCATTCTTGTTCCTTTGCCTGCAGCAAGAATAAGAATATTAAGGTTGTTTGCCATAAGCTGTTGAGTAATATACTAATATGAGTCAGTATTAATTCACAAATTGTTACTTAATTAATTTATGAAAAATTGTTTAGTTTTTGACCTCGATGGAACTTTAGTAGATACCGCTCCAGATCTGATGACTGCACATAATCATGTGATGAAAAAATATGGTTATGAAGAAAAGCCATTAGAGAGTATTAGACATCTAGCAGGTCGCGGTGCTGCTGCCATGCTTATTAGGTCTATAGATGCCCAAGGAAATTTAATAAAAAAGAATCCAATTGATCCAGAAACACACAAGCAAATGACGAATGATTTCATATCTTTTTACAGAAAAAATATCTCAGGACATTCTTCAATTAGAAAAAATGTGACCTCTTTGCTTGAATGGTGTAAAGAAAAAGAAATTATTTGCGCAGTTTGCACAAACAAAAGAGAAGATCTTGCAATTAAACTTTTAAAAGAAATTCGTCTTTATCAATATTTTGATTATATAGCTGGTGCAGATACCTTTGATTACAGAAAACCTGATCCAAGGCACTTAACTGAAATTTTAGATATATTGGGTGTAGAAAAAAAAAATTCAATTATGCTTGGTGACTCTGAAACAGACGCAAACACTGCTAAAGCAGCAAATGTATATTTTGTTTTAATTAAAGATGGATATACAGAAAAAAACTTAAAAGATATCCATCACGATCATTTAATTGAAGATTTTGAGTCGGTTAAGCAGATAGCGGCAAATTATCTTAAAATTTAATCATCATAATTATTATTTATATAGTATAAATCGTTCATGCATTTCGTAGAAAAAAAACCTACTGAAAAAAAAGCTGAATTAGTAAAAAAATTAAAAAGTGGAAAGCTATTAAGATTTCCGGGTGCATATAATCCATTGGTTGCAAAATTAATTGAGCAAATCGGATATGATGGCGTTTATGTCTCTGGTGGCGTTATGGCTAATGATTTAGGTTTTCCTGACATTGGGCTTACAACATTAAATGATGTGGCAAACCGTTCACATCAAATAGCTAGGGTTACAAACCTTCCAACAATTATTGATATTGATACAGGTTTTGGTGAAGCTATGAATGTATCAAGAACTATTCAGACAATAGAAACTTTGGGTATTTCAGGATGTCATCTTGAAGATCAAACTAATCCTAAAAGGTGTGGTCATTTAGATAATAAAGAAATTGTAACTACTCAAGATATGGTAAAAAAAATTAAAGCTGCAGTAGATGCTAGAGTGGATAAAAACTTTTTAATTATAGCAAGAACTGATGCAAATGCAGTTGAAGGTTTAGATAAAACAGTTGATCGATGCAAAGCATATGTTGATGCAGGCGCAGATATGATTTTTCCTGAAGCTATGAAAGACGAAAAAGAGTTTGAAAGAATGAGAAAAGAATTAAAATGTTATTTACTAGCAAATATGACAGAATTTGGAAAATCTAAACTTTTAACTAAAGAAGAATTAGAAAAGCTTGGGTACAATTTAGTAATTTATCCTGTTACCTCGCAAAGATTAGCAATGAAAAATGTAGAAGATGGTTTGAAACAAATTTTTGATGAAGGGCATCAGAATAATGTAATAGATAAAATGCAAACCAGAAAAAGACTTTATGAAATTGTTGACTACGAAAAATACGGAGAATTTGATCAGTCAATATTTAATTTTTCTCAAAAGGGTCATGACTAGTGAGTGATGAAATAAAAAAAGGCTTAGTTGGAGTTATTTCTGATGAAACTAAAGTTTCAAAGGTTATGGCTGATATTAATTCATTAACGTATCGGGGTTATGCAGTTCAAGATTTAGCAGAAATTTGTTCTTTTGAAGAAGTGTCTTATCTTCTTTTAAACGGAGAGTTACCTACAGATAAAGAATTAGAAAATTTTATGAAAGAAGAAAGGTCTGAAAGAGATATTTCTGAAAACTTAAAAAAAATAATAAAAAATTATCCAAAAGATGCTCACCCCATGGATACCACTAGAACATCTATAAGTCATATGGGTTTGGAAGATCCTGAGGTAGATGATAATTCAAAAGAAGCAAATTATAGAAAAGCTGTAAGGTTATTTGCAAAAATATCAACTGCTGTTGCTGCAAATTTTAGATGTAGAAAAGGACAAGATATTATTAATCCAGATAAAAAATTGTCATTCTCTGAAAACTTTTTTCACATGTGTTTTGGAAAAATTCCAAGTAAAGAAGTTATAAAAGCTTTTGATGTTTCAATGATCTTATATGCAGAACATAGTTTTAATGCTTCAACATTTACATCAAGAGTAATCACAAGCTCTCTTTCAGATATGCATGGAGCAGTTGTAGGTGCGGTTGCAAGTTTAAAAGGTCCACTTCATGGTGGTGCCAATGAAGCTGTAATGCATATGCTAAATGAAATTAAAGGTCCCGAACAAGCTGAAGAGTGGATGATGAATAAAATTAAAAATAAAGGTTTGGTGATGGGATTTGGTCATAGAGTATACAAAAAAGGAGACTCTAGAGTCCCTACTATGACAAAATATTATGAAAAGACAGCTGCTTTTTTTAAAAATGAAAAGCTTCCTAAAACATCTCAAATATTAAGAGAGGTTATGATAAGAGAAAAAAATATTTATCCAAATTTAGATTTTCCAGCTGGACCCACTTATTACTTGATGGGTTTTGATATAGATTTTTTTACACCAATATTTGTTGTTTCAAGAATTACTGGATGGACAGCACATATTATAGAACAATTCGCAAATAATAGACTAATTAGACCATTGTCAGCTTATACTGGGGCAGACCATAGAAGAGTTAGAGAGTTGAAAGATAGATAAAGTTATTTTTTATTTGAATTAAAAAAATCTACAGTTCGTTTCACAGCATCATTCCAAACTTTTTTATTATAACCTACTCCACCCTGATATTTAGTTGACTCCCAGGCATGTCCACCCTTGTCATAATAATGCACTTTAACTGCAGAACATTTTTTTTCAGCTTTTGAAATATGAGATTTTACATATTCAAGTTTTTGAACCCTGTCTTTTTTTGGATGCAAGACTAATAATGGATTACAATCTTTATTTACATATTTAACAGGATAACCGTTTAAGCCGCCTTTGAAGGTCCACACTCCATAGTGACTTGATGAGGCATTTACTTGTTTTGTGCCTGCTAGATAAGTTGCCCAATATCCACCATTTGAAAACCCAACTGCAAATATATTTTTTGGATCAATTTTTGGATCTTTTTTTATAAGACTAACAATCTCTGAAAGTTCTTTTTCGATAGGTTCTCTAAAAGTTGTCCAAGTTTTTTTTCGTGTTTTTGGTGTTATTCCGTGACGTTTAAAAAAATTTGGACCATATATTGCAAAACCTGCATTCAGATAATCTTTTCCTATATAACTCATCATATAATCTGACTTAAAACCACCGCTACTATGCAAAAGTATTAAGGCTGGAAATGGCCCGTTTCCTTTTGGATATTTTTTTTCATGATAAATTGGTTCGGCAGAAACTAGGTTTGTAAATAAAAATAAAAGAATGATAAAAAATCTCATAAAAAGATTTTATCAAACCTATTGGTTTGTCAATTTTTTTTATATAGCGGCGCGATCTGAGAAAATATAACAGCAAAAATAATAAGGAATATACCAAAAACTTTAATTTCAGTTAAAAACTGATTTAAAATAACCCATCCTGCAATTGCTGCTATAGCACCTTCTAATGAAAAAATAATCGCTACTGGTGCAGGACTTAAGTTTTGTTGACTAAATATTTGAAGTAAAAAAGCAAACCCGCTCGATAAAACACCAACATATAAAATTTCTTTATATTCTAACAAAATATTTGAAAATACCACTTCCTCAAAAATTGATGCTGGTAAAAACGTTAACACTGATCCGATTAAACATTGTAATGCAGCAATAGTAATTGGAAAATTAAAAAACTTTAATAACCTTGAAATAAAAACAATATGAAAAGACCAAAAAAGTGCATTAAATAAAGCGATGCTGTCTCCTAGCCTTACCGTTACATTATCCAGCTCAGTTAAAAACAAACCTCCCAATAAACACATCAAAGCTGATAACCAAACAGACCAATGAATTTTTTTTGAAAAAAAAAAGTATGAAACAAATGGAACAAATACAACATACAAAACTGTAAAAACTGCAGTATTAGCAACATCAGTATAAAGTAATGCATATTGCTGAAGTGCATTTCCATAAGCAATTAAAAAACCGATAAACAAAAGGTAAAAAAATATTTTTTTAAAATCGTAGTTATTATTTTTTATTTTCTTTAGATCAATTAAAATTACAAATGGTAATAAAGTTAAAAAACCTAAAATTAATCTAGCTGATGTAAATGTAAGTGGACCTATGTGATCCATGCCCATATCCTGTGCTACAAATGCCGTCCCCCAAATAAAAGAGGTGACAAGAGCACAAGTTAAGGAAAAGAACTTTTTATTCATAAAAAAAGGGCGATAAAATTTTATCGCCCTTTTTAGATTTTAATATTAATTATTTTGTAAAGTCAAATGCTTCAACCCACGAACCTTTTGTAGATGCTTTAGAATATTCTGTAGCTCTACCTTCAAAAAAGTTCATATGCTCAACACCATTAAGCATAGTGTCAATCCATTCTAATGGATTTTCTTTTACATCGTAAATTTCATCTAATTTTAACTGCACTAACCTTCTATTTGCAATCCAACGAATATAATCTTTAATCTGTTGGGCAGTTAATCCTTCGATTGGACCCATTTCAAATGCAAGATCAATAAAAGCATCCTCATGCTCAACAATTGTTCTACAAGCATCTGTAATTTCTTTTTTTAAGGAAGCGTCTAACAAACCAGGGTTCTCTGCACAGAAAGTGTTAAAGATTTTAATCATTGAGTTACAATGCAAAGTTTCGTCCCTGACTGACCAAGTTACAACTTGCCCCATTCCTTTCATCTTATTGAATCTTGGGAAGTTTAATAAAATCGCAAAACTTGCAAACAATTGAAGACCTTCAGTGAAAGCTGAGAATACTGCAACAGTTTTTGCTATTTCTCTTTTATTGTTAACATTAAAGTTTTGCATATAGTCATACTTATCTTTCATTTCTTTATACTTTAAGAAAGCAGAGTATTCAGACTCTGGCATTCCAATTGTGTCAAGTAAGTGAGAATAAGCTGCAACATGAATCGTTTCCATTGAAGCAAATGCAGTCATCATCATTAAAACTTCAGTTGGTTTAAAAACTGTTGTGTAATGTCTTAAATAACAATTGTTAACTTCAACATCTGCTTGAGTAAAAAATCTAAAAATTTGAGTTAAAAGATTTTTTTCATGAGCTGTAAGATTTTTTTGCCAATCTCTTACATCTTCAGCCAATGGAATTTCTTCTGGTAACCAGTGAATTCTTTGTTGAGTTAGCCAAGCATCATAACACCATGGATATCTAAATGGCTTATAAACTGCTTTTTCTTTTAATAGTCCTTCGTTTTCACAATATCCATCGTAAT
>JAYNJZ010000033.1:0-9537 GCA_038110645.1 Candidatus Pelagibacteraceae bacterium
ATTAAGCATGCTGCTGAAGCTGCAAACACTTCAAACTACTTCATGGCATTAGTGAGATACTCAAATGACTTAGGAAGACTTATGAAAGAGTCTGGAGTTAATGTGTATCAAACTTCTGATGAAATCTTAGATGCTCAATTAAAAGCATGGGATTCAGTTATGAAGGACTTTAGAAAAGATCCGTTGTTTGATGAGATCGTTAGATCACAACAAGCATACGCTAAAAAAGTAATGAAATATCTATTTATGAACCAGCCTAATTACAGACTGGCTTATACTAGAGCTTTCGGAGATCCAACTAAAGTTAAGATTTAAGTTGATCTAATTCAAAAAGGGCCTCTTAAAGGGGCCCTTTTTTTAATAGCAAAAGCTTAAATTTAAATATAAATAGCCTCGTGGAATTCGTTAACAATTATATCAAGTTTGCAGAAAGTTTAAGCCGTTGGGTCGGTAAAGGTTTTGCATGGTGCATTGTGATTTTATGTCTTGGTACAGTTTATGAGGTTACCATGGCATATCTTTTAAATGCCCCGACGTTATGGAACTTTGACTTTAGTTTACAAATGTATGGTGCGCTATTTTTAATGGCTGGAGCATATACCCTTTCATGTGATGCACATGTTAGAGGAGATGTAATTTACAGACTTTTTTCCATACCAACCCAAGCAAAGATTGATTTAGTTTTATATTTTCTTTTTTATTTTCCAGGTATTTGTGCCTTAGCTTTTGCAGGAATAGATTATGCTGGGAATGCTTGGCAATCGAAAGAAACAAGCTGGAATAGTCCTGCACAAATTCAGATTTATATGATTAAAACCTTGATACCTGTTGCAGGTTTTATTCTTATTAATCAAGGTATTAGTGAAGTCATGAGATGTGTTATTGCTATTAAAACTGGAAAGTGGCCAGAAAGACAAGACGATGTTTTAGAAACAGAACAAAAATTAATGAGAGAAGCAAGAGAGAAAGAAGGGCTATAAAATGTTTGGTATGACAAATCCAGAAACCGCACTTTTCATGATGTGTATTTTCTTATTCTTTGTTTTACTTGGATTTCCAATCGCCTTTACACTGTTAGCAATGGGAGTTGGTTTTGGTTATTTTGCTTATTGGAATCCTGAAAATATGGAAAGTATTTTTGATAATAGGATTTTTGATCTTGTAGTTCAAAATACCTATTCTGTAATGGATAACCATGTTTTAACCGCGGTACCCCTATTTTTATTTATGGGATATTTAGTTGAGCGAGCAGGTATTGTTGCAAAGTTATTTTTTGCAATCCGTTTAGCTTCTCATAGACTTCCAGCCTCTATGGCAGTTGCAGCATTAATTACGTGTGCACTTTTTTCAACAGCTACAGGTATCATTGGAGCCGTTGTAACTTTAATGGGTCTATTGGCTTGGCCAGCAATGATTAAAGCTGGTTATGACAAAAAATTTGCATCAGGAGTAATTTGTTCAGGTGGATGTCTTGGTATTCTAATACCACCAAGTATTATGTTGATTGTATATGCAGTTATTGCTCAACTATCACCATTAAGACTTTTTGCAGCAGCGATGTTACCAGGTTTGTTGTTAGCTGGCTTATATATTTGTTATGCGATTGGTTTAGCAATGTGGAAGCCACATTTAGCTCCTAAACCAAAGGCTGAAGAAATACCACCTGGAAATGTAATTGTTAAAGAAGTAATTATTTCGTTTCTACCTTTATTTACTTTAATACTTTTAGTTTTAGGAACAATTCTAGCGGGTATAGCAACACCTGCCGAAGCAGCAGCGGTTGGTGCATTTGGTTCATTAGTGATGGCCTACTTTTATAAAACATTAAAATGGCAATCATTTAAAGAGTCAGTTTTTTTAACAGCTAAAACTTCAGCTATGATTATGTGGCTATTTATTGGTTCATGGACTTTTGCATCAGTATTTTCATATTTAGGTGGTCATGAAATTTTTGAACATTTTTTCAAATCAATGGATTTAAAACCTTGGCAGTTTTTAGTAATCACACAAATTATTATTTTTTTACTTGGATGGCCTTTAGAATGGACTGAGATATTAATTATCTTTGTTCCAATTTTTTTACCATTACTAGAAACATTTGGAGTAAACCCTTATTTTTTTGCTATGTTAATAGCTTTAAATTTACAAACATCGTTTTTAACCCCTCCAATGGCCATGTCCGCGTATTATTTAAAAGGAGTTCAGAAACGTAATGTTGAATTGATGGATATCTTTAAGGGTATTATGCCTTTCTTATTAATCGTAATCTTAGCTATGGTTATTATGTATAATTTTCCTGGCCTTGCTTTATGGTTACCGACAGCGTTATTTGGTCCAGCTTAAAATTTATGAAAGATCTGTGTTTCTTATCAGCAACTGAGATTGCAAAAGGAATTCAATCCGGAGATATAAAGTCTGAACAAGTATTAGAAAGTTTAGCCACAAGAATTGAAGAATTTGAAAAAACTGTAAAAGCTTGGGAGTATTGGGATAAGGATTTCATATTACATAAAGCAAGCGAAGCAGATGATTATAAAAATTTAGGACGACCTTTGGGAGCGCTACATGGACTTCCTATTGGTATCAAGGATATATTTGGCACAAATGATATGCCTACAAGATGTGGTACAAATTTAGTAGGCGGAGTTCATACTAAAAATGATGCTTCAGTAGTTAGTTTCTTAAGAAATTCAGGTGCATTAATAATGGGTAAAACAGTTACCACTGAGTTTGCTTATTTCGACCCTGGCAAAACAACAAATCCTCATGATGAACAAAGAACTCCCGGAGGTTCTTCAAGCGGGTCAGCAGCGGCAGTTGCCTCTTTTATGTGTCCAGTGGCCATCGGATCGCAAACAAATGGTTCAGTTATTAGACCAGCATCTTATTGTGGTGTAATTGGTTATAAACCAACCTATGGCCTAGTATCGAGACATGGTGTTTTAAAACAGTCTCATTTATTGGATCAAGTTGGAATTCTTGCGCGTCATATTGAAGATATAGCTTTGGTAACAAAAGAAATTGTAAGACATGATATTAACGACACTTCAACAATTCCTTATTCGATTTCTAACATCACTGAAATTTGTAAAGAAAAACCTCCATTTGATCCAAATTTTGTATTTATCAAAACATCTAAATGGAAAAATATGGAGAAAGGTGCTGTTAAAAGTTTTGAGACGTTTTTAAAAAAATATAAAAAGAATGTCGAAGTCGTAGACGCCCCATCCTATTTTGATGATATCTTTAAGTATCATCAAGTTATTCACGAGACTGATATGGCTTATGCATTCTCAGATTATTATAAAAAATCTAAAAATAAGCTTGGCAAAAAATTAATAGAGGCAATTGAAAGAGGTTTAAAATATAAATCTAGTGAGTATGTTGAGGCATGTGAGAATAGAGAATATTTTTACAAGTTATTCCAAGAAACGTTTCAGGATTATCATGCAGTTTTAACACCTGCTACAACTGGGGTGGCACCAAAAACATTAAAACAAACTGGCAGCCCGGAATTTTGTACAATATGGACTTACCTTGGAATGCCAACTTTATCGCTTCCTTTATTAGAAGGAGATGATGAAATGCCTCTAGGTATACAAATTGTAGGTGAAAAGTTTGATGATGCAAGATTAATGAGAACTTCCAATTGGTTAATTAATAAAGTAAAAGGAGATAAAAATGATAAATAAAATTGCTGCCATTGTAGGAACAGGTTTGACGGTATTATTTCTTTTAGGGGTTACCGTAACTCTTAATGCTTCAAACATGATTACATTTTTAGATATTTTACCTGTTTGGATTATTATGGGTGCAGCAATATTTATGATGATGATCGAAGTATTAGAGATCTTTGATATTTATGTTGCTGATAAATTAGCAAAAAAATTCTTAAAAAAAAAATAGACATTTAAATTGAAAACAAAAAAAAAGAACGCCTCTTCTTTTTTTCAGTTTTCTCTTTTATTTATTCAACCAATATTCATGACTAGTAATATTGCTATTGCTCGAGGAGCATTTGGAAATATACCACCTGTTGCACTTGCATCATCGCGTTGGTTATTAGTCTTTTTGGTATTTTTTCCGTTCATTTACCATTCTATTTTAAAGAAAAAAAAATATTTAAAAAAAGAATTTTGGCAATTAGCTTTTTTAGCATCTACAGGGTATGCTGGATGTGGAGCCTTACCTTATATTTCTGGCTTAACTACCACCGTGACTAACATGTCAATCATTTATGCTTTATCACCAGTCTTTATAGTTTTGCTTTCAGCATATATTTATAAAGAACGATTAAAAATTTACCAATATGCTGGGGTGTTGTTAAGTTTATTTGGTGTTTCATTTATTATATTTAAAGGAAAACTGTCTAATTTTATAAATTTAAATTTTAGCATTGGTGACTTATGGATTTTCGGTGCAGCTGTTTCATGGTCTCTTTTTTCTATTTTTTTAATTAATTGGAAAAGTAAATTTAATATTTTAGAAAGGTTTACTTTGATGAGTTTAATTGGTTCATTAATCTTAATACCTTTTTTTATTATTGAGCACTCTTTTTTTATACCAACTACCTTTAACATGACTTATTTTGAATTTACTATCATGGCTGCAATATTTCCGGGTGTCATTGCCTTTTTAATGTATACAAAATTACAGCAAGTTGTAGGTGCATCCATTGCTGGACTGACAGTTTATCTTATGCCAATTTATGGTGCTGTATATGGTATGATATTATTTTCAGAAAAATTAGTCCCATATCATTTTTATGGTGCACTCCTTGTTTTAGGAGGAATTTTTTTAGCAAAGAAAAAAAATTAATGAAAATGTTTAAATTTTTTCTTTTTTTTAGTTTAATTTCATACTTATTTATTTTGCTATATATGTACATATTTCAAAGAACATTCATGTATCATCCAAATGTTAAAAATACAGATCCGACATCAATACAATTTAATTATGAGGAAGTTTTCATTCAATCAAATAAAGACATACAATTAAGGTCGTGGTTCTCACATTCTTCAAATAATAAAAAAACAATATTATTTTTTCATGGGAACGCAGGAGAACTTCATGCAAGAGTTTATAAACTGAATAAATTTAGTGAGATGAATTTAAATTTCTTGATAATCTCATGGAGAGGTTTCAGTGGAAATAACGGCAAGCCAACTGAAAAAGGATTATACCAAGATGCAAATAAAGCTGTAGAATGGCTTGAACAAAAGGGAATTAACAAAAAAGATATAATTTTATATGGAGAGTCACTAGGCACTGGTATTGCTGTAGAATTAGGAAGCAAGGCAGAATTTGGAGGAATAATTTTGGAGTCTCCATATACTTCAATGGTTGCCATGGGAAAAAGATTTTACCCTTTTTTACCTATTAGTCTTTTACAAAGAGATAGATACAATTCACAAAAAAAAATAAAAAAAATAAAATCACCAATTCTAGTACTACATGGAAAAGCTGATACTCTTGTCCCGTTTTATATGGGAAAAAAAATCTATGAGATGGCAAATGATCCAAAATATTTTTATTTTCCTCAATTTGATAAACATATGATGGCTTATGATGAAAATTTGATTATAGTTTTAAAGAATTTTTTTCGGGATATATCTACGCAATAGGTAGGCCATTCTTCACTTTTTGAGACGGATGAAACAATACCACTTTCCCATCTTCTTCTATCGCGCCGAGCACCAAAACCTCTGAATTTATTCCAGCAATATTGCGTGGAGGAAAGTTACAAACTGCCATGACTTGTTTGTTGAGTAATTCATTAGTTTTATAATAAGTTGTAATTTGTGCTGAGGAAGTTTTTATCCCGATTTTGTCTCCAAAATCAATTTTTAAAACATAGGCAGGTTTTTTAGCTTTTTCATTAATTGATGCTTCTAGAATTGTCCCAGTACATATTTGAATTTTATCATAATCCTCATATATAATTTCTTTTTTCATTTCGATTATTTTTCCAAAAAAGCTTTTACAAAATCTTTTGCTACAAAAGGCTGAAGATCATCTTCTTTTTCACCAACACCTATCGCAAATATGGGTAATTTATATTTTTTAGTAATAGATAGTAAAACACCACCCTTTGCTGTGCCATCTAATTTTGTCATAATTAATCCTGATAATTTAGAAATTTTATTAAATTCTTCGATTTGATTAAGAGCATTTTGACCTGTAGTTGCATCAAGGACGATAATTGTTTTTTGAGGTGCATTTTCGTCAATTTTTTTCATTACCCTTATGATTTTAGAAAATTCATCCATCAGATTTTTTTTATTATGCAATCTACCAGCCGTATCAATTATGCAGTAATCATAATTATTTTTTTTTGCTTTTTCCAAGGTTTTAAAAGCAACTGCAGCTGGATCTGTACCAGGATTGGATTTTTCTATATCGATAGAGTTTTTTTGACACCAATTATCCAATTGTTCAATAGCAGCTGCCCTAAAAGTATCCGCGGCACCCACAATTACTTTTGAGTTGTTGTCTTTTAAAATTTTGCATAACTTTCCTATAGTTGTCGTCTTCCCAGTTCCATTAACACCACAAACTAAAATTGTTTCCAATTCGGTTGATTTGTTAAAAATACTTTTTTCAACAGGTTCTAAAATTTCTAATATTTCACTAGTTAAAATTTCTAAAAAATTTTTTTTATTTAATTCATCATCACTAAATTTTTTACTTTTAATATTTTCAATAATTTTTTCGGTTAAAGGAATACCAATATCCGAAGAGATCATAAAATCCTCAAGATCTTGGAGAGTTTCATTTGATGGTTTTGATTTGTTAAAAATATCATTTATACCAGCACTAAAATTATTTGATGTTTTTTTTAAACCCTCTGAAATCTTTTTGAAAATTTGCATATTATTTAAATTGTTGCCTCGAGGTAATTAGGATTGTAGCCTGTAATTTTTACAGGTATAATTTGGCCTTCTTTTAAATATTTTTTACTAGAAATTTTTACTTTTAAGTAATTTTCTGAATAGCCGAAAGAATTTTTTTCTGTCAGTACATTTAAAGTTTTTCCTACGGTTTCTTTAAATTTATTTTTCATTTTTAATTGACCCTTTTCTCTAAGAATTTTTGCTCTCTCTTTAATTATATGTTTTGGAACCTGGGGCATTTTAGATGCTGGTGCTTTCTCCATAGGAGAAAACGGAAAAATATGCAGTAATGTCAAATCACATTCATCTATTATTTTTAAAGTATTATGAAACATCACATCTGTTTCTGTTGGAAATCCAGCAATTAAATCTGCTCCAAATATTACTTCTGGGCGGATTAATTTTATTTTGTTACAAAAATCAATTGCATGCTCTCTTTGATGTCTTCTTTTCATTCTTTTTAAAATCATATTGTCACCTGATTGCATAGATAAATGGAAATGTGGCATAATCCTTTTTTCTGAAGATAGAATTTCAAATAATAAGTCGTCAATTTCTATAGAATCTAAAGATGATAATCTAAGTCTTTTAAGTTCTTTATTACTTTTTATAATTGTCTCAACAAGTTTTCCTAAACTTACTTTTTCATTTAAGTCAGGACCATACGAAGTCAAATCTACACCGGTGAGAACGATTTCATTAAAACCTTTTTCATTAAGGACTTTAATTTGCTCTATTATATTATCAACCGGCAAGCTTCTTGAATTTCCTCTTCCGTAAGGAATTGTGCAAAATGTACATCTATGATCACAGCCATTTTGAATTTGTATAAAGGCTCTAGAATGATTTTTAAAACTCTCAATAAACTGAGGCGCGATTGTTTTAAGTTCCATTATATTTGATATTTTATTTTTAATTTTTTCATTTGAAATTTTCAAAAATGTTTCAAATTCCATTTTTTCTTTATTGCCAATTACATGCTCAACTTCATTCATGCTAAGAAAAGTTTTGCTATCTATTTGTGATGCACATCCGGTTACTATTATTTTTTTATCGGGATATTTTTTTTTATATTTTTTAATATCATCAATAACCTTTTTTTTTGCCTCGTTGGTTACTGAACAGCTATTAAATAAAATATAATTTGTAAGTTTTGCTTTTTCTAAATGTTGTTGAATTACTTCAGATTCATAAATGTTTAGCCGACAACCATAAGTTATAATATTTTTATTTAACATTATAATATTACTTCTATTTCTTTTTTTTCTGATACCGGACCTGACATTTTTATCGTTTTGTCTGAATTTACTTTAATCAGCAAGTATCCTTTTTTAAAATGTATATTAACTGGATTATTAGTAATTTTTAAATCTGATGCTATGTATGCGGTTGCACAGGCTGCTGTTCCACACGCTAATGTTTTCCCAGCTCCTCTTTCCCATACATTTATTTCTATATCATTCTTATTTTTTACATCTGCAAAAGTAACGTTTATTCTGTCTGGAAAATATTTTAAATTTTCTATATGTGGTCCAATTTTTAGCAATTCCTTATCAGATATTTTTTCAAAAAAAACAATATGTGGGTTTCCAACATTTATTAAATGACCTTCAAACCTTTTGTTATTTATTTCGATTATTAAAGGATTTTTTTTAACTTCATTGGTAACTGGTATTTCAGATAGGTTAACATTTGGTTTAGGCATTATAACATCAATTAAATTGTCATTATTTTTTGAACCATGATGTACAAAGTTATTTACTTTGAACGTTATATTCTCTTTATTTTTTTCTCTAATTAAAATATCCGAAACGCATCTATTGCCATTTCCACAAGCATCTGCCTTTTGACCATCTGAATTAAAATATTTGATCTCAGCATCAGCTTCAGTCGAGTTTTCAATATAAATTAATTGATCAAAACCAATTCCTGTTTTTCTGTTTGAAAGCTTTAAAATTTGTTCTGAATTTAAGATTATTTCTTGATTTCTATTATCAATGATTAAGAAATCATTTCCTAAACCATCCATTTTAAATGCTTTAAATTTCATAATTATTTAGTTTTAGACCCTTTTCTTGACTTTATAAACATATCTATGTAGTTTCAGCCCACTTCCAAGAAAAAGGTAGTCTTTTTCTGGTGTCCCTGAATAAGGGAGATCAACACTAGTCAGCGAGTTTTCGCCCACTAGTGCGATACCTGCTGGAGGTAAAAAAATTATGTTTGAAAATTTAACAGATAAAATTGAGTCGGCCTTTACTTTTTTTAATAAAATAACAAGGTTAGATGAAAAGCAAGCCGATGAAGGTCTTAGAAAGATAAGACAAGCTTTACTGGAGTCTGATGTAGCGCTCTCAGTAACAAAAAAATTTATTGATGATGTAAAACCAAAAATTATAGGTCAGGAAGTCTTAAAATCTGTAACACCAGGGCAGATGATCATCAAAATAGTTAATGATGAATTAATTAAGATATTAGGTAGTGAGAAGTCTGAATTAAATTTAGAGAATGTTCCACCAGTAAAAATTTTAGTAGTTGGTTTGCAAGGATCTGGAAAAACAACCTCAACAGCAAAGTTAGCAAATTTTTTACAAAAAAAATTATCAAAAAAAGTTTTAATGACAAGTTTAGATATTTATCGTCC
>JAYNJZ010000034.1:0-9292 GCA_038110645.1 Candidatus Pelagibacteraceae bacterium
ATGAAAAGAACTTATCAACCAAGTAAAAAAGTTAGAGCCAGAAGACATGGATTTAGATCTAGAATGTCGACAAAAAATGGTAGAAAAGTATTAGCAAGAAGAAGATCTAAGGGTCGAAAAAGAATTTCAGCATAATCAATGCAAAGCACTATCTCCTTCCAGAGCTTAAGTGGAAGTAAAGAATTCAAATACGTACTTTCTGGAAAAAAGATAAACTCAAATTTATTCACTATTTTTTATAAATTAAAAGAGACTTCTGATAAAAAAAATTCTATCCAACTAAGTTGTGTGGCAGCAAAAAAGTTGGGTAATGCAGTCAAAAGAAATCGAATGAGGCGTAGACTTAAGATGGCAACTAGAAAAGCAATTTTAAAAAATAAAAATAGTTTTAAAACACAATTTAAATACGCAATTTTTGCTAAATCGAAAATATATGATGAAACATTTCAAAATATTGTGGATGACATATCAAATAAGCTAGGGCTAATTTAATGAAACTAATAGAAAATATATTATCCAAAATCATAATTGTTTTAATAAAAGCATACAAATATTTGATTTCCCCATTGCTAGGTCATAATTGCAGGTTTTTGCCAACATGTTCAGATTATTTTATAGAGTCTGTTCAAAAAAAAGGTTTTTTAAATGGAAGTTATTCAGGTATGAAAAGGATCTTAAAATGCCATCCAATAAAAATTTTGGGTGGAAATTCTGGATTTGATCCAGTGGAGAAAAAAAATGGAAAATAAAAACGTTTTTATTGCAGTTATTCTATCAACACTTGTCATAATGTTTTGGCAGTTTATGTATGGTGATGAATATGTAGAATTAGAACAACAGCAATCACAATCTCAGCAGTCGGATAAAAGCAAACCTACAGCTCCGTCACTTACAGAAAAAAAAATTAATATAAAAGTTACGAGAACAGATGTTATTGGAGAAACATCTAGAATAAAAATTGAGAATAAAAATTTAATTGGATCTATTGCTTTAACAGGTGGACTGATTGATGACATCACCTTAAAAAATTATAATTTAGAACAAAACAAAAATGATAAAAAAATCGTTTTGTTAAATCCAAAAAAAATTGATCAATCCTATTATTTAGAAACCGGTTGGGCAACTTCTGGAAATGAAATTGTTCCTGATAACCAAACTCAATGGACTGTAAAAGGTAACAAAATATTAAGTCCTAATAACCCAGTAGAGTTGGAATGGAATAATGGTAAAGGGCTAACGTTTTTAAAAAAATTTATAATTGATGATGAGTATCTAATCACGATCAAAGAAGAAATTAAAAATTCATCTAACCAAACAATTAATTTATTTCACTATGCACAAATCACTAGAAAGAAAAAACCTGATGTGCAAAATTTTTACATTTTACATGAGGGATTAATTGGTGTTGTAGACGAAAATTTAAAAGAAGAAGATTACGATGATGTAATGGAAAAAAAGAAAACCTACAAAGGATCTAGAGGTTGGGTGGGCATTACAGATAAATACTGGTTGACTGCTGTCGTACCAGAAAAAGGAAAGAATTTTAATGCAGAATTTTCTTATGACAAATCATTCAAGGCTAACTATATTATTACGGATCCTACAACAGTTAATGTAAATCAAACAGGATCAAATATATCTAATATATTCATAGGTGCAAAAGAGGTTTCGGTTGTTGATGGTTATGCAGAAAAAAAAGGGTTTCACAAATTTGATTTAGCGATTGACTGGGGTTGGTTTCATTTTTTTACTAAACCATTGTTTTTTGTAATAGACTATCTGTTTAGATTAAGTGGAAATTTTGGAATAGCGATCATTCTATTAACTGCAGCAGTTAGATTGTTATTTTTTCCTCTTGCAAATTACTCCTTTGCTTCAATGGCAAAAATGAAAGCTCTACAGCCTGAAATGCAAAGATTAAAAGATTTATATAAAGACGATAAACAGAAAATTCAAATAGAGATGATGAATTTATACAAAAGAGAAAAGGTAAATCCAATCTCAGGCTGCTTGCCTGTTTTAATTCAAATACCTTTTTTCTTTGCAATTTATAAAATGTTATTTGTTACTATTGAGATGAGACACGCTCCATTTTATGGATGGATCCAAGATTTATCTGCAGCAGATCCTACATCATTATTTAATTTATTTGGCTTAATTCCTTGGGATCCACCAACCTTTTTAATGATTGGTGCTTGGCCAATTATTATGGGTATCACGATGTATATTCAGCAAAAACTTAACCCTGCACCACCTGATCCTGTGCAAGCTAAAATATTTATGTTTTTTCCTTTTATTTTAACTATCCTTTTGGCTTCGTTCCCATCAGGATTGGTCATTTATTGGTCTATAAACAATATTTTAACTATGGCTCAGCAATACGTTATTATTAGAAAAACAAAAGTTAAAACCGTTTAATGGATCTCATAGATTTTTGGCCACAAAAAAATGCACCTCAAATTGAAAAAGCTAAGCAGTTCGTAGACAAATATAAAAATAAAAAAATTGTCTTAAAATATGGTGGTCAGGTTATGGCCAGTGATCAATTATCAAAAGCCTTTGCACAAGATGCAGCAATTTGTAATTTATCAGGAATAAAAAATTTAGTCATTCATGGTGGTGGTCCACAAATCAAAAAGAGATTAGAAGCTGAAAATATTCAAAGTAAATTTATATTAGGACTTCGTGTAACTGACGAAAATGTAATCAAAATTGTTGAAGATGTTTTATTAAATGAAATTAACCCAGAATTGGTCAATACAATTAATTCATTCAATGCACTTGCTGAACCAGTGACTGCAAGAAACAAAAATGGAATATTAAAAGTTAAAAAAGCTAAAAACCCAGAACTTGGATTTGTAGCTGATCCTGAAGAAATAGATATTGATAAATTAAATCAATTATTAAATGAAAATAAAATACCAGTCATAGCCCCAATGGGCTTGGGTGATAATAATCAGGTTTATAATATAAACGCGGATACAGCGGCAGGAACAATTGCAATCAAATTGCAGGCAGAAAGACTCTTGCTGATGACAGATGTCCCCGGTGTTAAAGATAGTGATGGAAATTACATTTCAAAACTAACTATCAAAGAAGCTCAAAATTTAATCGATAATGAAACAATTAAAGGCGGAATGATACCTAAAATTCAGACTTGTATTTCTGCCATTAAAAATGGAGTTGGTGGTGTAGTTATTATAGATGGAACAAAACCACATGCAGTGCTTCATGAATTGTTTACAGATGAGGGTGCTGGTACATTAATTGTTCAATGAAAGAACTTGCAAATATAAGACACTGGATTTTTGATTTAGATAATACACTCTACTCTGCCACAACAAATGTTTTTGGTAAAATTGATAAAAAAATGTGTGAATTCATAATGCAAAATTTAAATGTTACGAGACAAGAGGCGGTTAAAATTAAAAACGAATATTTTCACAACCATGGTACAACTTTAAATGGTCTCATGAAAAAACATGATATTGATGCGCATCATTTTTTAGAATTTGTCCATGATATTGATTATGAATTTTTAAAGAAAAATCCTGAATTAAATAATCAAATTAAAAACTTACCTGGTGAAAAAATAATCTTTACAAACGGTTCAAAAAAACATGCAGAACGTGTAATTGAAAAATTAGGAATTGAAAAAAATTTTCAAAAAATTTTTGATATTGTTGATTGCGATTTTATTCCAAAACCCGAAGTAGAACCTTATGAAAAATTAGTAAAAACATTTAACATCAAATGCGAAAATAGTATTTTTATAGAAGATATTGCTAAAAATTTAGAGCCTGCCTATCATATGGGTATGAAAACTGCATGGATTGAAAATGATGATCCATACTGTAAAAAAGGATTTGATGGAAATCATGTAAATTATACTGTAAAAAATCTTACAGAATTTTTGAAACAAACAAATAAATTTATAGGTCAATAATGGAGACAATTATTAATGAAGCTTGGGAAAATAGAGCTGAAATTCATGTAGGTTCAGATAAGTCAATTCTTAACGCAATTTCAGAAACTATAAAAAAAGTTGATAATGGTGAAATTAGAGTTGCAGAAAAAAAAGGTAGTGAATGGATAGTCCATCAATGGATAAAAAAAGCTATCTTATTAAGTTTCAAAACGAATAAAATGGAAACTCTGTCAGGCCCATATGCGACTTGGTGGGACAAGGTTAAAGGAAAAACTGCTGGGTGGAGTGAAGCTGAATTTTCAAAAGCAAACTTCCGAATGGTGCCAAATGGAGTTGTAAGACACGGATCTTATATAGCTAAAAATGTTGTTTTAATGCCATCGTTTGTAAATATTGGAGCATATGTTGATGAAGGAACTATGATTGATACATGGGCATCAGTAGGTTCGTGTGCTCAAGTTGGAAAAAATTGTCATATTTCAGGCGGTGCTGGAATTGGAGGAGTTCTAGAGCCAATGCAAGCAAACCCAACTATTATTGAAGATAATTGTTTTATAGGTGCAAGATCTGAAATTGTAGAAGGCGTGATTGTTGGGGAAGGATCTGTAATATCAATGGGTGTATTTATCGGTCAATCAACTAAAATAATTAACAGAACAACCGGTGAAACATTGTATGGAAAAATACCGCCCTACTCTGTTGTAGTCTCTGGCTCTTTACCAGATAAGAGTGGGAAAGGACCTAATTTATATTGTGCTGTAATTGTAAAAACCGTTGATGAAAAAACTAGAAGTAAAACTTCGATTAATGATTTATTGCGAGATTAATATATGAGTAAGCTAATTGATGAAGTTAGATTTACTCAAGAGCTTATAAAAAAACCTAGCGTAACTCCAAAAGATGTAGGTGCAATGAATGTTGTTGCAAAACATTTAAAAAAATTAGGTTTTAAATGCAAAATTATGTCATTCCAAG
Source organism: Candidatus Pelagibacteraceae bacterium (assembly GCA_038110645.1). GTDB lineage: Bacteria > Pseudomonadota > Alphaproteobacteria > Pelagibacterales > Pelagibacteraceae > HIMB114. The sequence continues at coordinate 4,904 of JAYNJZ010000034.1, forward strand.
AAAAAGGAACTGAAAAAATAATAAATTTATATGCAAAGTATGGAAGGCAATCTCCCAATTTATGCTTTGCAGGTCATACTGACGTGGTACCGCCAGGAGATATTTCTTTATGGTCAACAAAACCTTTTGGAGCAAAAATAAAAAAAGGATATCTTTATGGAAGAGGCGTGAGTGATATGAAAGGTGGAATTGGTTGCTTTATTGCTGCAGTAAGTCAATTCTTAAAAGAAAATAAAAAATTTAAAGGATCTATAAGCTTTTTAATTACAGGTGATGAAGAAGGTATTGCTGTAAACGGTACCAAAAAAGTTGTTGAGTATTTAAAAAAGAAAAAAGAGAAGATTGACTTTTGCATTGTTGGCGAACCATCTAATAGAAATAAATTAGGTCAAATGATGAAGGTGGGAAGAAGAGGAAGTATCACGACCCATTTAACCGTTATAGGAAGACAAGGTCATGTAGCTTACCCTTTAGAGGCTTCAAATCCCGCAACTCCAATAGTCAAAATTTTAAATGAACTAAAATCAAAACCATTAGATAAAGGTAACAAAAATTTTCAACCTTCGAACTTAGAAATTACAAAAATTAATATTGATAATTCAGCAGACAATGTAATTCCAGCTAGAGCAAGCGCTACATTTAATATCAGATATAATACACTTCATACATTCAATTCATTAAAAAAGAATATTTCCAAAATAATAAAAAAATATGAAAAAAAATATAAATTTAAATCCCAAATTCAATTTCAAGGGACTGGCACAGCATTTTTAACAAAACCCAATGCAATGGTTAAAAAAATTCAAAGTATAATTAGAAAAGAAACCAAACAAAAAACAGCTCTATCTACAATTGGAGGAACTTCTGATGCAAGATTTATAAAAGATATTGCGCCATGTGTAGAATTCGGTTTAGTTGGAAATACAATGCATCAAGTAGACGAAAGAACTTCAGTTAAAGATATGAAAAAACTAAAATCAATATATTTAAAAATAATTAAAAGTTTTTTCAGTTGAAAACTTCAGTTATTACATCATCAACATATCAAAATCACGATACAGGGCCCGGTCATCCTGAAAGAGTAGATAGAGTAAAAGTTGTAAATGAAGAATTAAAAAAACTTGATAAAAAAATTGAATGGTTTGAACCAAAATTATTCGATCAAAAAATTATTGAACATGTTCATAATAAAAAATACTTAAATAAAATTTCTTCTTCATTTCCTAAAAGCGGAATTCAGTTCCTAGATGGAGATACAATAATATCGCCAGGATCAAAACAGGCTGCTTTAGATGCAGTAGGTTCTATCCTATTAGGAATTGATCAAGTCGTTAATAAACAGTTTAAAAATACTTTCTGTTCTGTAAGACCACCTGGTCACCATGCTGAAAGTGATAAAGCAATGGGATTTTGTATCTATAATAATATTGCAGTTGGTGCAGCGTATTTACTTAATCATTATAATTATAATAAAGTTGCGATTATCGATTACGATGTTCATCATGGAAATGGAACACAAGAAATTTTTTATAATAATCCAAATGTCTTATATATTTCTACACATCAATATCCTTTTTACCCTGGCACAGGATCTTCAAATGAAAAAGGGGGGTCAAATAATATTTTAAATGTTCCTTTAGAAGCAGGAACATCTAGTAATGTTTATTTTAATAGTTTTGAACATGTTTTAAAAAAATTAAAAGACTTTAAGCCTGAATTTATTTTGCTTTCTTCAGGTTTTGATGCACATACTCAAGATCCATTAGCTCAAGTAAATTTAAAATCTAAAGACTTTTATGAAATTACTAAAAGAATTATTAATGTAGCGAACAATATTTGTAATGGAAAAATTGTTTCAATTTTAGAAGGTGGTTACGATCTTAATGCACTAAGAGAAAGTGCTTATGAGCATGTTAAAGCTTTAATTGAAAATTAAATTTTAAGTTTTTTAAAAAATTCTAAAGCTTCAGGATTAGCTAAAGCTTCAACATTATTGATTTTTTCATTATTCAAAATTTTTCTAACTGCAATCTCGACAATTTTTCCACTTTTAGTTCTGGGAATATCTGGGCAGCTCTTGATTATCGATGGTACATGTCTTGGTGAACAGTTATTTCTAATTTTAGATTTAATGCTCTGTATCAAATCATCATTTAAAGTTAGTTGATCTTTTAATTTAACAAATAAAACAATTCTTACATCGTCATTATAATTTTGTCCGACAACTAATGCCTCGGAGATTTCTTCAAAACTTTCAACTTGTCTATAAATTTCAGCTGTTCCAATTCTAACACCGCCAGGCTTTAGTGTAGCATCAGACCTTCCATAAATTATGTATCCATTGTTTTTAGTTTTTTGAATATAATCTGCATGATGCCAGATATTGTTGTATCTTTCAAAGTAAGCAGATTTTATCTTTGACTCGTCTTGATCATTCCAAAACTTTACAGGCATAGATGGAAAAGGTTGCTTGACTACTAATTCACCTTTTTCATCATTAGAAATACTATTTGCATCATCGTCAAATATATCAACTTCAATCCCAAGACTAGGTCCTTGAATTTCACCTGCATAAACAGATTGTAAAACATTTCCTATTACTAAACATCCAACAACATCTGTACCTCCACTTATTGAGGATAAGTGAACGTCTTCCTTTATATTTTTATAAACATACTCAAAACTTTCGCTTACTAACGGGGATCCAGTAGATGTAATAGTTTTAAGATTACTAAGATCAAATTTGGACGCATTAAATTTTTCGTTTTTTAAATGATCTATGTATTTTGCACCAACTCCAAATAGTGTGAATTGATTTTTAGAACAATATTCAATCAAAATATCTATCGAAGGGTAAAAAGGTGATCCATCATATAAATATATTGAAGCACCGCAGGATAATGCCGCTACCTGCCAATTCCACATCATCCATCCTGTAGTAGTAAAATAAAATACTCTATCACCTTCTTTCACATCGCAATGTATAGAAAGTTCTTTTTTTTGTTCAATTAAAGCATTTCCAGCACCATGCACTATGCACTTGGGTACTCCAGTGGTTCCGCTAGAATATAAAATATAAACTGGATGATTAAATTCAAATCTATCAAACTTATCATCTTTATTAGATTTCTTTAAAATTTCTTCGAACCGATCGTAATCATGATTTGTATCTTCAGTTTTATTATAACTAAAAACTATGACTTTTTTTATTGATGGTATTTCTTTTAAAATTTGTGGAACTCGATCAATAATATTAATCTTTTTTCCGTTATAAAAATAATAATCACATGTGAAAAGAACTTTGGGTTCTATTTGTTTAAAACGATCTACTACTCCTTGAATACCAAAATCAGGAGAGCAACTTGACCATATATATCCATTTTTTGCAGTTGATAAAAAACTTATAACAGTCTCGATTGTATTTGGAACATAACCTGCGATACGATCATTTTTACTTAGACCAAGCTCTTTTAAAAAATAAGATATTTTGAAAACATTTTCACGTAATTTTTTCCATGAAATATTCTCTTCCAAACCATTTTCTTTTAAAGAGCATATGGCGGTGTCGTCATTATTTTTAATTAATAAATTTTCTGCAAAATTAATCTTTGAGTCTTTAAAAAATTGGTTCTTGTAAAATGATTTATCTTTAGTAATTATCTCATTACCTTTGCTTCCAATAATATTTGAATAATCCCAATATTCACTCCAAAAATCTTCAGGATTTTTAATTGACCAGTTATATAAATCTATAAAACTATCATTAAAATTTATTTTATATTTTTGTGATATTTTTTCTGCAAACTTTCTGATATTAGAATTTTCCTTTCTTCTTTCATCTGCATGCCATAAGAGTTTATTTTCCATTTTAATACTCAACGCTTTCTAAATATAAACCACATGCGGGTGCAGGCGGAGCACATTTATTTCTATCTTTTGAATTTAAAGCTTCATTTAGATATTTTAAAGTCCATTTATTTTCACCAACTACTTTTAAAGCTCCAACTATTGATCTTACTTGGTGTTGTAAAAACGATTTAGATTTTATTGTGTAAATTATTTCTTCATTTTTTTTTTTTATTTCAGAAAAAATAATTTCTCTTATTGGGGATGTGGCTTCACAAGAAGAAGCTCTAAAAGTTGTAAAATCATGTGTACCAAGAAATATTTCAGATGCCTTTTGCATTAATTCAACATTTAAATCTTTTGTTACATGCCAAACTTGATTTTCTAAAATTGCAGGAGCAGCTATACGATTTAAAATTTTATATATATATGTTCTCAACTTCGCATCCCTTCGAGAGTCGAAATGATCATCAATAGAATTTAAAGATAATATACTTATATTTTTTTTTTTTAAAAAATGATTAAGTCCAAGTAATATTTTTT
>JAYNJZ010000035.1:0-9267 GCA_038110645.1 Candidatus Pelagibacteraceae bacterium
TATCTCTTTTTGCTGAAAGAGAAAGTCATGCGACTTACTTTTTACAAGAACAAGAGGTTACAAGATATGATGTGGTAAACTTTATTTCACACGGTATTACTAAAATAGAAAATTTTACTTACACTGAAAATTTTGAACCTGGACAAAAAACAGGATCAAAGGTTAGTGAGAAAACGGCACTAGATAATTTTTGTGTTAACCTAAACCTTAAAGCTTCTAATAACAAAATAGATACTTTGATTGGTAGAGATGAAGAAGTTAATCGTATGGCCCAAATATTATGCAGAAGGACCAAAAATAATCCATTGTTAGTAGGCGATCCTGGAGTAGGTAAAACAGCTATTGTAGAAGGATTGGCCAAAAGAATAGTTAATAAAAATGTACCTGATCCTTTAAAAAATTCTACAATCTTTTCTTTAGATTTAGGTTCTTTATTGGCAGGCACAAGATACAGAGGTGATTTTGAAGAAAGATTAAAAACAATAATAAATGAAATAGAAAATAATGAAAATTACGTATTATTTATAGATGAAATTCATACATTAGTGGGAGCAGGTACTACCACAGGTAACTCAATGGATGCTGCCAATATGCTAAAACCAGCTTTACAAGCTGGAAAAATAAAATGTATTGGCTCAACAACATTTTCAGAATACCGTTCAAATTTCGAGAAAGACAGGGCACTACAGAGAAGATTTCAAAAAATTGATGTTGCCGAACCTTCTGTTGAAGAAGCATACAAAATCATGTTTGGATTGAGAGGCAAATATGAAGAATATCATAAGGTCAAATACAGCGATGAAGCTGTAAAGGCATCAGTTGATTTGTCAGCAAAATATATTGGAAACAAAAGACTTCCAGATAAATCCATAGATATTTTGGATGAATTGGGTGCATATGAAAATTTAAAAGTGAAAAAAGATAAAAAAGAGATATTAGATGAGAGTGATGTTGAGCAGATTGTAGCAAAAATAACCAAAATTCCTGAAAAAAGTATTACTACAAACGACAGGTATTATTTAAAAGATTTAGACAAAAATTTAAAAAGATTAATTTATGGACAGGATCATGCAGTAAATGCACTGTGTTCTTCAATCAAACTTTCAAGATCTGGTTTAAGAAATCCTGAAAAAACAATAGGAAATTATTTATTTAATGGTCCTACTGGAGTTGGAAAAACAGAACTAGCAAAACAATTATCAAAAACGTTAGGAGTTGAGCTCATCAGGTTTGATATGTCTGAGTTTAGTGAAAAACACACTATATCAAAGTTAATAGGTTCGCCGCCAGGTTACGTCGGATTTGATCAAGGGGGTCAATTATCAGAGTCAATTGAGAAGAATCCATATTGTGTATTATTAATCGATGAAATTGAAAAAGCTCATCCAGATATATTTAACATTCTTCTTCAAATTATGGATTATGGAAAGTTAAAAGATCAAAATGGAAAAAATGTTGATTTTAGAAATGTTATTCTGATCTTGACTAGTAATATCGGCGCTTCTGAACTTGAGAAGGATCAGATAGGTTTTTCAAATAAAAAGAATGATAAAATAGACCAAGAAACTATCAATAAAGTTTTTAGCCCAGAGTTTAGGAACAGGTTAGATTCAATCATTAGCTTTAACCGATTAGATAAAAAAATTATTAAACAAATTGTAAGTAAGTTTATTTTAGAATTAGAAACACAATTAAATGCAAGAGATGTTGTAATAGAACTTTCGAATGCAGCAAGCGATTTAATTTGTGAAAAAGGTTATTCGCAAACAATGGGTGCAAGACCGATTTCTAGATACATTGATGAACATATAAAGAAGACTTTAGCAGATGAAATTATTCATGGTAAACTTATAGATGGTGGACATGTAAAAGTAGATGTTAAAAATGATGAAATAATCTTTATTTATAAAAAATTTACTAAATCAGAAAAACCTGAAAAGGTTTTAGGTAAACATTAAATCTCAAATACAGTTTCCAATTCAACAGCTGCGTTCAAAGGCAAAGAGCTTACACCTACCACTGCTCGAGCATGTTTTCCCTTTTCTTTAAATATATTAACAATTAAATCAGAAGCGATATTTAATAATTTCGGATGATCTTTAAAGTTTTCAGTGCAATTATAGTAACCAGTTATTTTAATACATTTTTTAATTAAATTTAAATCTCCTGTTGCCTTTTGTAACTGCCCCAAAACATTCAAAATCGCTAATTTGGTTGCCTTTTCGCCATCTTGATTATTTAAATCTAAACCAATTTTTCCCTCGATAAGCTTGCCGTTAGTATCAATGGGTAGTTGGCCAGATATAAAAATTATATTATTTGACCTTACATATGCCAAATAATTTCCAACAGGATCTGGTGCCTTAGGAATTGTAAGATTGAATTTTTTTAAATTTTCTTCGACAGACATTATTTTTTATTTTTTTTTATTTTCTTTCCTTTTTTCTGCGCATCATATTCAAGTCTTTTATCTATGTATACAAGAGCTTCTTCCATTGTGATATCATTGGGATCTTTATCATCTGGAATAGTGGCATTAATAGTTTTGTATTTAATATATGGACCAAATTGACCCTTCATTACTTTAACAGGTTTTTTATCTTCTGGGTGCTCACCTAAATTTTTAATTTCGTTTGACGAGCGCCTTCCGGGCTTTGCTTCCGCAATCAATGTTACAGCTTTATTTAATCCAATTGAAAAAATATCTTCTGGTGTTTCAAGAGTAGCAGATTTATTTGCACATTTAACGTAAGGGCCAAATCTTCCGTTATTTAGTGTTATATCTTCATTATTTTCTGGATATTTACCAAGAACCTTGGGTAATCCTGATAAGAATTTAGCTTTATCGAGATCAATATCATTTGGAGATATACCTTTTGGTATAGAAAAATTTTTCATTTCTTTCTCATCATTTCCCACCTGTAAATAAGGACCAAATCGACCTTTTTTTAATATTATTTTTTTTCCATCATCAGTGTTACCAATATCTTTTGGTTCAGACATAAAGTCTTCTTGTGCTGCTTTTATACGTGATAGGGGTCTAGTAAATTTACATTCTGGATAATTTGCACACCCTATAAAAGCACCAAATCTTCCAACTTTTAAACTTAATTCACCACCACATTGGCATGTTCTTAATACTTTGCCATCTTGATCTTTATCAAAAATAATATCAGCTAAACTTTCATTAAGCATATCTAAAATAGATCGCGTCCTTAGTTCTTTAACCTCGCTTACATTAGAATTAAATTGGCTCCAGAATTGACTTAATACATCTATCCAATTGATCTTCCCAGAAGTTATGTCATCTAAGCTATCTTCTAATTTAGCTGTAAAATTATAATCAACATATTTATTAAATAGCTTGTCTAAAAATGCTGTAATTAACTTACCTCGGTCCGTTGGATTGAATTTTTTATTGATTAGTTCCACATAGTTTCTTGTCGAAAGTACAGAAATGATACTTGCATAAGTTGAAGGCCTACCAATTCCCAACTCTTCTAATTTTTTAACCAAACTGGCTTCGGAGTATCTTGGTGGTGGATTGGTAAAGTGCTGTTCATCAACTATTTTATCTAATTTTAGTTCATCACCATTATTTACATCAGGTAAAATATTTTCATCATCTTCATGATCATCTTTTTTTTCATCATCTTCTTTTGTTTCTTGATATAGTTTTAAAAAACCATCAAATTTTTGAATTGATCCATTTGCTCTAAAAGAGATGCTATTATCATTATTACTTATATCTATAGACGTTCTTTCGAATTCAGCAGACTCCATTTGTGAAGATACTGTTCTATTCCAGATTAGTTCGTATAACCGCATTTGATCTCGATCCAATATTGACTTTAAAGAACCAGGGTTTCTATTAATGTCTGTTGGTCTTATAGCTTCATGCGCTTCTTGAGCATTTTTTGCTTTTTTTCCACTATAGTTTCTTGGTTGTTCTGGTAAATAATTTTTTCCAATTTCGTTTTCAATATAACTTCTACAAGATTGTAAAGCTTCATTAGATATTTGAGTTCCATCAGTTCTCATATATGTAATAAGTCCAATTGTTTCTCCGTCTATCTCGAAACCTTGATAAAGCCTTTGAGCAACTTGCATTGTTCTTGAAGCACCAAAACCTAATTTTTTTGAAGCTTCTTGTTGCATAGTAGAAGTTGTAAATGGAGCATAAGGATTTCTTTTGTAAGGTTTTTTTTCAATTTGAGTTATTTTATAATTATGTTTCTTGATTTCATCTACTGCTGATTTTGTTTGGCTTTCATTTTTAAAAAAAAATTTATTAACTTTTTCAGATTTAAATAATGTGATTTTTGATTTTAAATCTTTATTTTCTTTATTTTTAAAAAATGACTGAATACTCCAGTACTCCTCTGGTTTAAAAAGTTCAATTTCATTTTCTCTTTCTACAATTAGTTTTAACGCAACAGATTGGACACGTCCTGCAGATTTAGATCCAGGTAACTTTGTCCATAAGATTGGTGAAATATTAAAACCTACTAAATAATCTAAAGCTCTTCGCGCCATATAGGCATCTACAAGCTCAGTGTTTATTTCTCTTGGGTTATCAATTCCATTTTGTACAGCCTTTTTTGTAATTTCATTAAAAACAACCCTTTCTACTTTTTTGTCTTTTAATAATTTTTTGTCATCTAATATATTTTTAACATGCCAGGCAATAGCTTCTCCTTCACGATCAGGGTCAGTTGCTAGAATAATTTTTTTTGCATCTTTTGCAGCATCATAAATTTCTTTAAGTGGTTTTTTAGAACCGGGATCAATTTCCCAAGTCATATTAAAATTATTATCTGTATCTACAGAACCATTTTTTGAAGGAAGGTCTCTTATATGTCCATAACTAGCTAAAACAATATAATTTTCACCAAGATATTTGTTTATCGTTTTAGCTTTTGCAGGACTTTCAACAATTACTAAATTCATAGAAAAAATTTAGTCTCAAATATTTATTGAATTGTCAATTTAATGTTTATTAAAAGTAAGAAAATGGTGTTTTTATTTAGTTTTTATTTTACTTTCTTCACCTGATACAATTCTTTTGATGTTATCTCTATGAGTATAAATACTAAAAACAGTAAAGAAAAACATTAGTAGAGAGAGATTTTGATCATACAAAACAAATGCTGTTAACAAGGTAACAATAAACCCTACAATTGCTGAAAGAGATGAGATTTTAAAAACTTTTGCAACTACAGCCCAGGTTATTAAAAAAACTAAACAAAGAACATAATTAATAATTAAAATTCCGCCAATAAAAGTTGCCACACCTTTCCCCCCTTTAAACTTCAACCAAATTGGAAATATATGTCCCAAATAAACAATTAAAAAAGATAACAAAGCATATTCTGAAAAAAATTTGTTTGTAATCAAAACTGCAATGCTGCCTTTAGCTATATCTGATAAAAGGGTGTATGCAGCAACTTGTTTATTTCCAGTTCTAAGTACATTTGTTGCGCCAATATTTCCTGAGCCAATATTTCTTACATCCCCAAGACCCGCAATTTTTGAATAAATCAAACCAAAGGGGATGCTACCAAGTAAATATGAATATGAAATAATAATTAAAATATCCATTAGATTTCAAAAACCAATTTTCCATTTAAAAAAGTTTTTTCTACTTTGCCTTGAAGTTTTTTGTCTTCAATGGCTGTATTTTTAGATTTAGATTGAATATTTTCTCTTTTGACCACCCATGGCTTATTTAAATCTAAAATCGCAATATCCGCAGGCATACCTTTTTCCAATGATCCAGCGTTAATCCCGAATATTTTTGCTGGGTTTTCAGTGACACATTTAATAATAGTTTTAAGATCCAAGTTTCCATTGTGATACTGTTCAAGAGCTAAAGATAAAAAAGTTTCAATTCCAGATGCTCCAGTTGCGCATTTTTGGAAAGTGAGTCTTTTTGACTCTTCATCCTCAGGCTTATGATCAGAAACTATTATGTCTATAATTCCATTTTTAACACCCTCAATTAAATTAATTCTATCCTGTTCTTTTCTAAGAGGCGGAGATAATTTTAAGAATGTTTTAAATTCACCAATATCATTTTCATTTAAAGATAAATGATTAATCGATACGCCTGTTGTAAAAATTAACTTTTTGTTTTTCCACTCATTAATTATTTCAAGTGATTTACCCGATGATAGCAATGAAATATGATATTTTGAATTATACTGGCTTAATAATCTTAAATCTCTCTCAATGATCACATGTTCTGCATAGTCAGGTATGCCCTTTAAGCCTAATTTTGTGGCAATAAGACTTTCGTTAATTACACCATTTTTTGATAGTTCATTATCTTGCGGAAATTGTACAATCAAAGCATCTTGATTTTTTCCATAATTAAAAATTTTGTCCATAACATCGTTTTTTTGAACACACTTTATTCCGTCAGTAAAACCTACTGCACCGTTTAATTTAAGCAAACCAAATTCTGTGATTTCATTACCCTCAATATTTTTTGTTAATGATGCAAGAGAATGTATTTTTATTAGAGATTTATCTCTTGCCCTTCTTTTTATGAAGTCAAAAGTTGAAACATTATCAATTATTGGATTTGTATTTGGCATTGTTACAACAGATGTAACACCACCAGAAATTGCAGCTTGACTTAAAGTTCTATAATTTTCTTTATATTCAAATCCTGGCTCACCTGCAAAAACTCTTCCATCAACAATTCCCGGAATTGCTAATTTGTTTGTACAATCATAAACTTTAGCATCGCCAATATTATCTTTTGTAACTTTTTTACCACAACTCTCTATTAAACCTTTTTCATTAATTAAAATTCCACCAGTTTCATCAATATTATTTTTCGTATCAATTATTCTTGCATTGATAATTGCTGATTTCATAATTGATTCTCCATTAGAATTTTTAAGCATGCCATTCTAACCGCAACACCCATTTCAACTTGTTGAACAATTATACTTCTGTTTATATCATCAGCTAAAGTTGCATCTATTTCAATGCCTCTGTTCATTGGACCAGGATGCATAATTAGAGCATTATCTTTTGCATGTTTTATTTTTTTATAATCAAGAGCAAAAAATTCATAATATTCTCGAGTAGAAGGAATATAAGAGCCATCCATTCTTTCTAATTGCATTCTTAGCATCATAATAATATCTACATCTTTAAGACCATCTTCCATGTTAGTATAAACCTTAACTCCAAATTGACTTACATCTTTTGGCATTAGAGTACTTGGAGCAATGACTCTAACTTCTGCTCCCATCATAGTGAGTAAATAAATATTTGATCGAGCTACTCTTGAGTGCATGATGTCACCACAAATTGCAATTTTTAAACCTTCAATTTTTCCTATTTTCATTTTAATTGTCATAGCATCTAACAGAGCTTGAGTAGGGTGCTCTCTCCAACCATCACCTGCATTGATTACAGAACAATTAACTTTTCTAGATAAAAGATTTGCAGCTCCAGAGTCACCATGTCTTATTACAAGAATATCTGGATGCATTGCATTTAGTGTCATCGCAGTGTCAATTAATGTTTCACCTTTTTTTATTGCTGAATTTGAAACGTTCATATTCATTACATCAGCGCCAAGGCGTTTACCCGCAAGCTCGAATGATGACAAAGTTCTTGTCGAACTTTCAAAAAATAAATTAATTTGAGTTTTACCTTTTAGTAAACTTAATTTTTTGTTTTCTTTTCTATTAAGTTCAACAAATGACTGACTTTCATTAAGAATGTGAACAATTTCCGGAATAGATAAATCTTGAATACCTAACAGGTGTTTCTTTTCGTATTTAACAGCTTGTTTAGTTTTGAATAAAGCCATTAAAACCAGTCCTATAGGCTTATTTCTTTAATTAAGCAAGCTATTTGTTTAAAAAATCCAAGTACCCTTGAAGGATGAAGGCAGCTGCGTGTTGATCTAATTTTTCTGTTTTTTTTGATGAATTAATGTCTAAATCACCCATTAAATTAAAAGCACCTTCACTTGACAACCTCTCGTCCCATAAAGTGATAGGCAAGTTTGTAACTTTTGAAATATTTTGTGCAAAATCTTTTGCTGATTGGGATCTTGGGCCCAATGAACCATCCATATTAATTGGATTTCCAATTACAATACCTTTGATCTCATAATCTAAAATTACTTGATTTAGATCTTCAATAAATTTTTTAAATTTTTTTATAACGATAATTTTTAAAGGAGTTGCAATTTTTTGATTAGGATCACTTATAGATATACCAATATTTTTTTTACCTGGATCTATGCCTAGTATTCTTGAACCTTTTCCAACTTTGTGAGGAAAGTCTGTATTATCGCAAAGGTTGATAGTTTCCATTAAAGTGCTATTTTACTGCAAATTTTACCAAAGTCTAATGTCAATTACCAAAGATACAGTTAAAAAAATTTCTAAACTTTCAAGAATAGCTTCGAATGAAAAATTTGAAGAGAATATGATTAAAGATTTAAACTCAATTTTAAAATTTGTAGAGCAATTAAACGAAGTAAAAATTGAAAACATAGAACCTCTTGCATCTACAGTTGACCAAGAATTAATAAAAAGAGAAGATAAAGTAAGTTTGATGAATGAAAAAAAAGATATTTTATCTAATTCACCCTCAGATAATGAAGATTTTTATGTTGTACCGAAAGTGATTGAATAATGAGTGAAATTTATAAATTAACACTTTGTCAAATAATAGAAAAAATTAAATCTAAAGAAATTTCTTGTGAAGAAGTTACAAAGTCTTTTGTCAACAGGGCAGACAAATCTAAAAAACTAAACTGTTTTATTGAAGATACATTTGATCAAGCATTAAAAAAATCAAAAGACCAAGATAATAAATTTGAAAGTGATAAAAAATTATTTGGTGCACCAATAGCTGTAAAAGATTTGTTTTGTACTAAGGGAGTTCAAACAACAGCCTCTAGTAAAATGCTGGAAGGTTTTAAGCCAGAATATGAGTCTACTGTCACATCAAAACTTTGGAATGAGGGCGGCAATCTATTAGGCAAATTAAACTGTGATGAATATGCAATGGGATCATCGAATGAAACTAGCTATTTTGGCAATGTTATTAATCCATATAAAAACGATAAAGATCTTGTTCCAGGCGGTTCATCTGGGGGTTCTGCCTCTGCTGTTGCGGCATGTTTAACTTCAGCTACAGTAGGCACAGATACCGGAGGATCAATTAGACAGCCTGCATCATTCACAGGAACAGTTGGATTAAAACCGACTTATGGAAGATGTTCTAGAT
>JAYNJZ010000036.1:0-8884 GCA_038110645.1 Candidatus Pelagibacteraceae bacterium
TAAAAATTTTTTTTTAAAAAATAATATTAAAAATTAAATTTTTTTTTACTGTATCAAAATCAGGAGATACATTCGAGACGCTTGCTTTATTAAATTTATTAGTTTCAGAAAGTAAAAAATTTAATGATTATAATATTTTTGAATCTATGGTTGTGATAACGGAGAATAAAGAGAGTATACTTATTAATTTTTTAAAAAAGAATAAAATTCATTTAATTCAACACAACCCTAATATTGGTGGACGCTTTTCTATTTTGTCTGAAACCGGAATGCTACCCTTTGTAGAGTTAAATTTTAAAGTTGAAGATGCATCAGAAAAATTTATTGATTTTTTAAATAAGGATTTTGATCTTAGTCCAACAACAAATGCTGCTATTATTTTAACTTGTTTAGAAGAGATGGGGCTAAATATTTACTGTAATTTAATTTACAATTATAGGTTAAAGCATTTCTCTTACTGGTTTCATCAATTACATGCTGAAAGTTTAGGTAAAAAAAATAAAGGAATGACTCCAATAACCTCAATATGCCCCAAAGACCATCACAGCATGATGCAACTTTATTTAGATGGACCAAAAGATAAATTTTTTAATATTTTTTCCCCACCAGATGAGAGAGTGTATGAAAAATTTAGCAATTTAGGATTTTATAATATTGAAAATTATACGCCATCAGAGTTGTTAGAAAAACAGTTTAATTCTGTTGTTGAAGTATTTACAAAAAAAAAAATACCCCATAGGGTTATCAAATTAAATGATCATAAAAATCCACTAAATTTAATAGAGCTATTTGCATATTTTTTACTAGAGACAATTTTATTAGGAAAAATGATGAACATTGATCCTTACAATCAACCTGCAGTTCAATTGATTAAAGAGAAAGTATTTAAGAGTTAGTTTTCAGAATATATATTTTGGAAAGACCATAAACTCTCTCACTACAATATTTAAAGTTAACAAAATTTATATTTATTTTTTTTTCAACATGTAAAATAATGATTAAATGTTTGAATTTTGATAACGAGTTAATAAATTCAATAATTTTATTTAATTTATCAATTTTATATGGAGGGTCAAAAAACAAAATATTTGGATTATAAGTTTTTATCAAATGCTCCTTATCAATTAAAAAAAAATCTTTTTTTATAATTTCATATTTTTTTTCTTCAAAATTATTTGATAAATTTCTATAAAGAGTGTTAGTCGTCTTGGGGTCTTTTTCTATAAATTTAACATTTTTTGAACCTCTTGAAATACATTCTATTCCAAATGATCCAGATCCTGCGAAAAAATCAATAACCTTAGTATTTTCAAAATTTATATTCAAGCTTCTTGAGTGTATGAGTATATTAAATATATTTTCTTTTACATTGTCCTTTAAAGGTCTAGTAATTAAAGGATCTGGTAATAATATTTTTTTACCTTTTTTTGCTCCTGATATAATTCTCATATTTTTTTATTTCATTTTCAGATGCATTTTGCAAATTACCTGGCCGCATATTATTTAATTTAAATGGTCCATAGGACACTCTTTTAAGCCTATTCACTTGTAAATTTATTTTTTTTAATATTTCTCTTATCTCATTTTTTTTGCCCTCTTTTAACGTCATTTCAATATTGGTATTTTTTTTTATTTGAGATTTAATTTTAAATTTAAAAGGTTTATAAACTATTTTATTAATAGCTATTCCTTTTGAAATTTTTTTTAATTTGTCTAATTGGAGTTCGCCATACACTCTGACTTCATATTTTCTGTCAAATTTATTTATTGGCAATTCAAGATCCCTGGTAATTGAACTGGAGTTAGTAAGAATTATTAATCCTTCAGATCTGAAATCTAATCTTCCCGCAAAAATAAAATTTTTGTATTTTGGTTTAATTATCTCATAAATAATTTTTCTATTATCTTGCTTACTTTTTGAACAAATAATATCTTTAGGTTTATAAAATTTTAATACCTGAATTTTTTTAATAAATTCTATTTTTTTATTATTAATTAAAACTTCATCATTTGTACTTGCAAAAGTCGCGGGCGTAGTTACAAGTTTGCTATTAAGATAAATTTTTTTATCATTTATCAATCTTTCAATTTCTCTCCTAGATCCTTGATTGTAATTTGCCAAGAGTTTAGCTATTCTAATTTTTTGATAAAACATATGAATTTTAAAAAAAATAATTGTTTAAATTTATATAATTTATTTAATATTTTGTATAAAGAATCTATCAAGGCTTTAAAGTTAAATGAAGTACCAGTTTCTGCATTAGTTTATGATCCTTATAAAAAAAAAATTATTTCAAGAGCACATAATCTCAATAAAACAAAACTTGACCCCTGTGCTCATGCAGAAATTAAAGCAATCCAAAAAGCTTGCAAACACGTAAAAAAAAGTAGACTCGATGGTTTTTACTTAATTTGTTCACTTGAGCCTTGTTTAATGTGTAGCTCAGTTATTTTACAGAGTAAAATTAGTAGAGTTTATTTTTCATTAGAAGATAAAAAGACTGGGTCTTTAATCAATAATTTTAAACTTGCCTTTAATACTAAATTTTCTAAGAAAATTAAAATATACTATGGTTTTGATGAAGAAAGGTTTTCAAGACTACTTAAAGATTTTTTTAAAAACAAAAGGTAATTATTCAATTGCTCTCCAACCAATATCCTTTCTATAATATTTATTTTCTAATTTAACTTGATCTAATAATTTTAAAGCCTTATCCCTCGAAGCTTTCATTGTATCAAGAGATACTGTTGAATTTAAAACTCGACCACCGTTAGAGAATATTTTATTATTTTTTTTTATTGTGCCTGCGTGAAATATTTGTTCACTTTTACTTTTAAAATCACTTGGTAGATTTTGAATTTCCTTATTTATCTCAAATTTCTCTGGGTATCCGTTACTTGCAGCAACAACTGTAATACATGGTTTTGATGACCATCTTAGTTTTGTATTATCAAGACTATTATTAATTGTAGATGTAATAATATCTATTAAGTCATCCTCCAGTCTCATCATTAATACTTGGCACTCAGGATCTCCGAATCGAATATTGTATTCAATAAGTTTTGGTTCATTATCTTTGATCATTAACCCTGCATATAAAATGCCTTTATATTCACATCCCATTTCTTTCATGCCCATTAGGGTAGGGGTAATAATTTTTTCAATTATTTTTTTTTCTACTTCATCATTAATAATTAAGGATGGAGAATAAGCCCCCATACCTCCAGTATTTAGACCTGTATCACCTTCACCAATTCTTTTATGATCTTGGGCGGTGCCAATTTGTTTAAAATTAGTACCATCTGTAACCACAAAATAACTAGCTTCTTCACCCTCCAAGAACTCTTCAATAATTACTTTATTAGATGATTTAAATTTACCTTTTAAAATATTACTTATATCTTTGAGAGCATCTTGTTTGGTTTTACATATAGTAACACCTTTTCCTGCTGCCAAACCATCAGATTTGACAACTATAGGACAGTTAAAATCTTTAAGGATTTTTTCTGCATCATCTATATTTTTAATTTCAACGTACTTTGCAGAAGGAATATTATACTTTTTGCAAATATCTTTCATGAATATTTTGGACCCTTCAAGTTGTGAAGCTTTTTTACTTGGGCCAAAAACTTTTATTTCTCTTTCTTCGAGAAAGTCAGTTATTCCTTGTACTAAAGGAATTTCTGGACCTACAATAATTAGATCAATATTATTTTTTTTTATCGACTCATATATTTCATTAAAATTTGAAATATCAACTTCTAGATTCGTACAGATATTTTCAGTTCCCGCGTTACCAGGAATACAGTATAATTTGTTAACTTTTGGAGACTGTAGAATTTTAAAACATATAGCATGTTCTCTTCCTCCACTTCCAATTACACCAATGTTCATATATGTTGTTAATATAAGATAATGAGTAATATTCCAGAATTTTCTGTGACCGAAATATCAAATTTAACTAAAAATGTTTTAGAGGAAAATTTTAATTTAATCAAAGTCAGGGGTGAGATTTCAAGTTTAAAAAATTTTAAAGGTCATCTTTATTTTTCTATTAAAGACGACTCAAATGTTTTAAATGCAGTGTGCTGGGCTTCTAAAGTTCCTTTTTTACAAGTAAAACCTGATGATGGGTTAGAAATAGTAGCTGAGGGAAAAATTAGTACATATTCAAAAAGTAGTATTTCAACTTATCAATTACAAATTAATCAAATAGAAATTAAGGGTGAGGGTGCACTCCTAAAGCTATTTGAGCAAAGAAAAAAAAAATTGGAGAAAGAAGGAATATTCGATCAAAAATATAAAAAAAAAATTCCATTTTTACCTGAAACCATAGGTGTAATCACATCTCCATCTGGGGCGGTAATCATGGATATTATTGATAGAGTGCAAGCAAGATTTCCAACAGGTATTAAGCTTTACCCTGTTAGTGTTCAGGGTACGCATGCATCAAAAGAAATTATTGAAGGACTTCATTTTTTTAAAAAAAAGCCAGTTGACGTAATTATAATTGCTAGAGGTGGTGGTGGCGTTGAAGATTTTATACCATTTAATGATGAAGAACTTGTAAGAAATGTGTTTGATTTTGAAATACCAGTGATATCTGCAGTTGGTCACGAGACAGATTTTACTCTCTTAGATTTTGTTGCGGATTTGAGAGCCGCGACACCAACTGCGGCAGCAGAGCTGGTTGTACCAGAAATAAAGAACTTAAATGAAAAATCTAACAATTTAACAAAAAGATTAAAACAAAATATAAAATATTTTCTTAAAGATATTTATAAAAATTTTGTAAATATTAATTCTTTATTGCAATTCAATAATTTTAAAAAAATAGTTTTGGAAAATAAAAAAAATCTTGAAGTATTTGCAAAATCTATGAATTCGTCTTTATTCACTTTCTTAAAATTAAAAAAAATTGAATTAAACAGCATTCATTCTTCTCTGAAAAACTTGGATATTAATAATACTCTTAAAAGGGGATTTGTGTTAATGAAAAACAAAGAAGGTCAATTTATTAAGACCTCAAGTTCATTAGAAAAAAATAGTAATGTTGATATTCATTTTTCTGATGCACTAGTAAAAGCAAACATAACTGTAGAAGAATGAAAAAAGCGATTCTGAAATATAAACAAGGAGGATTTGAGATTCTTGAAGAAGGTGATTATGTTATTTGCAGCGTTTCTGGTAAAAAGATTTTATTAAAAGATCTTAAATATTGGAATGTTGATTTACAAGAAGCATATTTTTCTCCTTTGGAAGTAGATCAGAAATATAATCATGGTTAGATTATTAGCTTATTTTTTTTTAATATTTTTTATATCCAATCTTTCGTCAGCTATAGAATTTAAAGGAAAGTTTGAACAAGGAAGTTTGATCATAGGCAAAACCAGACCATCAAACTCAATTTTTATAGATAAAAAGAAAATGAAAATAAGTAAAGAGGGCTTTTTTGTTTTTGGTATTTCAAGAAATCATACAGAGGATATTTTAATCAGGATCAAAACTAATAAAGGTTTTGAAGAAATTATTAAGAAGGTAGAAAAAAGAAAATTTAAAACTCAAAGAATTGATGGTTTACCAAAAAGAAAAGTTACTCCTAATGCAGAAGACATGAAAAAAATTAGAGCTGAAGGTAAGCTTATCTCAATAGCAAAAAATGAAAATTCTAATCTACCGTTTTTTTTTCAAAATTTTATAAGACCAATACAAGGCATTACAACTGGTGTTTTTGGTAGCCAAAGGATTTTAAATGGAAAACCAAGAAGGCCACATTATGGAATTGATATTGCGGCACCTAAAGGGACCAAAGTAAAAAATGCTAATTCAGGAAAAGTTATTCTTTCTGAAGAAAACCTTTTTTTTACAGGTGGAACAATTATTATTGAACATGGTCATGGTTTAATATCAATTTATTCCCATTTAGATAAAATTTTTGTTAAGCGAGGAGATCAAGTGAAGAGAGGTGAATTTATTGCAACCGTAGGGTCCACAGGCAGGTCGACTGGACCACATCTAGACTTTAGATTATATTGTAGGAATATACCTGTTGATCCAGATATAGTTTTTAATAGGAATTAGATTCTCCATCGATCATGCGTCCAAATCCATTGATTTGGATTATCCAGTATCATTTTTTCAAGCTCAAGATTAATTTTTTTTGTAATTACATATTGATCATCATTTTGATCAATTTTAATGGGGTTTTTGATTTTAATTTTAAAATTAAAATAATTCTCTCTTTTTATACTTATAGGAACTAAAATATAATTATGTTTAATTGCTAGTTGTGCAGGAATATTAATTGTTGATGCTTTCTTAGAAAATAATTCAACTTTTATTCCTTCATTAACTTTTTGGTCAACCATGAGCGCTATATTTTTCTTTTGTTTAATTCTATTAAGAAGCAATCTAGTTCCATCTTTACCTTTTCCAGGAATAGATTTAGGGATTTGATCTCTACATAAATATTTTACCCTTAAATATTTCATTATTGGATTTAAAAACAAATTATTTAAAGGTCTATAGAGTGCACAAATATTAAAATTATATTTTTCTAAATACATTGCTAGCAACTCAAAATTTGCAAAGTGTCCTGAAAAAAACAATATTGGTTTATTTAAATTCTTAATTTCATTAAATTTTTCTATATTTTCAATTTTTATATTTTCAAATTTATTTTTTCTTAATAAACCTAGGTGCATATATTCAGAAAATACTCTTCCGTAATTACACCACATATTTTTTATAATTTTTTCAATTTCATTATTATTAATTTCTGGAAAAACAATTTTGATATTTTTAATTATAGTGTTTTTTTTTCTAATTATTGGGCCAATTTTTTTAAAGATAAAACATCCTAAATTTGATGCGTTTTTAAATCCGACAATTTTAGAAATTGTAAAAAAAATTATGACAATGAAAAATTCAAAACAATATTTAATTAATTTCATTTAAAAATTTTTCGTAATTTTTTATAATTAAGTCTAATTCTGTATAATATATATTCTTCTGAAATTTTTCATTAATATTACTATAATTTTTCTCTGTTGTGATTAATGAAGCATTTAAATTACTACTTTCTTTTAAAAGTGATTGTAAATCATTTTCAGAAAAATTGTGATGATCTTTGAATTCAATCGTATCAATAATATTTAGATTATTATTATTTAACAATTCAAAAAAACTATTATTGTCTGCAATACCACTAAAGGCTAAAAATTTTAAATTCTTTAGGGTCTCAATATTTTTTATTTTATAATATGAATTAAAAATCTTTATTTTTGGATTATGTTTTATTACGAAATTATCTAAGTTTTTATCTTCCTTTCCATTGATAACTGCAATGTTATAATTTTTAATATTTTTTAAACTTTCTCGTAGTGGTCCAGATGGTAAAATTTTTTTGTTACCAAATTTTTTCTTTGATTTTATACATAATATTGAAATATTCTTTTTAAAGGAATAATCTTGCATTCCATCATCAAGTACAGCAGTAGAGTAGCCTTTTAGTTCAGCTTCTTTAAGTCCTTGTAACCTATTTTTTGGAGTAATAATTTCAGAGTCTTTTTTTAAAAATTTAATTTCATCCATCTGACTAATTCTAAATTTTTTAATTATACAACATTTGTTTTCTTTTGTTAAAGATTCATAAATCTTTTTGACTAAAGGAGTTTTTCCACCACCACCTAAGTAAATATTTCCAACACAAATTACTTTAATTTTTAAATTTGGTGCAAAAAAAATTTTAGTTTTGTTTAAAAGAGTTAGCAAAAAATATATAAAAGTTATTGGATATAAAATAAAACTGAAGGGGTGATTTTTTTTTTCCCAGAATAAAGGTTTAAAAATTTTTTTCATTTAATATATAGTTATCAAGAAATTTAATAGTTTTGTTGAATATCGTAACACTATAATCGTCAAATTTCATATTTGTGTTTAGATTTAAGTCTTCTTTTTCTAAGAAATTAGTTAATTTATTAACTAAATTTTTTCTATTAACTAATTCAGCTAATTTTTTATTTGTAAGTTCATTATATATCTCAGCAAAATTAAAAATATTTTCTCCACTTAATACTTTGCAACCATATTTTAGAGGTTCAATAGGATTTTGACCTCCATGTTTAATAAATGATCCACCCATAAAAACAATTTTTATTTGGTCAAATATATCTTCTGCAAGACCAAATTTATCTATTATTACGATACCATTAAATTTTTTAATAAAATTGTTCGAAGAGATTTGTTGATATTGTATTTTTTTATATTCTATTTTTTTAATTATTTTATCAATTTTATTTAAGTGTCTTGGAATAAGATATGTTGTTAAATTTTTGATTTTTTCATTAACTTTTAAATGGGTTTCAATAATATCATTTATTTCTTCATAATGTATACTCATAGCAACCCAACTGTTTTTGCTATCATTAATTTTTATTATATTTGGATTATTTTTTTCAATGTTTGTAAATTTTAAATTTCCAATATGTTTTATTTTATCTAAATGAAAATATTTTAAAAAATTTAATGTCTCATCACTTTGAGGGAGTATATAATCAAATTTAGTCATAATATTTTTAAATGTTGTTTTAAACATTCTCCATTTTTTAAATGATTTTTTTGAAATTCTACAATTTAAAAGAATTATTTTTGAAAATTTTGAAGTCTGCATTATCATATTTGGCCAAATTTCTGATTCAATAAATATTGAAAGTTTTGGTTTCCAGTTTTTTAAAAACTTTGAAATAATAACTGGATTATCTAAAGGGGCATATTGGTGGTGTGTATTATAGCTTTGTAAGTTTTCTTTAAAGTATTCGTAAGATGATTGGGTTACACTTGTAATTAAAATATTTAGATTTTTATTTTTTTGATAATGTTTTA
>JAYNJZ010000037.1:0-8833 GCA_038110645.1 Candidatus Pelagibacteraceae bacterium
GAAGGGTAATAAATAGGCGTAGTAATATAAAATTTTTTATTCATTTACGAATATTTTTTTATTAAATTTTTAATGTCATTATTTAGGAATAAATTTAATTTAAGATTTTTTAAAATTTTATTATTATTTAATGAGGGCCTGTCCAGTATTTTTGAGGAAAATATTTTATAAAATAAAATTTCATCATTTTTCTTTATTTCATATAAATCAGGATTTAATTCAAATAGTTTTTTTCTTATAAAATTACCAGGTGTATCTTTATTAAGATTATCATAATCTATATTTTCAATATTGTTAAAATTAACAAAATTTACAAAAATATCCTCATAACAACCAGTTTTTAAAAAAATTTTTTTTATAAAAAATCTAGATTCAAGTGTTTCAATTCTTTTGTCAAAAGTATTTGAAGTGAAAATAAAATAAAGATTACTCTTTTGTTCTTCCGTTAGCTTTAACAATGAATTTACTGAATTATCATTTAAAAAATTATAATTTTTTAAAACTATATATCTGGGTTTATTATCTAAAAACTTATATTTACAAAAATCTTTAATTTTGTTTATATCCTCAAGCCTATATTCTTTTTGTGTATCTTTTTTTTTTAAAATTAAAACATTTAAATTCTTATTTAAACTTTCTTCTATATTATTTTTTTTTCCACCTATAAATAAATTAACCAAATGTAAAGCAAGTGTATATTTTCCAATTCCTTCGGAACCAGTAAGCATTAATGTTTTAGGTAAAATATTTTTTTTAAATAAATCTAAGAAAAAATTGATCTCTTTATCATATCCAATAATTTTATCTGATATTTTTAATAACATTTTTTTTAATTAATTGTGTTTTAATTTCATTGTGAATTTCATTCATGGATTTTGTACCATTAACTTTAATAATTCTATTATATTTTTTTGTTAATTTTAGGAAACTATTTCTCAATTTATTAAGTTTAAATGAATTGTATTTATCAAATCTATCTCTTTTTTTCCTTTTAGAGAGTCTCTTTTTTGCAACGTCAGATGGAATATCTATAAAAAAAGTAATTTTTGGAAGTATTTTATTATCAATTTTTCTTTGTATTAAATTAATAAATTTTAAACTAAAATTTTGCTCATAATGTTGGTACACATAAGTTGAATCTATGTACCTATCGCATAATACGACGTATCCTTTCTTTAAATATCCATAAATTTTTTTGAAATGATTTGATCTTGAGGCGAAAATTAATAATAACTCAGTTAAACTGTCTTCATTGTTTTTCAATCCATTAATTATTAATTTTCTAATTTTCTCAGATAAAAAAGTTCCGCCCGGTTCTCTTGTTTTAATGCATTTTATTTTATTTTTTTTTAATTTATGATAGATTTTATTTATTTGAGTAGACTTGCCAGATCCCTCTATTCCCTCAAACGTAATTAGGGAGCCTTTTATTATCCCCATATGAAATAGCTAATTGAATTTAAAAATCTTATTAAAAAATTTTCTTTATTGGTATCAATGCTAGAATATAAAGTTTCCTCTCTAATTAATTTATTATCATAATAAATATTAAGTTTTGTTAGAGCGTCTCCTTTTTTAACTTCTTCTTTTAAAATCTCATTGTCATATTGAATCTCTATTTTTAAATTATTTTTTTTTCTTTTAGGAATTGTTAAATATAAATCTTTTTTTAATTCAAGTTGAACTTCTTTTTCTTTTAAATTCCATGTTTTAATTTTAAAACTTTTATCTATTTTATTGATTTTCAAAAGATCAAACCTATTTTGTGCGTAACTCAAAAGTCTGACTGTTTCTCTTGATCTTTCGTTTTTTGAATTTGTGCCACTAATCACACTTAAAATTCGTCTATCTTGTTTTTTTATTGTAGCAGCAAGCGAATAACCAGAATTTACTAAATGCCCAGTTTTTAATCCATCTGAACCCATGTCTTTATACAATATAGGATTACGATTGCCTTGAGTTATTGGTGCCCCACCAGTTCTGTCCCAAGTAAATTTTTTTTCAGCATAATATTTATAAAGTTCTGGAAAATTATTAATTAAATAAATTGACATGATCGCTATATCTTCGACTGTTGAATAATTGTTACCATCATACAAACCTGATGAATTTGCAAATCTTGTATTTTTTAAACCAATTTTTTCAGCCATCGAATTCATCATATTAACAAACTCTTCTTCAGTTCCTGCTATTCCTTCTGCAAGTGCTACACATGCATCGTTACCAGAAACAATGATTATACCTTTTAAAAGGTTTTCTACACTTACTTTATCATTTGGCATTATAAACATAGAGGAGTAACCTTGAGAACTCATCCTCCAGGCCTTTTTAGATATTTTAAATTTTTCATCTAATTTTAACTCACCTTTTTTTATTAAATCAAATGCAATTAAAGAGGTCATAATTTTAGTTATTGATGCTGGTGAAATTTTTTGTTCTTTGTTCTTTTCAAATAAAACTTTTCCTGAAAGCGTATCTATCAAATAAGCTTGCTTGGCTGATGTCTCAAAAGAAAGGGCTTTAGAAATAAAAATTAAAAAGCTAACAAATACTATTAAAAAAAATTTTATCATTGAATATCTATGTTAAAACCAATTAAACCAATTTTGCCTAAATTAAAATACATTTCATCATATTCTTGTAAATTTTTTAAAGGTCCAATCGATATTATGTAGTTTTTTTGTTTGTAATTTTTAAAAAGTATTTTTTTATTTTTTAAATTAATATCTATAACTTTATATAGACCATCAGCATAGGATTTGAAGTAAAATGGGCCAAAATTTAAATATATTTTTTTATTTTCTTTTAATGTGTTGTTTAAATCCAAAACCTTAATCTCTTCCAGTTTGACTTTATTTTTTACTTTTTTCTCACTATCAAATGTTTTGACTTTCTTCGCTACAAAAGTTTTATTTTCTCTAATAGATTGAATTCGTATTAATGGAAAATTTCTATCTAATTTTAGCTTTTCATACAATTTCTCAGGTAACGCTATAACCCTTGAGCCCAAAGATTTTGTCTGATCTTGTGTTTTTGTAATTATATCAATTTTTTTATTTAAATTTGTTACTTTTATCAAAGTACCTTTCGGTAAATTGGATCTTATTTTATTATTATCGGATAATTTTGAAAAACCAACTTTTTCGTAAAAATTAAAACTAGTGGTGCATGAAAAAAAAAATAAAAGTAAAAAAAAATAAATTTTTTTAGACATCCGCTAAATAATCTGCAAAGATACCAATTGTTATTGCAAATCTTAAAGATCTGTTCCAATGTAATAATTTTTCGTAATTATTAAATACCATATAAACATCGGAATTTTTGCCATCTGGTTTAACCAATCTGGCTTTTGTATTTAAATTTACTTTTGAGTTTTCGGGTAATTTAACACCTAGCTTAATCCAGTCTTTAATTTTTTTTGGTTTTGACAATTTTCTAGCATCAAAAGTAAAATTTTTTTGATTTAACTTTTTTGTTGCAACAACTTTAAAACCCCAGGGATTTTTATCCCATCCAATTTTTTTTAAATAATTTGCTGCTGACGCAAAAGAATCTTCTAAAGATGTATAAAGGTCAATCGTTCCATCTTTGTTATAATCAATAGCATAATTCTTTATAGAAGATGGCATAAACTGAAAATTTCCATGTGCACCTGCCCATGAACCTTTTAAATCATTTATTTTAACAATGTTATTATCAATTAATTTTAGCAAAGTTATTAATTCGCGTGAAAAATATGCTGAACGACGTTTATCAAAACTTAAAGTTGCCAGCGCAGATATTATGTCTACTTTTCCCTTATGTTTACCAAAAACAGTTTCTACACCCCATAAAGCAATTAGATAGTTTTTTGGAACTTTAAATTTTTTTTCTACTTCTATTAAAAGGTTTTTATTATTTTTAATTAACTTTTTTCCAAAAATTACTTTTTGTTTATTAACTCTTTTACCAATATAAACATCAGTTTTTTCTATAAATTCAGGTTGATTTCTATCGTAAGTAATTATTCTTTTTAATAATTTAGTATTTTTAAATGCATCATTAACTGTTTCTTTTGATACACCTTCCTTGATCGCATATTTTTTATAATTTTCTAACCATTTATAAAAATCTTCATTTGAATAAGATGTAGAGGTTAATGATAAAACAATTAAAAGAATCGTTATTAAAATTCTCATAATATTTAATAACATATCAAAAAATTGAAGTCATTTGTTGTATTTTAGGTAATGTTAACTTATAAAACGCCAATTCGGAGAGGTGGCTGAGCGGTTGAAAGCACCGGTCTTGAAAACCGGCAATGGGGCAACTCATTCGTGGGTTCGAATCCCACCCTCTCCGCCATTAAATTTTTTCTATGTTATTCATATAACTCTTTAAAACTTCAGGAACAGATACCGTTCCATCTTCATTTTGATAATTTTCTAATATAGACACTATAGTTCTACCTACAGCTAGACCGGATCCGTTTAAAGTTGCTACTAAAGAATTTTTATTATCGAGAGTTTTATACCTAGCCTTCATTCTATTTGCTTGAAAAGTTCCACAAGATGAACAGCTAGAAATCTCTCTATATTTATTTTGTGATGGCAGCCATACTTCAAGGTCGTATGTTTTTTCAGCACTAAAGCCCATGTCCCCACTTGATAAAAGCATTACTCTATATGGTAAGTCTAGTTTTTTTAGGATTTTTTCAGCACATTCAACCATACGGTCTAATTCTTTAATCCTAAATTCGGGCTGAATAATTGAAACCATTTCAACTTTATTAAATTGATGTTGTCTAATCATTCCTTTAGTGTCTTTTCCCGCTGCGCCTGCTTCTGCTCTAAAACATTGTGTAGAACTTACAAATCGTAAGGGCAGTTTTTGATATTCAATAATTGTATTAGATACCATGTTAGTCAAACTAACTTCGCTTGTAGGTATTAACCATTGATTGTTATTTAGCTGAAACTGCTCATCTCTAAATTTAGGTAATTGGCCTGTATTATACATAGAGTCTTCGTTAACAATCACAGGTACACTATATTCAGTATATCCATTCTCATTCGTGTGCACATCAATCATAAAATTGATCAAAGCCCTTTCTAATTTTGCAAGATTTTCTTTTAAAATAACAAATCTTGATCCAGAAATTTTTACAGCTGTTTCAAAATCTAGTTGACCTAATTTTTGACCAATTTCATCATGTGGTAAAATTGATTTATTAACAATACAAGTTCCAAATTTTCTTATTTCAGCATTTTGTTTTTCGTCACTTCCTTCAGGAACATCCTCATGAGGGATATTTGGCAATGATAATAAAATATTATTTAAAGATTTATTTTTCGAATTTATTATATTTTCAAGTTTTAAAATTTCATCTTTTAATGATGTTACTTTTTTGCTTAATTCTTTAAATTTATTTTCATCACTTTTGTTAATTCCAAGATCTTTAGAAATAGAATTGCGTTCACTTAATAACTTTTCTTTTGTCTCTAATGATTCTCTATATTCTCGGTCTAATTTAATAACCTCATCTATAATTTTATCTGCTTGATCAATATTTCTTTTTTTTAAACTTTGGACTATAAAATCTTTTTTTACTCTAATATCTTTAATGTTTAACATTATTTTTTTTCAACCAGTTTAACTGTATAAATAGATATTTCATATAAAAGCAATAGAGGTAAAGCTAATCCTATTTGAGTAATTGGATCAGGAGGAGTTAAAATTGCTGCCATACTAAATATTATAATAACTACATATTTTCTCCTAGTTTTCAAATATTCAGAATTTATAAACCCAACTTTAGCTAATAGAGTTAAAAAAACTGGTAATTGAAAACTAATTCCAAAAGCTAAGATTAATCTCATAATCAAAGATAAATATTCATTTACCTTTGCTTCTAATTGAATAGGCAAAGATCCATTTACCGATGATGTTTCAAATGACAAAAAAAATTCAATAGCTAGCGGCATAATTAAATAATAAACAAGCATTCCACCTAATAAAAATAAAATCGGAGTTGCAACAAGAAATGGTAATAAAGCTAATTTTTCATCTTTATACAAACCTGGTGCTATAAATTTCCAAATTTGAATTAAAATTAGCGGACATGAAACAAAGAAAGCGGCAAAAAAGGCTAACTTAAGATATGTAAGAAAAGTTTCGTGCAAGGCTGTGAAAATTAATCTTCTATTGTTACCATCTCCTTTTACAGCCTCAGCATATGGATTAACTAAAAAATTATAAATTTTATCTGAAAAAATATAGCATAACACAAATGCAAATATTAAAAATATAATCGATTTTAAAATTCTACTTCTTAACTCAATCAGGTGTTCACTTACAGTGGATTTTTTTTCGGACATTAAGATTTGTTTTTATTTTTATTTTTTTTATCTTTTTCAATTTCAGCTTCTAGATCTACTGAATTTTCAATATCTTCTTGAATATTAGAAACATAAGATTTAATTTTTTTTACAGACGAGGCTATTTTTTTGACAACCACTGGAAGGTCTTTAGGTCCAATAATTAATACTGCTAATATTACAATAACCAGTAACTCAGACCATCCTATCTGAGGCATGAATTAACTTTCTGATTTGTTGTTATCGTTATTTGAAATAGATTTATTTTCAGGGTCGTCTGATAACCCTTTTTTGAAACTTTTTATACCTTTAGCAACATCTCCCATTAGCTCGGATATTTTTCCTCTACCAAATAATAAAACTACTAGAGCTACTACAATTGCTATTTGCCAAAATCCTATGGTCATAATCAGATTATAGTGAATTAAATTTTTAATTACAAGAGGTTATTTATCCTCTTCTAAAGTGTCTGAAATCATATCGTCAATATTTGAGTAAATGTTCTCTTTGCTTTCATTTTGATCATTTTCTATAAATTTAGCTGTTCCAAATATAGAGCTATCTACCCTGCTGTCTATTAGCCCTGCCGCCAATAGTTCTTCAGAATTTGGCAAGTCTTCAAGGCTATTAATATTAAAATGGTTTAAAAATTTGTCAGTAGTTACATATAATAAAGGTTTGCCTGGTATTTCCTTTCTTCCATTTGGTTTAACCCATCCCAGTTCAAACAAAATTTCCAATGTTCCAGTACTAAAAGAAACACCTCTTATTTCTTCAATCTCAGATCTGGTTACTGGTTGATGATATGCAATTATAGCCAGTGTTTCAATTGCTGCTTTAGATAATTTTTTTTGAACTATAATTTCTTTCTTAAGTTTGCTTGCTAAATCTTCTGAAGTTCTAAAAGACCATTTATTTGCTAAGTTAACAAGATTAATGCCCCTTCCTGAGTAATCTTTTTGTATTTCGTATAAAATTTTTAATACATCGGTACCTGATTTAATTTTAGATTTTATCGTATCTAAATCCAAAGGTTCTGATGCAGAAAAAAGTATTGCTTCAACTAAATTCTTTTCGTTTTTTTTCATTTTTTTGCTTTTATAAAAACCTTATCAAATAATTTGTTCTGCTTGATCAACAAATCACCTTCTCTCACTAATTCCAAGCCTGCAACAAAAGAACCTGCGTAACCTGTTTTATTTAAGTTTTTTTTGGTTTTGTAAATTTGTGGTATTATTTCTTTTAAATCACACCAATCTTTTAACATTGAAAACATTGATGTAATTTTTTTTATAGCTTCTTCCATTGTGTATATTTTTAATTTTGAAATATTAATTGATGAAAAATTTTTTCTTCTTTTAAAATCTGCATAGGATTTAATCAGTTCGTACAATGAGACGGAGTATTTTGGAGTATTTTTTGTTTTAATACCTTCTTTAATTCCTCTAAAAAAAATATCAACACCAATTTGTTTCTTTGTCATTAACTGATCAGAAAGCAATCTAATCATTTCTAATTTTCTTAACTGCAATTTTAGTTTTTCTGCCATTTGTGATGCAGAAAAATCCTCATCGTCATTATCTGGTAATAACAATCTTGATTTTAAATATGTTAACCAAGATGCCATGACTAAAAAATCAGCTGCAATTTCTAAATTCTTTTTAATTTTATCTACAAAAGCAATGTATTGATCTACTAATTGAACTATAGAAATTTTCATTAAGTCAACTTTTTGTGTTTTGGCTAAATCTAATAATAAATCTAATGGACCTTCATAATTGTCTATATTTAATTCGAGAATATTTTGATTTTTATTTTTATTAAAAGAAAAATCCTGATCAGTGTTTGTGTTTTTTGACTCACTCATTTTTTAAAGATACTTATTATTTTTTTCATTTCATTATTATTTCCATTACAATGCAAAATAATATCACAACCTGCAAGCAAAGGTTGTGTAACTTTAAAAAATAAGCTTTCTTTAAGAGCTTTCATACATATATCGTCAGTCATTATAAGTCCTTTAAATTTTATTTTTTTTCTCACGATTGAAATGATCTTTTTTGAATAAGTAGCTAATTTGTTATCTAAAGAATTATATTTTATGTGAGCAGTCATCATAAATTTTGGATTTAAATTTTGAAAACATTTAAAATCATTCTCCATTAAAAATGAGTACGACTCTTTGACAATAGGTAGTTCTAAGTGACTATCTTTAATAGCAAGGCCATGGCCTGGAACATGTTTTGAAATACAGTTAATTCCTAATTTCTGATATTCGTTAATGAAAAATTTTGATAATTTATTAACTGTATCAACAGTACTAGAGAAAGATCGATCTCCTATAACACTATGTGTTTTACTATACGTTAAATCAGTAACTGGATAGGCAATTGTATTTATGCCAAGATATTTAAAGATATTTGTATTAAAATTTATAAAATTTTTGGCTTCAGCATAAAATTTTGCTTTATTAAACT
>JAYNJZ010000038.1:0-8364 GCA_038110645.1 Candidatus Pelagibacteraceae bacterium
GCTTCATTTTTTCTAAAATTCTAACCATCATTGATAAACGTGGGTTTTTAAGAAAAAACTTCTTATTTTTATCAATAAATCGCCAATACAAGCCATCCATAATATTACACCAAGGACCTTTTTTAAAATCCATCATCTTAAGGAAATATGCTGATCCACAAATATATGGCTTTGTTGCAAAGATTCCTCCATCACTGAATAGTCCCATACCATAAACATTTGGTGACATAACCCAATCTGATGAATCCATAAACATTTCCATAAACCATTTGTAAACTTGTCTAGGTTCAATTTCGCAAAGGTTCATAATATTTGATAAAATCATTAATCTTTCAATATGATGAGACCATGCATAATCCTTGGCATTTTTAATAGCATGATCTAATGGATCCAAACCTGTTGTCCCTTCATACCAAGAATTTTTCATCTTGTTTTTATGATTAAAAAAATTCGATCTTTGCATTTTATCATCAAAATTTTGATAAATACCTCTCATAAATTCTCTCCAACCAATCACTTGTCTTAGATAACCCTCATAAGAATTGATATTCACTTTTTTTTCATACTTTGTTAATTCATCCAAAATTTCTTGGGGCGTAATTAGGCCGTTATTAATAAAGGGACTTAAAGCACTGTGAAATAAAATATTATCTCTTTGGTCAACTGCATCCTCATAATCGCCAAATAACTTCAATTTATTTTTTAAAAAATTATCTAGAACTGATTTTGCATCTTTTCTAGTTGTTCCAATCCAAAATTGATTTACATCACCTGGATGTTTTGGAAACTTTTCTTGTACAATTTTTTTTAATTTTTTTGTATGTTCTGTCTCCTTAAAAACTGGTTGCTTTGGTAACTTGATATCTTTTGGCAACTTTTTTCTATTTTCACTATCAAAACTCCATTTACCACCTTTTGGAGACTTATCTTTATTTAATAAAATATTAAATTTTATACGTTGATCTTTATAAAAATTTGCCATGAAAGGCTTTTTAGACCTGGCTAAATAACTACTGAAATCAGACCGACTACTTAAAAACATAGGTGTTTTGGATATTTTAAAATCTATTTTTTCTTTTTTAAGATATGTAATAATTTTTTTTTCAAAAGGCTTATCTTCAATTTCAAAAAAGTTAACTTTTTTAATTTTTTTATCCCTTATGATTTTTTCTAATTTTTTTAAATAATCATCTCTAAATTCTTTATCTTCAATTTTATGATATAGTACTTTGTAGCCTCCTTTATCTAATTCATCTTTAAATGATCTCATAGAAGATAAAAAAAAAGTAATTTTTTGTTTATGGTGTTTCTCATAAGTGCAAAGTTCAAAATCTTCAGCCAAAAAAAATAATGATGACTTATAATCTTTAAAATACTTTGGATGAAAAAGCTGATTACCTAAAACAATAAATAAATCATTCATTAAGAAATGAAATATTTTCCATCTTCTATTGAAATAAACTTTTTATCATTAAGTTTATTTTGAATCTTTTGTCGTAAACGATAAAGATGCGTTTCGTAGGTGTGTGAGTCAATTTCTTCTCCATGAGACCAAATATCTTTCATAATTTCTTGTTTCGTAGCACCTTCTGTTTTACCCGTTAGATATAAAATAATATCAAGTTCTTTTTCGGTAAGTTTTGCGGACTTTTTTCCAAAAGAAATGGTTCTGTCATTTTTGTCTAAATTATATTTTCCAACCTGAATTTTTGATTGAAATAAAAATTTAAATTTTAAAATTGAAAGCTTTATAATTTTTTCTAAATCTTGATAGTTCACTGGTAATTCTAAAAAACTGCTCAAAACATTATCTTTTTTTAAATGCTTAAAATTCTCATTTTTTAATGAGAAAAATATTTTTGGATATTTAATTTTTTTCAATTCTTTGAGATCTAATTTATCTAAATCATCTAAAAAAAATAAAAATACATATATATCTATCAAAGGGGTTTTTAATATCTCTTTAACTTCTTTAAAATTTTTTAAATTTTGTAGATTATACTCAATTTTTTGCTCTTGCATGCACTCAAAAAAAACAGGTGACCCTACTGTAATGATTGAGTAATTTTGCATATAACTAAAATATAAATTTATATGATTATAGTAAATAAAAACGGAACGCTTATACACAATAAAAAGCTCTATAAATGCTCATTGGGAAAAAAGGGTATCACAAAAAATAAAAAAGAAGGTGACAAAAAAACACCTTCGGGAATTTTTTCTCTTGGAAAGGTGTTTTATAGAAAAGATAGAATTAAAAACTTAAAAACAAAATTAAATAAAACTTTTATAAAAAAAAATATGGCCTGGTGCGACGATCCACTTAAAAAAACTTATAATAAATTAATTTTTACTAAAGATAAGAGTAAAGAAAAACTTTATAGAAAAGATCATCTATATGACATTATTATAGTTATTAAATATAATATGAGACCCATAAAAAAAAATAAAGGGAGCGCAATTTTTATTCACCTTGCTAAAAGAAATTACTCAGGCACATTGGGTTGTATTGGTTTAAAAAAAAAAGATTTACTAGAGATTCTTCAATCATTATCTAAAACAACAAAGATCAAAATTGTTTCTTAGCCTCTTTGACCAAATATTTTACTTCCAATCCTGACATAGGTTGCTCCACATTTACCAGCCTCAATATAATCATGACTCATACCCATACTTAATTCATTTAAATTAAGCTCATTTGATAACTCACGTAAAATTTCAAAATGTTTTTTTGAGTCGTCGTCAACTGGAGGAATGCACATCAAACCTATTATATCTAATCTATTTTTTGCAAAATCGTAAAGTTTTTTAATATTGGATATACTTGAGCCTGATTTTTGTATTTCTTCTCCCGTATTTACTTGGAGAAAGTATTTCCTTTTCAATCCCAAATTTTCTTCTGCATCAGCAAGAGCATTTACTAATTTTTCTCGATCCACAGAATGAATAAACTTAAATAATTTAACTGCATCTTTTGCTTTATTCGTTTGAAGACCTCCAATTAAATGAAGTTCAATATCAGTATTTATTTTTAAAAGTTTTTCCCATTTTCCTTTAGCCTCTTGTACTCTGTTTTCTCCATAAGCTAAATGACCGTGATCTAAAAGTGGCTGAATGTATGAAAGATCAAATGTTTTACTAACGGCAATAATTTTTGAATTAATATGATTATCTATTAATTCTTTTTTAATATTTTCAAAATTTTGTACTATACTCATATAAATGTTTAAAATTTTTTTTTACATTAACGAATTAAACGATATTCAAAAAGAAAACCTTAATCAACTAAAGAATATAAATATTATTTATAGAAACTACAAAAAAAATAATTATATAAAAAATGCAATAAACCTAAGCAAATATTGCAAAAAAAGAAAGTTCAAACTTTATGTTTCTAATGATGATAAATTAGCAGTTAAAATCAACTCTTATGGTTTATATTTACCAAGTTTTAATAAACAAAAAAATTACATTAAATCAAATTTACACATCATAGGTTCTGCTCATAATGAAATTGAGCTAAGAAAAAAAATTAAACAAGGTTGTAGAGAAATATTTATTTCACCTATTTTTAATACTAATTCTGGATCCAAAAAAACTGGCAAAGGGTTAAATTTTTATAGGAATTTTGCTCTTAAGTTTTCAAATACAAAAATTCATGCATTGGGTGGTATTAATCATAAAAATTTGAAAAAAATAATTTTTTCTAAAGGATACGGTTTTTCATCTATAAGCATGATTGACAAAAAAATGAATAAACACTTGATTGCATATCTAAATTTAATTGCTACAAACCTCTAAATAAGTAAATTTAATTCATGCACCTAGAAAAGTTTAACCCATCAGTCGTCGACAAGAAATGGCAAGAGTATTGGGAAAAAAATAAAGTATTTCAAGCTTCAAAATCAAAAGATAAGGAAAAATATTATTGTCTTGAAATGTTTCCATATCCTTCTGGTAAAATTCACATGGGTCATGTCAGAAACTATACTTTAGGTGATGTTGTCGCAAATTATAAAAGATTAAAAGGTTTTAATGTTTTGCATCCAATGGGCTGGGACTCATTTGGTATGCCCGCAGAAAATGCTGCTATTCAAAAAAAACTTCATCCAAAGGATTGGACCATAAAAAATATAGAGACTATGAAAGGTCAATTAAAACTACTTGGTTTTTCAATTGATTGGGACAGAGAAATTTCAACATGTAATGATGATTACTATAAACATCAGCAAAAGTTTTTTCTAGATCTGCTTAAAAAAGGATTAGTTTATAAAAAGGAAAGTTTAGTTAATTGGGATCCGGTCGATAATACTGTTTTAGCAAATGAACAAGTTATAGATGGAAAAGGCTGGAGGTCTGGAGCCCAGGTTGTTCAAAAAAAACTTTCTCAATGGTTTTTCAAAATAACTGCGTTCGCGGATGATTTAGATAAGTCTCTAAACACTTTAAATGAGTGGCCTGAAAAAGTTAAAATTATGCAAAAAAATTGGATTGGAAAGTCGATTGGGTGTGAATTAAATTTTCAAATTCAAAATGATAAAGAAAAAATAACAGTATTCACTACTAGACCTGATACTATTTTTGGAGCATCTTTCATTGCACTTGCGGTTGACCATCCGCTATCAAAAAAATATGAACAAGATCCAAAATATTTAGAATTTAAAGAAACTTGTTACAAAACTGGAAACACAGATGAAGCAATAGCCAAAACCGAAAAGCTTGGTTTCAAAACCGATTACCAAGTTACTCACCCGTTTATTAATGGAAAAACTTTACCAGTTTTTTTTTCAAATTTTGTTTTAATGGAGTATGGAACAGGAGCAATATTTGGGTGCCCTGCTCACGATCAAAGAGATTTAGATTTTGCGAATAAATATAAACTAGAAGTAACACCTGTTATACTTCCAAAAGAACAAAACCAACCAAACTTCAAAATTAAAGATGAAGCTTATACTGGCGATGGCCAGATTATTAACTCTGACTTTTTAAATGGTCTAGATGTAGAGAAAGGTAAAACTAAAATTATCAGCGAAATTGAAAAAAAAGGATTGGGTAAAGCTAAAACAACTTTTAGATTAAGAGACTGGGGCATTTCACGACAAAGGTATTGGGGATGTCCTATTCCAGTAATGTATGATGATAAAGGTACGGTAATACCTGTGTCAGAGCAAGATTTACCAGTTAAACTTCCTGATGATATTAATTTTAATAAGCCAGGTAACCCTCTAGATCATCATCCAAATTGGAAAAAAGTTGTTTGTTCTAAAACTGGAAAAGAACTAATTAGAGAAACAGATACACTAGATACCTTTGTGGACTCATCGTGGTATTTTTTAAGATTTTGCTCAAGTGAGAATGAAAAAGAAGGATTTTCAACTGATGATGTAAAATATTGGATGCCAGTTGATCAATACATTGGCGGTGTCGAACATGCTATTTTACACTTACTCTATTCTAGATTTTTTTCTAGAGCGATCACTAAAGACACAGATTTTGAAATTAATGAACCATTTAAGGGACTGTTTACTCAAGGTATGGTCTGCCACAAAACTTTTAAAAACCATGCAGGTGAATGGGTTTTCCCAGAAGATGTTATCGAAGAAAACGGAAAATTTTTGGAAAAAGAGACAAAAAAAATAATAACTGTTGGTCCATCTGAGTCTATGTCAAAATCAAAGAAAAATGTAGTCGACCCACAAACGGTAATCAATTTTTATGGAGCCGATGCTGTACGTTGGTTTATGTTATCTGATAGTCCTCCAGAAAGAGATATACAATGGAGCGATGAAGGAATTTCTGGCTCTTACAAGTTTATCCAAAAAATTTGGACAATTTCTGAGATGATACAAGGCATTGATAAGGAAAATAAATTAAGTGAAGATGAAATTACTCAGTGTGAAAAGTTGATAAATAAATTAATAAAAGACATTACGTATAATATAGAAAACTTCCATTTTAATGTAGCAGTCGCTAAATTTTATGAATTTATTAATCACCTTTCTAAAATGCTTCATGATAATAAATCAGAGGCCAATTTATTCAAAAAACTATTCAAAGATTTTTTAATTTTAATTTATCCATTCACACCACATATTGCCTCAGAGTGTTGGGAAAAAAATTATAATAATAAAGAAATTCATACATCAAAATGGCCATTACATAACGAAAAACTCATTAAAGAAGATAAAATTATTATTGTGATTCAAGTAAATGGTAAGAAAAGAGCATTATTGGATACTGAACCAGACCTAGATCAAGAACTAATATTTAATAAATCTCTAGATATTGAAAATATAAAGAAAATAATATCTGATAAAAAAATTGTAAAAAAGATATACGTTAAGAATAAATTGGTTAATATTGTTGTTAAATGAGAAATTTTATAAAATTAAATTTCATACTGCTTTTATTATTTGTAGCATCTTGCGGCTACTCCCCAATGTTAAAAAATACAGATTTAGAAAATATTAAAATTAGTAAAATCGATTATACAGGACAAGGTGACCTGGTTTATTTATTAAAAACAAATTTAAATATTCCAATCCAAATAAATTCAAATGACTCGTACAATTTAAAAATGAACATAAGTGAAAGTCTGAAGTCTTTAACAAAAAATACAGCAGGAATTACTACCGAACAAGAATTAATAATAAACGTTAGTTTTGAGATTTACAATAATGAAAGAAAAAAAACATCTGCAGAAAGTTTAAGCGAAAGTAGAGTTATTAGCGTTACAAACAATGTTGCGACAGATGATGAAATAAAAAGAATAGAAAAAGAAAATATTATAATTAATCTGTCACAAAAACTAATATTTGCAATAAAAGCCAAAATCATATCTAGTCAAAAATGATTATAAAAAGTTTTTCAATTAATTACGAAAAACTATTCTCAGATTACAAAATAAATCTTATTTATGGAGAAAATTTTCATTTAAAAAATGAAATAATCTCAAAACTTAGTCATGTATTTAAAAAAAATAATTTTAAAACCAAATTTATAAAAGAAGATGAAATTCTAAAAAATATCGAAATTTTGGATAACTATTTAAATCAAGACAACTTATTTGGTGATCAAGAAATTTTAATTATTCAAAATACAACAGATAAATTATTAAATTATATAAATTTAGAGGATCAAGATAAAAAAATAATTTTAGTATCAGATAATCTTACTAAAAAAGATAATTTGAGAAATATAGCTGAAAAATCACAACACATTTCATGTGTTGCTTGTTATGAAGATAATGAAAAAACTCTGCAATCATTGCTACAAAACGGAATTACAAAACTAGGATTAAAAATACCTTATGAAGTAATCAATCAACTCTTTAATATCAATA
This sequence comes from Candidatus Pelagibacteraceae bacterium, assembly GCA_038110645.1. Classification (GTDB taxonomy): domain Bacteria; phylum Pseudomonadota; class Alphaproteobacteria; order Pelagibacterales; family Pelagibacteraceae; genus HIMB114. The sequence goes on from JAYNJZ010000038.1 coordinate 7,343, forward strand.
AACTTAATAGAAATGATATTAATAGTGGTCTTGAAAAATTAGCTTTAATCACAAAAGATAAAAAACTAGATCATGAAACATTTTCAACACTCTTCAATACAACATCATCTTACGATGCTTTTGAAATATCAAATGCAATATTATTAGGCGATAAAACCCAATTAAATAAAATTCTTTCTAGTTTTTATCATTTTGCGATAAACTTTAATGAAGTTTTGGGTCCGCTAAAATATAAAATTAATAAATTACTAGATATTCACGAATTTAATAAAAATCAAAATAACGTGTCGTTAGCAGTAGATAGTTACAAGCCACCAATTTTTTGGAAAGAAAAAGATTTAGTAAAAAAACAGTTAACTAAATGGAATAAAAATGAACTAAACACATTACTCGATAAAATTAATGAAATCGAAATTCTATGTAAATTAAATCATGAAATCGCAGAAACCATTTTTAATAAGTTTTTATTGGATATAGTCTCTAAAAAAGTTTTAACTAATACTTACTTTTAATATTAGCAATAAGCTGATTTAATTGATCCAAATCTTTGTACTCAAATGAAATTGTACCCTTATTATTTTTTTTATTATTAATTGCTACCTTCATACCAATTTTCTGCTCTAACGAATTTTGCAAATCTTTAATATTAGGATCAATATTTTTACTAATTTTCCTTGGTTTTAATGTATTATTTTTTTTACTTAATAATTCTGCCTGTCTGACTGATAAATTTTTATTAATTATTTCTTTTGCTAACTCAATATTATTTGAAACATCAATAAGAGATCTTGCATGACCAGGTGTTAAAAGACCATTTGTAATCATCTCTTGTATTTCAGTAGGTAGTTTTTTTAGTCTTAGGGTGTTTGCAATATATACTCTGCTCTTCCCTATCATTTCAGCAATTTTATCTTGGGTATAATTAAACTTATCTATCAAAGTTTGATAACCATTAGCCTCTTCTAAGGCATTTAGCCCTTCTCGCTGAACGTTCTCTAAAACCGCGAATTCAGCGGCTAATT
>JAYNJZ010000039.1:0-6570 GCA_038110645.1 Candidatus Pelagibacteraceae bacterium
TATCTAGAGGTGGGAAAGTTCTATTAGTATCAAATAAAAGTTCAGATGAAATTAGTTCAGAAAATTTATGGAAAAAAATTCAAGTTGAAACAATTTCAGATGATTTGTTTCCATTTCTAGTTACAATTCCTTTACAATTGCTTGCTTACTACGCTGCAAATACTTTAGGTTATGATATTGATAAACCAAGAAATTTAGCCAAGTCTGTCACTGTCGAATAATTTAACTTGTTAATTAAATCTTAGTGTTTATATACTCATGGTTGTATGAGTAATTGGAAGTTAAATAGTTGGAGAAACAAACCGGTAAAGCATCAACCTGTTTATGCTGATCAGGGAAAAATTGATAATGTTTTAAAAGAACTGTCAACTTTCCCGCCGTTAGTATTTGCAGGAGAGTCTAGATCTTTAAAAAAAAAACTAAGTGAAGTTTCACAGGGAAAAGCATTTTTGCTTCAAGGTGGAGACTGTGCTGAAAGTTTTTTAGAATTCCATCCGAATAATATTAGAGATTTTTTTAAAGTTATATTGCAAATGTCGTTGATTTTAACAGTATCTTCAAAATTACCTGTTATAAAATTAGGAAGAGTTGCCGGTCAATTCTCTAAACCTAGAAGTTCACCTATTGAAGTTAAGGATGGAAAAGAATTGCCAAGTTACTTAGGTGACAATATTAATTCAATGGAATTTACTAAAGAGGCAAGAGAGCCTCAACCAGAAAGATTATTAAAAGCTTATTCTCAATCTGCTGCGACTTTAAACTTACTTCGAGCTTTTTCTCAAGGTGGTTTTGCAGATTTAAATAAAGTTCATTTATGGAATATGTCTTTTGTTAATGAAACTGCTCAAAAAAAATATAAAGAAATTGCTGAGAAAGTTAGTGATGCATTAGCTTTTATGGAAGCTTGTGGAATTAATTCAGAAAATAATAGAAGATTAAGAACTGTCAATTTCTTTACAAGCCATGAAGCATTATTATTGCCAGTAGAGGAGGCTATGACTAGAATCGATTCTACCACAGGTGAATACCATAATACTTCTGCACATTTTTTATGGATTGGAGATAGGACGAGGCAGTTAGATGGAGCGCATGTTGAGTACTGCAAAGGAATTAAAAATCCTTTAGGTATTAAATGTGGACCAACATCTGATCCAAAAGAAATTGTAAAATTAACTGAAGTTTTGAATCCTGATAATGAGGCCGGTCGAATCACATTGATTACGAGATTTGGTCATGATCAAGTTACGAAGTTCTTACCAAAATTAATTAAAGAAATTAAAAAAGCTGGACGAAATGTAGTTTGGTCGTGTGACCCTATGCACGGGAATACGATTAAATCTTCAACAGGTTTCAAAACTAGACCTTTCGATAATGTATTAAATGAAGTTAAAAATTTCTTCAAAGTTCATCAAAACGAAGGAACGTTTGGAGGTGGTTTGCATATTGAAATGACTGGTCAAAATGTAACTGAGTGTACAGGTGGTGCTCAAAATATTACAGATCAAGATCTTTCAAGTGGATATCACACGCATTGCGATCCGAGATTGAATGCAAATCAAGCATTAGAGCTTGCGTTTTTAATTTCTGAAGAAATTAAAAAAAATGCCAACTTTTCTAAAAATGGCATACAAGCAGCGTCATAACTGCAATTGTAGTTTCTCACATTCTTGATATTTTGTAATTATGGAAGCAGATAAAAGAGTAAATATAATTAAGGATTGGATTATAGATTATATAAACCATATGCCTAAAAAAGCATCAACTTTAGTAATTGGTGTTTCGGGAGGTATAGACTCCGCAGTTGTTAGCACAATTTCTTCAATGACCGGAATTAATACAATTGTTTTATCTATGCCGATTAGGCAAATAAAAATTCAAGATGATCTAAGTAAATTGCATTGCAGTTGGTTAGAAAATAAATTTAAAAATACTAAATATTTAAACATCGATTTAGACAATGTTTTTTCAGATTTTGAAAAGGCTGTTGGAGATCATAATAATGAACATGCATTTGCAAATTCTAGAGCTAGGCTAAGAATGACAACATTATATCAAGTAGCTGGATCTAATAATGGAATTGTTGTTGGCACTGGGAATAAAGTTGAAGATTTTGGTGTTGGTTTTTATACAAAATATGGTGATGGCGGAGTTGATATTTCACCCATTGCAGATTGTACCAAAACCCAAGTTTGGGAAATGGGTAAATTTTTAAACATAGATCAGAAAATTATAGATGCACCTCCTACTGACGGATTATGGTCTGATGGCAGAAATGACGAAGATCAGCTAGGGATGTCTTATCAAGATCTTGAAGAAGCAATGACCAATCCAGATTCAAAAAACTACGAAAAATATAAAAAAATAAGAGAAAATAACCTTCATAAAATGAAGGAAATACCTGTTTGTAAATTTGATTAAGGTGTTTATTAATTAATTTTAATGACACTTAAAATTTCTAATACTTTAACGAGAGCTAAAGAAAATTTTATTCCTATAGATGAAAAAAACATTCGGATGTATGTTTGTGGCCCAACAGTTTACGATTATCCTCATGTAGGTAATGCGAGGCCATTAATAGTTTTTGATCTATTATTCAGATTATTATCAAAACTATACCCAAAATCTAAAGTTACGTATGTTAGGAATATCACAGATATAGATGACAAAATTATAGAGGCATCAAATAAACTTAATATTTCAATTCAAGATCTTACAAACAAAGTCACAAAAGATTTTCATAATGATTGTCATTATCTTGGATGCCTAAATCCAACAGTAGAGCCAAAAGCAACAGAACATTTAAATGAAATGGTGAGTTTAATTCAAAAATTATTAAAAAATGGATTTGCCTATCTCTCAAATGATCATGTTTATTTTCAAGTTTCAAAATTTAAAAAGTATGGGAATTTATCGAATAAAAAAATTGAAGAATTAATTTCTGGATCAAGGATTGAGGTATCTGAAAATAAAAAAGAACCTGGTGATTTTGTTTTGTGGAAGCCAAGTAAGGACAATGAACCAAGTTGGGATTCTCCTTTTGGCAAAGGTCGCCCTGGATGGCATTTAGAGTGTTCTGCAATGTCAGAGAAATATCTTGGTAATCATTTTGATATTCACGGAGGCGGGCTAGATTTAATATTTCCACATCATGAAAATGAAATAGCCCAATCTGTTTGTGCAAATAATAATGAAAAGTTTTCTAATTACTGGTTACACAATGGATATGTAACTGTCGATAAACAAAAGATGTCAAAATCCCTTGGAAATTTTATTACCATTAATGAATTGAAAAAAAAATATAATGGACAAGTTGTAAGACTTGCCATGTTAAGCACTCATTATACTCAACCATTTGATTGGAATGAAAATATTTTAGAAGCATCAAATAAAAACTTAGATAAATGGTACGAGTTTTATTCAGAGAGTGATGATAAAATTGATGAAGAAAATTTAAAATTTTTATTAGATGATTTGAATACTCCTTTAATGATATCAAATATTCATGAATTATATAAAAAAGCAAAATCTGGCGATACCTTATCTGCCAAACAACTATCATCTTCATGTAAATTTTTAGGTTTATTTAATCAAAAACCAAATGAATGGAAAAATTTTAAAAAAATTGGAAAAATATCATCTGAAGAAATAGAAGAATTAATATCAAAAAGAAACGAAGCACGTTTAAAAAAAGATTTTAAAACATCTGATGAAATTAGAGATTTATTGAATAGTAAAGGTGTTTTAATTAAAGATAAAAATGGTAATACCACCTGGGAATACAAATGAGTAAAGAGAAAATTTATATATTTGATACCACTTTAAGAGATGGAGCCCAGACCGAAGGAGTGGATTTTAGTTTAGATGATAAAACTAAAATTGCAGTTTCGTTATCTGAAATTGGTATAGATTTTATTGAAGGAGGATGGCCCGGTGCTAACCCATCGGATACCAATTTTTTTAATGATCCGCCAAAACTTAATAGTAACCTAGTCGCTTTTGGTATGACAAAAAGATCTGGGAGAAGTTGTGAAAATGATCCTGGAATATCCTCAATTGTAAACGCAAAAGTAAATTATGTTTGTATCGTCGGAAAGACCTGGGATTATCATGTTGATGTTGCCCTTGGAATTTCCAAAGAGGAAAATTTAAATAATATAAAAGATACCGCAAAATATTTTGTTAAAAATAACAAAGAATTTATGTTTGATGCAGAACACTTTTTTGACGGTTATAAAAATAATAAAGATTATGCATTATCTTGTTTAAAAGCTGCTTATGATAATGGCGCAAGATGGATTGTTCTTTGTGATACTAATGGAGGCACACTTCCAAATGAAGTAAGCGACATAGTATCAGATGTTTCAAAAATTATACCCAACGACCATATTGGAATTCATGCCCACAATGATACTGGAAATGCAGTTGCAAATTCTTTGTCTGCTGTTTTAGCTGGAGCTAGACAAATTCAAGGAACTTTAAATGGTCTAGGTGAAAGATGTGGAAATGCTAATTTAGTATCAATTATACCCACGCTTATTTTAAAAGAATCATTTAATAAAAAATTTGAAACAAGTATAGATAGCAGCAAATTAAAAAGACTTACAAATTGCTCAAGGTTACTTGATGAATTATTAAACAAAACTTCTAATAGACATGCGCCATATGTTGGAGCCTCTGCTTTTGCCCACAAGGGAGGTTTGCACGTCTCTGCAGTTCAAAAGGATCCTAAAACTTATGAACATATTGAACCCGAACAGGTTGGAAACGAAAGATCAATTGTTGTTTCTGATCAAGCTGGACGATCTAATATTTTATCGAGATTAGAAAAGCTTGGTATCAATATAAATAAAGATGATCCAAAGGTACAAACTATTTTAGATGAAGTAAAAGACAGGGAGTTTACCGGATATTCTTATGATGGAGCAGATGCATCATTTGAATTGTTAACAAGAAGATTATTAGGGGAAGTCCCAAATTATATACAAATTAAAAATTACGAAGTTAAAATAGTTAAAGATACAAATAAAAAAAATATAAATTCAATAGCCAAAGCTTATCTAAATGTTGATGGAAAAGAAATTCTTTGCGAAGGCGAAGGCAATGGTCCAGTAAACGCACTTGATGAAGCAATTCGAAAAAATTTAGATAAAATTGGAAAATATTCTGATTATTTAAAAGATTTAAGATTAATTGATTACAAAGTTAGAATTTTAAATACAGGAACCAATGCAACAACTCGTGTTTCAATTGAAAGTTCTGATGATAAAGGAAAGAGTTGGTTTACAATTGGTGTGTCACCAAATATTATTGAAGCTTCTTTTAAGGCCTTATTAGACAGTATAGATTATAAGCTTTTTAAGGAAAATGCCCCTTCAAGTAGCAATTGACAATAGGGTTTTGATATCTATAACTCCACATTTTATAAATGACAAAAAGAATTAAATCTAAACACAAAGTCGACAGAAGACTGGGTGCAAATATTTGGGGAAGACCCAAAAGTCCTTATAACACAAGAGCATATGGTCCTGGTCAACATGGCCAAAGATCATCAGCAAAACCATCAGACTATAAAGTTCAATTACAAGCAAAACAGAAATTAAAAAATTATTATGGAAATTTAAACGAAAGACAATTTAGAAATTTATATAGAGAGGCAGACAGAAGAAGAGGAAATACAGGTGAAAATTTAGTTGGTCTTTTAGAAAGTAGATTAGACGCAGTTATTTATAGAGCAAAATTTGCAACGACAGTTTTCCAAGCAAGACAATTAATAAACCACGGTCATGTTAGGGTGAATGGTAAAAGAGTTAATATTTCAAGTTTTAAATTAAATGACAAAGATACAGTTGAAATAAAAGAATCTTCAAAACAGCTTGCTTATGTTTTGGCATCAACTCAACTTAAAGAACGTGATGTGCCAGAATATATCGTTGCTGATCATAAAAAAATGACTGCCAAGTTAGCTAGAGTTCCAAAGTTTGATGAAATTCCTTACCCAGCTATAATGGAGCCAAATTTAGTAGTAGAATATTACTCTAGATAATTAATTTTTATATTTAATACCTTTGTCTTCAAATAATTTTTGAAGCTCTTTTTTTTCAAACATTTCTCTAATAATATCGCACCCACCCACAAATTCTTCATTAACGTACAACTGAGGTATTGTTGGCCAATTGCTGTATTCTTTAATTCCATTTCTAATCTCTTCATCTTCTAAAACATTTATACCAGTAAATTGAACCTCCAAATGCTTTAAGACATTTGCAACTGCCATTGAAAAACCGCACTGAGGCATATCAGGGGTACCTTTCATAAAAAGTACAACTTTATTATTTTTAATAATTTCATCTAACTGTTTGTTAATTTCTGACATCTATTTTTCTTCCGTTGTTAAAGCTAAAGCATGAAGTTCAGCTCCCATTTTTCCTTTTAGAGCTTTATAAACCATCTGATGTTGTTGTACACGATTTTTACCTTTAAATTGTGATGATTTTACCTTTGCTGAAAAATGATTATCATCACCTGCAAGATCTTGAATTTCAATATCTGCATCTGGAAATCCTTCTTTTA
>JAYNJZ010000039.1:6670-7903 GCA_038110645.1 Candidatus Pelagibacteraceae bacterium
GTTTCTATTTCAAAACCAATATCTGAACCTATACTCATTTCTAATAAACATAAAATTAAACCACCTGAAGAAATATCATGACATGACTCAATTAAATTATTTTCAATCAATGATCTTACTGCTTTACCATTGTTGAGCTCATCATCTAAGTTAATTGAAGGAGGAGGTCCTTTTTTTAAATGTAATAAATCGTAACAAAGAATACTTTGTTCTAAATGACCTTCTGTTTTTCCAATAACGTAAATAGTATTATTTTTATTCTTAAAATTGTAATTTTTTACTTTTGAAACATCTTTTATTAAACCAACACCTCCAATTGTTGGGGTGGGGTTAATTCCAATTCCATTAGTCTCATTATAAAGCGAAACATTTCCTGATATCACAGGGTAGTTTAATTTCTTACATGCTTCTGTCATGCCTTTAATCACACCAACAAATTGACCCATTATTTCTGGTTTTTCTGGATTACCAAAGTTTAGACAGTTTGTTATTGCAATAGGTTCTGCTCCAACTGCACACAAATTTCTATATGTTTCACAAACCGCCTGCATACCTCCGGTAAAAGGATGTGAGTTACAATATCGTGGAGTACAATCTACCGAAGCTGCAATTGCTTTTTTACTATTTCCATGAACTCTAATTACCGCTGCATCACCACCAGGAAATTGAGCTGTATCACACATAACCATATGGTCATATTGTTCCCAAACCCAAGATTTGTTTACCTGGTTTGGATGTGACAACAAATTTTTAATTGTTTTTTCTAAATTAATATCATCTAATTTTTTTTCAAGATCTGCATTTTCTGGTTTTTTTATTTCAACCCATTCTCTTTCATATTTAGGAGCCTCATCAGCTAATGCAGATATTGGAACATCGCATACTATTGCTTTGTCATATTTTAATGTGAGTTTTTTTGAGTCTGTTAAAATTCCAATGACAGAAAAATCTAAATCCCATTTTCTAAAAATTTTTTCAGCTTCTTTTTCTTTACCAGTTTTTAAAACGATAAGCATTCGTTCTTGGCTTTCAGAAAGCATCATTTCATATGGTGTCATCCCAGTCTCACGACACGGTACTTTATTCAAATCTAATTCAATACCTATACTTCCTTTTGAAGCCATTTCTACGGATGAAGAAGTTAAACCTGCTGCACCCATATCTTGAATAGAAACTATTGTATCTGTTTTCATTAACTCTAGACATGCTTCTAATAAAAGTTTTTCTGCAAAA
>JAYNJZ010000040.1:0-7656 GCA_038110645.1 Candidatus Pelagibacteraceae bacterium
CAAAATTTGAAGCTCAGGCATATATTTTAAAAAAAGAAGAAGGTGGAAGACATACTCCTTTCTTTTCAAAATATAGACCTCAATTTTATTTTAGAACAACCGACGTGACTGGAGAAGTTACATTGCCACAAGGAACAGAAATGATTATGCCTGGTGATGATGCTAAAATGACAGTTACATTAATTAGTCCAATTGCAATGGATGATGGATTGAAATTTGCAATTCGTGAGGGCGGAAGAACAGTTGGAGCTGGAGTAGTAACTAAAATTATAGAGTAAGCTTCACTTTAAAAAAGAAGGAGTGTAGCTCAATTGGTAGAGTACGGGTCTCCAAAACCCGGGGTTGAGGGTTCAAGTCCCTCCGCTCCTGCCAATAAGCTAAATAAAAAAATGCAAAACCCAATAAATTTTTTAAGATTAGTAAAACAAGAGGCTTTTAAAATTATTTGGCCGTCAAAAAAGGAAACTTTGATGGGGTCAGTAACCGTAATATTTATGGCAATAATTGCTTCTCTTTTTTTTCTTTTATTAGATCAGATATTTAAATTTGGGTTAGGTTTTTTAATAGGATAATTATGAAGTGGTATATTGTTCAAGCGCATGCTGGTGCTGAAAAAAAAGTCTCAGAACAAATAAAAGAAGAATTAGAAAAAGTTGATTTAGCATCTAAATTTGGAGAGGTATTAGTCCCCACACAAGATGTGACAGAAATCAAAAAAGGGAAGAGATCAGTTGTTAAAAAAAAATATTTTCCTGGATATATTTTAGTCAAGCTAGATATGACAAATGAAATATATCATATAATAAAATCTATTAAAAAAGTTAGTGGTTTTTTGGGACCACAAGGTAAGCCTTCACCAATTTCAGATGCAGAAGTAGGAAAAATTGTAGGAAATATGGAGGAAAGCGTGGCAAACCCAACTTCCTCTATTACTTTTCAAGTTGGAGAGCAAGTTAAGGTTTGTGACGGCCCATTTGCCTCATTTAACGGATCAATTGAAGAAATAGATGAAGAAAAATCTAGACTTAAGGTCTCAGTTTCTATATTTGGTAGGCCAACTCCTGTGGATTTAGATTATTCTCAGGTAGAAAAGGTTTAATTATGGCTAAAGAAATCACAGGTTATTTGAAACTACAAATCAAAGGCGGTCAAGCAAATCCCGCACCTCCTGTTGGACCAGCACTTGGTCAAAGAGGGATAAATATAATGGAATTTTGTAAAGCATTTAATGATAAGACAAAAGATAGAATGGGTCAGCCTGTACCGGTAATAATCACTGTTTATAAAGATAAAAAGTTTGATTTTGTTATTAAAACACCTCCAGCATCACATTTAATTAAAGAGGCAATAAAATTAAAATCCGGATCAAAAGAACCTGGAAGAGTAGTTGCAGGATCAATAACTAAAGAGCAATTAAAAAAAATTGCTGAAGCAAAGATGAAAGATCTTAACGCATTTGATGTTGAAGAAGCTATTAAAATTATTGCTGGATCAGCAAGATCAATGGGTATTCAGGTAAAATAAAAATGAAGACAGAAGATAAAAAATCAAAAAGATATCAAGCTTTACTAAAAAATTTAGATCAATCTAAATTATATAAATTAGAAGAAGCAATTAAAATTATTAAAGATAGATCAAAAACTAAGTTTGTAGAGTCTATTGATTTATCTTTAAATTTAAATGTTGAAACAAGTAAGTCAGATCAAACTTTAAGAACCACAGTAGATTTACCTCACGGTAATGGAAAAAAAATTGTAGTAGCAGCAGTTTGTTCTAACGAAAAAATAGAAGAAGCTAAATCTTCTGGTGCAGATAAAGTAGGTTCCGAAGATTTAGTTGAAGAAATAAATAATGGAAAAATTGATTTTGATATCCTTGTATGTACACCAGATATGATGTCAAAAGTTGGAAAACTAGGAAAAGTTTTGGGTCCGAAAGGTTTAATGCCAAATCCAAAATATGGAACAGTATCTCAGAATATTAAAAAAGCAGTAGAAGATATTAAAAAAGGAAAAGTGGAAATACGTTGTGATAAGGATGGCAATTTATCACTTTCAATTGGAAGGGCCAATTTTGAAGAAAAAAAATTAGTTGAAAATTATAAAAGTGTTTTAGATGTTGTTCAAAAAGAAAAACCATCCGGAACAAAAGGAAATTTTATCAATTCAGTTTTTATTTCAAGTACTATGGGCCCATCAGCAAAAATTTCTTTAACAGAAAGACAGTAGTTTAATAATGAATAGAATAGAAAAAACGAATTATATTGAAAGTTTAAAAAAAGATCTTGAGGCAAATAATGCTATGATGGTCTATCATTATCAAGGTTTGAATGTTAATCAATTAGATGAGCTTAGAACAAAGATGAGAGAATCTGGCGCATTATTAAAAGTAACAAAAAATCGAATTACAAAACTTGCTTTAAAAGAAACATCTTATTTACAAGCCGAAAATCTATTTACTGGACCTACCGGCGTTGCATTGTCTAAAGACCCAATTACATTAGCTAAAATTTTAGTCAATTTCCAGAAAGCTAACGATAAACTTAAAATCGTTGGTGGAATCATGGATGACAAGCTTTTAGCCCCTGAGGATGTTGCTCAAATTGCGACATTACCGACATTAGATGAGGCTAGAGCTAAAATTGTAGGTATTTTACAGGCTCCACAACAAAAATTATTAAGTATTTTTCTTGCGCCGGGACGAAAAATAGCTAATTTGGCGCACGCTAAAAGTTTGAAAAAAGATTAACCTCGAGGATATAAAAAAAATGGCAGATCTAAATAAAATTGTTGATGAATTATCAACACTATCAGTAGTGGAAGCAGCCGAGCTTTCAAAATTATTAGAAGAAAAATGGGGCGTTACAGCAGCAGCACCAGTTGCAGCAGCAGCTCCGGCAGCGGCAGGTGGAGCAGCAGCTGAGGAAAAAGACGAATTTTCCGTTGTACTTGCAGCTTCGGGTGATAACAAAATTGGAGTTATAAAAGAAGTTAGGGCTTTTACAGGTTTAGGTTTAAAAGAAGCTAAAGATCTAGTTGAAGGCGCTCCAAAAGAGTTAAAAGCTGGCGTTAATAAAAAAGATGCTGAAGAAGTTAAGAAAAAATTTGAAGCAGCAGGCGCTAAAGTAGAACTTAAATAACTAACTGGGATTTTACAGCCTGATTAAATTTTTAATCAGGTAATTTATATATGGAATTATCTTTTACCGATAAAAAAAAAATTAGAAAAAGCTTTGGAAAATTAGAAAACATTGTCAACATACCAGATTTAATTGAAGTTCAAAAAAAATCTTATGATAGTTTTTTAAAATTTAATGAAGAAAACAAATCAGGTTTAGAAAAGGTTTTTAAAGAAGTATTTCCAATTGAAGATTTTGCTGGTTTGGCAACTATTGAGTATGTAAGTTACAGATTTGAGAAAGAAAAATACGACGTTGAAGAATGTAAACAACGTGGGTTAACTTACTCAGCGCCTTTAAAAGCAACATTAAGATTGGTTGCTTATGATGTAAACGAAGAAGAGCAAACCAAGCAAATATTATCTGCCAAAGAACAAGAAGTGTATATGGGCGATATACCTTTAATGACACCTAGAGGAACTTTTGTGGTTAATGGAATTGAAAGAGTTGTGGTAAATCAAATGCATAGAAGCCCAGGCATTTTTCTTGATCATGATAAAGGAAAAGGACATTCAAGTGGAAAATTATTATTCAATTGTCGTGTTATTCCATATAGAGGTTCTTGGTTAGATTTTGAATATGATATAAAAGACATTTTATATTTTAGAATTGATAGAAAGAAAAAAATTCCATCCTCAACTTTATTAATGGCTCTTGGTTATCCAAAAGACGAGTTGTTAAATTTGTTTCACGAAAAAATTAAATTTGATTTCTTTGAAAAGGATAAATTAAAAACTAAATTTATTCCACAAAGATATAAAAATTATAAATTAAAAAATGATCTAGTTAATGCTGACAATGGTAAAAAAGTTTTAAAAGTAGGTACAAAAGTAAATATTCCTATTGCAATGAAACTTCAAAAAGAAGGCTTAAAAAATATTTTCATATCCTATGAGGAAGTTCAAGGCAGGTATTTTGCAGACGATATATTTAATGAAAAGACTGGTGAAATATATTTTGAGTCAGGTGATGAAGTAACTGCAGAAAGTTTAGAAAAATTAAAAGCTTTAAATATAAAATCTTTTTATTTATCAGAAATTGATGGCATTAATATTGGCTCTTACTTAAGAAATACTATCGTAGTAGATAAAAATAATACAGCTGAAGAAGCTATAATGGATATTTATAGAATCTTGAGACCTGGTGAACCGCCAACTTTAGAAACTTCTAAAATTTTATTTAATAATTTATTTTTTAATAATACGAGATATGACCTATCTGATGTTGGACGAGTAAAACTAAATTCTAGACTTGAAATTGATTGCGACCCCAAAATTACCATCTTAAGAAAAGAAGATGTTCTTAAAATAGTTGAAACCATGCTTAAACTTAAAGATGGCAAAGAAGAAGTTGATGATATCGATCATTTGGGAAATAGAAGGGTCAGGTCTGTAGGCGAACTTGTAGAAAACCAATTTAGAATTGGACTTGTTAGAATGGAAAGAGCTATTAAAGAAAAAATGTCATCTGTTGAAATTGATACGGTAATGCCTCAAGATTTAATAAATTCAAAACCAATTGCAGCTTCTTTAAAAGAATTTTACGGAACATCTCAGCTTTCACAATTTATGGATCAGACCAATCCTTTATCTGAAATAACTCATAAAAGAAGGGTTTCTGCTCTTGGGCCGGGAGGATTAACCAGAGAAAGAGCTGGTTTTGAGGTAAGAGACGTTCACCCTACTCATTATGGAAGAATTTGCCCTATCGAAACACCCGAAGGTCCAAATATTGGCTTGATAAATAGTTTAGCTACTTATTCTAGAGTAAACAGATATGGATTTATTGAAAGTCCTTATAGGTCTGTAAAAAATGGAAAAGTAACAAAAGATATACATTACCTATCTGCTATGGAAGAGAGTAGATATACAATTGCTCAGGCAAATTCACCATTAAATGAAAATAGTACTTTTAAAGACGAGTTAGTATCTTGTAGAAGAAATCTTGGCTTTGAGTTAGCCAAACCAGAAAATATTGATTTTATGGATGTCTCTCCTAAGCAAGTTGTTTCGGTAGCCTCAGCTTTAATTCCATTTTTAGAAAATGATGATGCAAATAGAGCCTTAATGGGTTCAAATATGATGAGACAAGCAGTTCCGTTAATCAAGAACGAGTCACCATTAGTTGGAACGGGTATTGAAAAAGATGTAGCTCTTGACTCAGGCGCTACAATAGTTGCAAAAAGAGATGGCGTTGTAGAAAAAATAGATGGAAAAAGAATTGTAGTAAAAGCCTCTTCAGAAAAAGACTTAACAAAATCCGGTGTTGATATTTATAATTTATTAAAATTTCAAAGATCAAATCAAAATACTTGTATAAATCAGAGACCCTTAGTTAAAGTTGGCGATATTATAAAAAAAGGAGATGTGATTGCAGATGGTCCTTCTACTCAATTAGGAGAATTAGCTCTTGGAAAAAATGTGACCGTGGCATTTATGCCGTGGCTTGGATATAATTTTGAAGATTCAATATTAATTTCAGAAAGATGTGTATCAGATGACGTGTTCACATCAATTCATATAGAAGAATATGAAGTTATGGCTAGAGATACAAAATTAGGTCCAGAAGAAATTACAAGAGATATTCCAAATACAAGTGAAGAAGCTTTAAGAAATCTAGACGAGTCTGGAATTGTTTATGTTGGTGCTGAAGTTAAACCAGGTGACATATTAGTTGGAAAGTTAACGCCCAAAGGTGATACCAAAGTATCTTCTGAAGAGAAATTATTAAGATCTATTTTTGGTGAAAAAGCAACAGATGTTAGAGATACATCTCTAAAAATGCCATCAGGAACCGGCGGGACTATTGTGGAAGTGAGAGTATTTAATAGACATGGTATTGAAAAAGACGAGAGAGCTTTATCAATAGAAAAGTCTGAGATTGAATCTGTCATGTCTGACAAGCAAGCAGAAGAAACTATTTTAGAGCTTAATATAAAAATTAGAGCTCAGCAAATTTTATCAAAAACATCTTTATCAGATAATTACAAAACATATTCAAAAGGAACAAAACTAGGTGAACAAGAAATTAAAATTTTGTCACTTACTGATATTTTTAAATTAAAACTTGAAGATGATAAATGTAATAATGATCTTTCTTCATTAAAAGACCAATACAGCGAGGCAAAAAAAGATATACAAAATAGATTTGAAGACAAAGTAGATAAAATTGAAAGAGGTGACGAGCTTCTTCCAGGTGTAATGAAAATGGTAAAAGTATTTGTTGCAATGAAAAGAAAACTGCAACCTGGCGATAAAATGGCCGGAAGACATGGTAATAAAGGAGTGATTAGTAAAATTGTCCCAGCCGAAGATATGCCTTATATGAAAAATGGTAAGCCTGTAGATATTTGCTTAAATCCACTTGGTGTACCAAGTCGGATGAATGTAGGGCAAATTTTAGAAACACATTTAGGTTGGGCATGTTCTGAATTAGGTGAAAAAGTTAATAAACTTTACAATGAATATAAAGATAAGCAAAAAACTTTTGAACAAACTAAAGATGCGTTAGCTAAATTTTACAATAATACCAATATTGAAAAAGAAATAAAAAAATTAAAAGAGGATGAGACTAATGATTTATTAAAAAATCTATCCAATGGTATCCCTATAGCCACACCTGTTTTTGATGGAGCGAGCGTCGAAGATGTTACGGGTATGTTAAAATTTGCAGAATTGCCAGAAAGTGGCCAAACAACGTTGTATGACGGAAGAACTGGTGAAAAGTTTGATAGAGACGTTACAGTTGGAATTATCTATATGTTAAAATTATACCACATGGTTGATGATAAAATACATGCAAGATCTACAGGTCCTTACAGTTTAGTTACTCAGCAACCTTTGGGAGGGAAAGCGCAGTTCGGTGGCCAAAGGTTTGGAGAAATGGAAGTTTGGGCACTTGAAGCATATGGAGCTGCTTATACATTACAAGAGATATTAACTGTAAAATCAGATGATGTAGCAGGACGAACAAAAGTTTATGAAACAATTGTAAAAGGTGATGATGATTTTGAATCTGGAATTCCAGAGTCTTTTAACGTTTTAGTCAAAGAGATTAGATCATTAGCACTAAATTTGGAGTTAAATTAATGAGTAAAGAATTAACAAATTTATTTTCAAAAAAGTAAATAAACAAGACTTTTCCAAAATCAAGATTTCACTGGCTAGCCCAGAAAAAATAAAATCATGGTCTTTTGGAGAAATAAAAAAACCCGAAACAATAAACTATAGAACTTTTAAGCCTGAAAAAGATGGTTTGTTTTGTGCAAGAATTTTCGGTCCAGTTAAGGATTATGAATGTTTATGCGGTAAGTATAAGGGTATGAAATTTAGAGGAATTATTTGTGAAAAATGTGGAACAGAAATAACAAAGTCAAATGTCAGAAGAGAAAGAATGGGCCATATCGAATTGTCTACTCCAGTATCGCATATTTGGTTTTTGAAGTCTTTACCAAGCAGGATAGCACTTTCTTTAGATCT
>JAYNJZ010000041.1:0-7636 GCA_038110645.1 Candidatus Pelagibacteraceae bacterium
TTTGAAAAATCCTGCTCACAAAAATCAATCCTAGAGTATTTGGCCTTTTTTGAAATATATTCTCGGTTATTTAAATCAGGATCAATACAAAGCAATTTAGCTTTTGGTAATACTTTTTCAATTAACCAAGTACTTTGACCCTTGTAAACACCAGACTCTACAACAAATTTTGGCTTTATTTTTTTTAAAAAAATATACATTGCAAACATATGTGGAAATTGAATGCCAAATTTATTTTTTTTTATTGGCCGTTGAGCATATATATTTAAAAAGTTATTAAATTCTTTTTTAATATCTGAATATGAAATAAAAAAACCTTTTTTGTATACAAAACTTTCATAAGTTTTTTTTATCTTCCATATTTTTTTAAAGCCATTAATTTTTTTTTGGAAAGACATTTTTTATATTTTCAGAATTTTTATTTAATTATTCCAGATGACTTAAGGCTATCGGATATTTCATCTAAAATTACTGGATCATCAATTGTAGCTGGCATTTTATATTCTTCTTTGTCTGCAATTTTTCTCATTGTTCCTCTAAGGACTTTTCCAGATCTAGTCTTTGGAAGTCTTTTAATAACGATTGCAGTCTTAAAAGCAGCTACAGGACCAATTTTATCTCTTATCATCTGCACACACTCTTTACTTACGTTTTCATGCGATTTAGTAACACCCGCTTTTAAAACAACCATTCCAATTGGCATTTGACCTTTTAACTTGTCTGCAATTCCAACAACTGCGCATTCTGCTACATCAGGATGCTCTGATAGAACTTCTTCCATTGAACCAGTTGAAAGTCTGTGACCTGCAACATTGATAATATCATCGGTTCTTGACATAATCCAAACGTAACCATCTTCATCAATATGACCCGCATCATAAGTTTGATAGTAGCCTGGATAAGTACTCATATAATTTTCTTTATATCTTTGATCAGCATTCCAAAGAGTTGGAAAAGTACTAGGTGGCAAAGGTAGTTTTACACAAATATCACCCATTTCACCTGGCTTAGCCTCACTGCCATTTTCCTTCAAAACTTTTACATCATATCCCGGGGCAGGTTTTCCTGCAGAACCATATTTTGTAGGAAATAAACCCAATCCTTTGAAATTTCCTGCAATGGTCCAACTGGTTTCTGTTTGCCACCAATGATCAATTACTGGTTTTTTTAACAATCCTTCAGCCCAATGAATGGTATCAGGGTCCGCTCTTTCACCCGCAAGATATAATGCTTCAAATTTTGAAAGATCATATTTTTTAAAATATTCTCCATTAGGATCTTCTTTTTTAATCGCTCTAAAAGCAGTAGGAGCAGTAAAGAGAGTTTTGATTTTGTATTCTGAAATTATTCTCCAAAAAGCACCAGGATCTGGTGTTCCAACCGGTTTACCCTCAAATATTACAGTTGTGCAACCATGGAACAGTGGACCATAGACAATATAAGAATGTCCTACAATCCAACCAATGTCACTAGCTGACCACCATATATCTCCTGGGTTAATATCGTATACATTTTTCATCGTCCATTTAAGACCAACAATATGACCTCCGATGTCTCTTAAAATTCCTTTTGGAACTCCCGTTGTTCCAGAAGTATAAAGAATATAAGCAGGATCATTTGCATCACACTCAACACAATCAACTTTTTCTGCACCATTAACAAATTCATGCCAATCAACATCATCTTTACCTATCTCACATTTATGCTGTTCCCTTTGAAAAATAACCGTCTTTTCAACTTTATGTTTTGCAATATTTTTTGCACCATCTAGCAAAGGTTTGTATTCAACTGTTCTTCCAGGTTCTAGTCCACATGAAGCAGATAAAATCATTTTTGCTTTAGAGTCATCTATACGGCTAGCAAGTTCACTAGAAGCAAAACCACCAAATACTACAGAGTGAACCGCACCAATTCTTCCACACGCTAACATTGCCATGATTGCTTCAGGTATCATTGGCATATAAATAATTATTCTATCACCTTTTTTTATTCCAGATCTTTGAAGTGCGCCCGCCAGTTCTGCAGTTTTATCTCTAAGTTCTTTATATGAAAATTTTTTTTTTACATTTGTCATTGCACTATCATAAATAAGCGCAATTCGATCTCCATTACCTTCATCAACATGACGATCTAAAGCATTATAACACGTATTAATTTTTCCACCTTTGAACCATCTGTAGAAAGGAGGTTCATCACAATGAATGACTTTATCGTATTTCTTTATCCATTTTACTTCATCAGCAGCTTTGGACCAAAACTCCTCTGGATTTGATAACGAATGATTAAAAGCTTCTTGATATTTGCTCAATTTCTTCCCCCGGTTTTATTTTAGTCAAACTTTTTTTACCTTGCAACATGATTAATATCCATAATTAAAGCTTTTATTATAAATCAAGCAATCCTTTTTATATATTAATCCATATTTATAATCTTTAGTTAAAAACATAGCACCATCTAAGTCAAGGACATTTGAATATTTTGCAAACCTCAAAGATGGTATTATAGATAATGAACTACTTACCATACACCCAAGAAAAATTTTTAATTTATTTTTTTTTGCGAATTTAATAGCTTTTAAAATATTAGACTCGCACCCAAATTTATCAGGTTTTATATTAACCCAACTATAATTTTTTTTAATTTTTTTAAAGTTTTTATTTAAATGAAAACTTTCATCAGCACATAAATCCAAACTTGTTTTGATATAATAATCTTTTCCTGATTTGACAGGCTGTTCTATAAAAAGAATATTATAGGTTTTTATTTTTAATTCATTTTTTTTTAGAAAAGATAATGACCATCCTTCATTTGCATCAATGACAATTTTACTTTTTGGTGAATATTTTTTAACAACATCTAAATAATTAAAAATATTTTTTTGATTTAATTTAATTTTTAGTATTTCTACATTTTTATATTTTTTTATTTCATTTATAAATTTTTTTAATTTGAATATTGGAATTGTAATTGCAGTTTTATATTTAGCCTTTTTAAGATATTTTTGAAAAGCTATTTTTTTTTCTTTTAAATTTAAATCCAAATAAGCGTTCGATATTGCATTTCTTAATGATAAAATTTTTATCGATTTTAAATTATTTATATTTGTTTTTTGTTTTAAAAATGTTTTTATTTTTTTTAAATTATCTCCATACCTTTTATAAGGGACGCACTCACCTCGACCTATTAAGTCATTTTTTTTTATTCTAATTTGAAGCGTATTAATTGAAGATTTGCTACCTCTGGAGATCTTAAATTGATTTTTAAGATTGAACTTTTTATCCTTGTACGTAATTAAGCAATTTTTATACTTCATTGTTGTTTTCTATTTTTCAATGAATATAAGGTTCTTATGCCAAAAGTCACATATATCGAGCATAATGGTAAACAGCATCAAGTAGAAGTTGAAAATGGCCTTTCAATTATGGAAGGGGCTATTCAAAATGGAATTCCTGGTATCGATGCGGATTGTGGGGGAGCCTGTGCATGTGCTACCTGTCATGTTTATGTTAAAGAAGAGTGGCTAGATAAATTATCTGAACAAAGCGAAAGTGAAACAGATATGCTTGATTTTGCTTTTGAAACAAAAAGTAATAGCAGGTTAAGTTGTCAATTAATGTTAGAAGATAAACATGATGGAATTATTGTTAACCTTCCAGAAAAACAAGGATAGATGATAAAAACAGATGCAGTTATAGTTGGTGCAGGCCCTGTTGGTTTATTCGCAGTGTTTGAACTTGGTATTCTAGGGCTAAATGCACATGTTATTGACAATTTAGATAGAGCGGGTGGTCAGTGTATAGAGCTTTACCCTGATAAACCTATTTACGATATTCCTGCTATGCCAGAGTGCACAGGTGAAAGTTTAACTAAAAATTTACTTCAACAAATAAAACCATTCAAAACTAACTTTCATTTTAATCAGAGAGTTGAAAAATTAGAAAAAAAAAATAATAATTGGTTAGTAACAACAAGCGACAAAGTTCAATTTGAAACTCCTAATATTATTATAGCAGCAGGCGTTGGTTCATTTGAACCAAGAAAACCACCAATTCAAAATATAGAAAGATTTGAAAAAACAAATTTGTTTTATGCAGTTAAAGATAAAAATAAATTTAAAGATCAAACAATTTGTATTTTTGGTGGGGGAGATTCTGCACTAGACTGGACTGTTGAGCTTTCTAAGATTGCAAAAAAAATTATTTTAATTCATCGTAGAGAAGATTTTAGAGCAGCTCAACATACAGTTGATCTTGCTAGAGATCTTGAGAAAAAAAGAAAAGTTGAAATTTTAACTTGTTACC
The DNA here is from genome assembly GCA_038110645.1 of Candidatus Pelagibacteraceae bacterium. GTDB lineage: Bacteria > Pseudomonadota > Alphaproteobacteria > Pelagibacterales > Pelagibacteraceae > HIMB114. Next base: position 4,302 of record JAYNJZ010000041.1, read on the forward strand.
AACCATTAGATTTTCAAGGTAATGAAAAAATTGAAAAAGTTATTGTTAAACATGATAACGGAGATCAAAAGGAATTAAGTGTTGATAGTGTCCTGGCTTTTTTTGGTTTAAAAATGGAATTAGGACCAATTGCAAATTGGGGTTTGGATCTTGAAGCCAAATCTTTAAAAGTTAATACAAAAAATTTTGAAACTAATGAAAAAGGAATATTCGCTATCGGAGATATATGTAATTATCCTGGTAAATTAAAACTTATTTTAAGTGGTTTTCATGAAGGTGCATTGTGTGCCCAGGAATGTTTTAAAAGAGCAAAACCTGATGAAAAGTATGTTTTTAGATTTACAACCTCATCTAGTGATATACAAAAGAGATTAGGAGTTAAAAAGTGATTAATTTTATAAAATCTTTATTTTATTCAAAAGATACTAAAGAAGTGAATGAAATTTTTCCAACCAAAGCAAATATTTTTAATTGTAACTCTGACGTTGAGTTTGATGGAAACTTATATTTTAATGGAACTGTAAATGGAAACTTAACATGCAAGTTTCTTAAAGTCGGATCAAATTCTTTAATTGCTGGTAACATTAATGCTGACTGGGTTTTTGTTTTGGGTGAAGTTAAAGGAGATATTGTTGCAAATAGAGTTGCTATTGGCCCGTCGGCAAAAGTTCATGGAAAGATATCTTATAATTCAATTAGTATTGAACCTGGCGCAACTATTCTTGGCAATTACTTTAAGAGAAAAGGTTCTTAAAATTTTATCCACATATACAACAACCTATTAGGCTTAATGTTCGCTTTTTGATTCCATTACGATTCAGCTCTGGACTCAAAATACAACCTATAATTTAGTTGCAATATTTATAAAAAAGAACAAAATAAGAACATGAAAATTAGTGAAAATCTACCTATTATTCTTCAAAAAGTTTGTGCAGGCTTTCCTTCTCCCGCAACAGATTATCTTGAAGACGAAATTAATCTTAATGAAGAGCTGGTTACCAATAAAGCATCAACTTTTTTAATAAGAGTAACGGGGTATTCAATGGTTGAAGATAATATCTATGATGGAGATGTTTTAATCGTTGATAAAAGTCTTAATATTAAACACAACTCAATTGCTATACTTAATCATCAAGGACAACTTGTTGTTAAAAAAATTGTTAAAAAAAATAATAAGTTTTTTTTAATTTCCAAATTCGGTAGACAAGAAAATTTTATTGAAATCTCGGAAGACAATGAGACCCAAGTATGGGGAATAGTAACCTATGTCATACATAAAGTTAAAAAATAAAAATAATAAGAAAATAGCTTTAGTAGACTGTAATTCATTTTATGTTTCTTGTGAAAGACTTTTTAATCCAAAAATCAATCACCTTCCCGTTGTTGTTTTATCTAATAATGATGGTTGTGTTATTTCTAGATCATCAGAAGCAAAGAAAATAGGAATTAGAATGGGAGAGCCTTATTTTAAAGTTAAACAATTAGTGAAAGAACATAATGTCCAAGTTTATTCTTCTAACTATGCATTGTATGGAGATATTTCTAGAAGAGTAATGTTTATCTTAAAACAATTTTCACCTAATATCGAAATATATTCAATTGATGAAGCTTTTTTGGATTTAACTATAGTTAAAAATGAAGAGATAGAAAATTTTATTAGAGAATTAAGATCTTTAATATTAAAATGGACAGGCATTCCCGTTAGTATTGGAGTAGCAAAAACAAAAACATTATCAAAAGTTGCAAATCATCTTGCTAAAAAAGAAAAAATTGGAACAAGAAGTTTTGTTTTAAATACCGAAAAAGAAATAGATAATTATTTAAAAAAATTTCCTATTGAAGATATTTGGGGAGTAGGAAGAAAAATATCTAAATTATATAAAAACAATAATATTCAAACCGCTTATGATTTAAAAGAAGCAAATAATACATGGATTAAAAAAAATACTAATGTTCTCGGTTTAAAAACAGTGATGGAGTTACGTGGAATAAGCTGTATTGATTTTGAATTCAATACTAGTCCAAGAAAAAATTGTTGTGTATCAAGGTCATTTGGAAAAAAAGTTTTAGATTACGAAACTTTAAAAGAGTCTGTTGTTGCTCATTGTTTAAATGCTGCTGAAAAAATTAGAGTTGATAGACAAGTTGTAAAATCAGTAGTTGTTTTTATAAGAAATAGTCCCTTTGATAAAAATGAGAAATTTTTTTCTAGATCTAAAAAAATCGATTTACCCATACCAACAGATGACAGTATTTTATTAACAAAAGTTTGTATTCAATCTTTAAAAGAAATTTTTTTAAAAGGTCCTCGGTATCAAAAGGCTGGTGTAATTTTTTCAGGGTTATCTAAAAAAGGAAAATATGATGAAGGTTTATTTTTATATGAAAAAAAAGAAAAATCTCAAAATTTAATGAAAGCTATTGATAAAACCAATTTTAGATTTGGACGAAATATGATTACAGTTGCTGATACTGGTTTTTGCAATAGTTGGAGGATGAGGAGAAGTCATTCATCAAAAATTGATACCTCTAGTTATGATTTTTTACCGACTATAAATATCAGATAAGCTTTTAATATTGTTAAGACAATTATTTAATTTTTTAACATCATCATCTAAAGCTAAACAAATAATAAAGAACAAAAATACCCAACCAGCTAATGATGGGATAAGAAAATAAGCAGAAGAGTAGTAGGCAAGCAGTCCAAAAATAAGAATTACACTGACTACTCGAATAAATATATTTTCTCTAAAAACTGTTGAGATTCTCAAGGAGTGTAAAATAAGTGCAAAAATACTCATTTTTGAAGGTCCAAAATACCTCTCACCTCTATTAGATTGAATAGTTGAAAATTGTGGAAAATGCTTGGTAACGGCACCAGAGTAACTTAGCCAAACAGATCCATCAGATAAAAGCTTTGAAACTGAACTTTTTGATAAACACGTATAATTACCAAATTTAATGAGTTTACCGGTAATCAGATGAGTAAAAATTTTATGCATTGAGTATAAAAATTTAAATAAAAAACCTTCACTTCTTTTTACTCTAGTAGCAGTAATGACCTCAGGTTGTGTTTCTTGAACTTGGTTAAAGAAATCTTTTAACTCCTCAGGCCTATCTTCTCCATCCATTGGAATGATATAATCATAGTCTAAATTTTCTTGGCAATATTTTAGACCAGTTGCAATCGCTTTTCGGTGGCCACCATTTTTAATTAAATTAATAATTTTTACAGAATTAATTTTTGAAAACTGTTTTTGATTATTATCAAAACTTTCAGTTGAAGCATCATTAACAATTATTACTTCAACAGTTTCATTGCTTATCTGTAGATC
>JAYNJZ010000042.1:0-7606 GCA_038110645.1 Candidatus Pelagibacteraceae bacterium
ACCGCCAACCTACTGATTACAAATCAGTTGCTCTACCAATTGAGCTATTTGGGCAATGTGGGATATTTACTCTTTTTTAAATTTATTCTCAACTTAAAATTAACCTTTAAATTCTAAATTTTATGATTAATAGTGGGTAAAAAATAAAGATTTAAATGAATTCAAAAAAATTTTCAAATCAAGATCTTATCAATGCTACCTTTGAAATTTATGAGAAATTTAATACACAAAATGGTATTAAAAAAAATGGTAAAATTAACAATAACAATTCAAAACCACTACTTCTTTCTAAAGAAGTAAGGCCACAAAAAAAAATAATAAAAAAAAAATTATCAAAAAAAACAACTGATCATGAAAAAATTTCTAATGCTCAAATACTGAAAGCTTATGCACTTAAAAAAAATAAAATTTTAAATCTTGGTACATTAAAATTAAATAAAATTATTAAATTTGAAAATAAAAATTATTTATTATTGCATAAAATAAAAAATAGTGATTTAAAAATTATAAAAATTAAGAGGCCCAGCTAATGATTATATCTTGCAAATGTGGGAAATACGAATTTGAAATTAACAAAAATGATATCCCTAAAGAGGGAAGAAATGTTCAGTGTGGAGTCTGTAATGAAACATGGTTTCAAACTATGTTTGAAAAAAAGCCGTTTCAAAAATCAAATACAAATCATTATTTTGCAAATTTATTTTTACTTTGTGTTATTGCAATCTCATTAATTGGGTTTATGGAAACTTTTAAAAATGATTTATTAATTTACTATCCTCAATTAGCTAAGTACTACCAACTTGTAGAAGTTTTATTTGATAAAGGATTAAATAATATAAAAACTTTATTTAGCACTTTCAGCATCAGATATTAAGCTTTCGATATCTTTTGGTATTTCTCCAGGATATTTTTCTGATATTTCTTCAATTTTTCTTAAATTTAATTTTTTTGGATTATAAAACCATACATTTTTACAAGAAATGCATTTTACATCACAACCATCTTCTGGCATTAAAATTTTTTCTAATTCAAAAGTTTTTTCACAATTAGGACATCTAATATATATACAATTCATATAATAAAATTTATCTTAAAAGTCAGTAAATTAATATAAAAAAAATGAACGAAAAAAAAATTATAAAAATTGCTTCAAATACAAAATCATACGGTTTGAAAAATAATTATCCATTTAAAGCAACTGTAAAAAATAAACTTTGTGGAGATGAAATATCTGTTGAAATTAATAAAGATATCGATGAAATGAGATTTGAAACTAAATCCTGTATTTTTACTCAAGCATCAGCGGCAATTTTATCTAATCATTTAAAAAAATTAAACAAGTTTGGTTTAAAAAAAGTATTAAATATAATTATAAAAAGACTTAATGGAGAAAATTTAAATTTACCTGTAAATATAAAGGACTTAAAATATTTAAGCAGCAAAGAACATAAAACAAGAAAGAATTGTATTGAACTACCCTTCAATGCAGTCATAAAAGCAATTCATGATTAAAGAATTAATTAAAGCCAAAGGTAAAGAAATATCTGTATTGGAAGGAAATGATAAGTTGGAGTATTTGATTGATCTTGCAAAAGACTCAGAAAATTTAGAAAATAATTTTAAAGTAGATCAAAATAAAATCTTTGGTTGTGCTTCAAATTTATGGGTAGTGGGAAATAAAAAAAACAATGGACAGATGTATTATAAATTTGACGCCGATGCATTCATAACCAAAGGTACTACAAAACTAGTTGTTGATTTATTAAATAATCAAATGGCGAGCGAAATTATATTACTAAGTAAAGATGATTTCAAACCGCTTGGTATTATGGAGCTTCTTACTGCACAAAGACAAAATGGCTTAGGCAACTTAATTGAAAGATTAATTAATCTTGCAAGAAACTAGGTTACCATTGGAGATGTTAATTCGTACAATCTGCTTTTTGTTCGTTTAAATACAAATTCTAATCCACTTGCTGAAGATATATCTTCTAATGATGACTTTGAACTAACCATTAATTTAATTCTGTTTTCGTAGAAAACATCAATTAAAGTAATGAATCGCTGCTGCTGATTTGCAATTCCTTCATTAAAGTTTGGAATATTTTCTATAATGATAAATTTGCAAAACTTAGCAATCTCAATGTAATCTTCTGCTCCAAGGTTTTGATCACATAATTCTTTAAAATCAAAACGAGCAACTCCATCATAAAACTGCTCTAGTGGAAATTTTCTACCCCTAATAATAATTTCTTTTTGTAATTTTTTTCTATCTTTGGTTAATTTTCTAAAAAGCTGATTTATATTTGACAGTGCCCTTTTATCGTTAGGATGAAAAAATCTATTAATTTTTGTCACATCCTGTTTTCTAAAATCAACATCTCCTTTTAACTCGTACTCATAAATTTTCTCTTTAATAATTTTTAAAAATGGCAAAAACTGGTCTCTTTGAAGTCCATCTTTATAAAGATCATTAATTTTTAAATTTGATGTAATTAATATAAATATTTTCTCTTCAAACAAACTTTCAAATAACTTGCCTAAAATCATTGCATCCACAATATTTGTAACTTGAAATTCATCGAAGTACAAAAAATTAATTTTTTCTTTAAGTGATCTAGCGTATTGAGTTAGCAAATTTTCCGCTTTATCATTTTTTTGATTTTGTTGAAGAAAATCATGCACTTCAATCATAAATTTATTAAAATGAGTTTTTTTCTTTTTAGTATCAATATAATTATAAAACTCGTTACAAATCATAGTTTTACCTACACCAACATCACCATGAATATAATATCCAAGTTGTGTTGGTGCCTTCGAGAAAATCTTTTTTAAAAGTGTTTTATCCTGATTGATAATCGCATTAAATTCATCAAATTTTTCAACTAAATTGAGTTGTTCTTCGTTCTTTTTAATATTATTTTTTTTACAAAAGCTATCAAATGTATCTTTAAAAGATTTCATATTTAAAATATGTTATAACAAATTTTGGTACCAATAATGAAGAGTATAAATTTACATATAATTGCTGATAAAACTAAAAAAGCTAATAAAGTTAAGCAAACATTGATAAAATCTTATTCAAATTACTCACCAGCTGTCTGTAACTATATAATTGTTATTGGTGGAGATGGATTTATGCTGCAAAGTCTTAAAAAATATCAAAAATTCAATAAACCTTTTTATGGGATAAATACTGGAAATAGAGGTTTTCTACTTAATAAACATAGCAATAGAGATATAATTTATAAGATTAAAAAATCTTCTCCAATTAGTTTATTTCCATTAGAAGCAAAAATTAAAACAAAAAATTCAATTAAAAAAATATTAGCGATTAATGAAGTTTCTGTTTTTAGACATAGTAGACAAACAACAAAATTACAAATTAACCTAGATAAGAAAAAAAGGATCAAAGAACTTGTAGGAGACGGAATTTTAGTTGCTACTCCTGCGGGAAGCACTGCATATAATTTATCTGCCAAAGGACCAATTTTAAATTTGGATAGTCAGTATCTTGCGGTGACCCCGATAAGTCCTTTTAAACCTAGAGGATGGAGAGGTGCAATTATATCTAATCAATCTAAAGTTATAATTAAAAATTTAGATTCTAAAAAAAGACCGGTAAATGCTGTTGCAGATAATATTGAAGTTAAAAATATCAAAACCGTGGAAATTAAGCTTAATAAAAATAAAAGATTTGTAGTACTTTATAATAAAAAATTTGGTTTAAAAGAAAGAAACCTTGCAGAGCAATTTAAATTTTAAAAGATTCTCCGCAGCCACATCTTTCGGTTTCATTTGGATTATTAAATATAAATGATGATGTAAATTTGGTAATTTTATAATCCATCTCACTTCCTAATAAATACATAATAGCTTTTGGATCAATAAAAACATTAACACCTTCAACTTCAATTTTCTCATCTCCAACAACTAATTGTTGAACATAATTCATATCGTATGTCATGCCTGCACACCCTCCTGATTTTACTGATATTCGAAGACCTAACGCATTTTTATATTCACTAGAACTCATAATTTCTCTAAGTCTAGTTTTTGCATTATCAGAAAATGTTAAAATAGTACTCATAAACCTAATTCTAATTTAGCTGCCTCTGACATTTTAGTTTTATCCCAAGGAGGCTCCCAAACAATTTTAACTTCAACCTCTTCAAGTTCATCGAGTTCTTCTACGGCTCGTCTAACTTGCATTGGTAAAGTTTCAGCTACTGGACAGTGTGGACTGGTCAATGTCATATCAAGTGTTGCTTTTTTTTCATCAATTCGCACATCATAAATTAAACCTAGCTCATAAATATCTACTGGTATTTCAGGATCATAGACAGTTTTCAATTTCTCAACAATTTTGTCCATTAATTTTGTATCACGTTCATTCATAAATTTATAACAGTGTTATACTTATCACGATTCAAAGCGGCTTTAAAGGTTGACCAGCTCATTGTTGCACATTTTGTTCGCATTGGAAATTTTTGTAATTCAGAAAATGTCATAAGTAACTTTTTTTTTTCATTATCTAACAAATCAAAATTAAACTCTTTATTTTCAATCATTTTGACAAAGTTTTCTATAATAATTTTACAATCTTCCACTGACCTCTTATGCAAAACTTTTGTCAAAATAGAAGCTGATGCAATTGAGATTGCACATCCTGATCCTTGAAAACAAATTTCATTATTAATATCATTTTTTATATTTGAAAAAATTTCAACTTTATCTCCACATAATGGATTGTTACCATTAGCTTGGTGGGTACATGGGTTTAATGATTTAAAATTTAAAGGATTTTTACTATGCTCTAAGATGGTCTGCTGATAAATTCCAATCTCACTCATTTAACTAAAAATCTTCTGACATTTTTTAATAGCTTCATCTAATACTAAAATATCGTCTTTATTATTATAAACTCCAAACGAAACACGAACAGAAGAATTAACATTTAACCTGTCATGTAAAATTTGGCAACAATGATGCCCTCCTCTAACTGCTACACCTTCTTGATCAAATATTGTAGATACATCATGAGAATGAATATTTTTAATATTAAATGAAAATACACTTCCTTGCTCTTTAGGAAAACCAACAAATTCCACTGCATTATTTTTTCTTAACTTTTCAATGGCAAAATTCTTTAATTCATCTTCATATTTATAAATCTTTTCTTTTCCAATCTGATTAATAAAATTAATTGACTCTTTTAGTGCTACTACTTCTGCAGTTGGCATAGTTCCTGCTTCAAACTTCCAAACACCTTTGGCGTAAGCAACATCATCTTTTGAGACAAAATCAATCATACCACCGCCACCAATGAAAGGATCAAAAACTTCTAGCCACTTGTATTTTACATACAGTAAACCAAGTCCAGTAGGTCCATACATTTTATGCGCTGAAAAAGCGTAAAAATCACATCCAAGTTCTTGCATGTCTGTTTTTAAATGAGCAGCACCTTGTGTTCCGTCAACACAAACTGGAATATTGTGCTTATCTGCAATTTCTTTAATTTTTTTTATATCTACAATTGTACCGGTTACATTTGACATATGTGTTACAGCAATTATTTTTGTTTTATTTGTAATTAATTCTGAAAGTTTATCGATGAGCAAATTTCCGTCATCATCAACTGGAATAAATTTAATCACTGCTTTTTTATTTTTTCTAATAAAGTGCCAAGGAACATAATTTGCATGATGTTCTAATTCGGTAGATATTATTTCATCTCCTTCATTAATAAATTTTTCTCCAAAACAATGAGCGATTAAATTTAGTGACTCTGTTGAGTTTTTTGTAAAAACAACTTCACCATCATCTTTACAGTTAATAAATTTTTTTAATTCTTGCCTTGTATTTTCATATTTCTCGGAGGCGTTTGATGCTAATTGGTAAATACCGCGTCCAACATTTGCAAATTCATAAGAATAGAACTCATTCATTTTATCAATAACTGATTTTGGTTTTTGTGAAGAATTTGCGCTATCTAGATAAGTTAAGTTTTTACCTTTAATTTTTTTTTCAAAGATTGGAAACTGTTTTTTAACATCTATCATTTTTAGGCGTTATTAATTTCATTTAATTTGTTGTAAAAAATATTTCTCACATCTTTATTTTTTACTTTATTTACCACTTCAGCTAAAAAACCTTCAATCATCATACGTTTTGCTTGCTGCTCATTAATCCCTCTAGATCTTAAATAAAATATAGCTTCTTGATCAATGCTTCCAGAAGATGAACCATGAGAGCATTTTACATCATCAGCATAAATTTCTAATTCAGGTTTAGATAAAAATTTTGACCTATCTGATAATAATAATGCTCTTGATAATTGATATCCATCAGTCTTTTGAGCTTTTGAGTCTACAAAAATTTTACCTTGGAAAGCTGCAACAGAATCATCATGAAGTGCAGATTTAACAAACTGAGAACTTCTAGTATTTTCTTCATTATGATTAATCTCCCATTTAATTTCATGAAAACATTTGTGACTCAAATGCTGAATATTATTGAGTGATACGAATGCATTAGTTCCATTTAAGTCTGCAATAATCTCATCACGGCAGGAACTAACATTATGTGAAAAATTAAATTTTTCAAATTCAGAGTTTTGTTTCAGTTTTGATCTTATAAAATTATAAATAGTTTTATTTTGATTGGTACTGTTTAGATAATATTTTGCTAAATTAGCATCTTGTTCTAATTCAATATCTAAATTTTTAGTAAAAAATAAATTCTTTTCATCTTCAAAAATATTTTTTTCATAAATTTCAGCCTTTGAATTTTTATCTAAATAAATAAAACTCTTATTGTTGATATTATTCCCGTCAAAACCTTTTGAAAAATAATTATAAACCACAATTGGTTTTTTTATATTTACGTTACTATCTACTCTAATTTCAAATCCTGGTGTGAAGAATGCATTATTAAAATCTAAGATCTGATTTTTTTTGATTTCATAAAATTGATCTTGTTTGTATTTAGTGATTAATAAACCATCTTCTTTAATATCTTCGCTTATTAAAACTCCATCTTTCAATAAAACTTTATAATGATCAAATTTTTCTAGATAAATGTCATCAAATGATTTATCTTGATTTAAAGCAAATTTTAAATTTTGGAATTGAATAAGGTCTTTTGATAAAGGTGAATATTTCCAATGTTCTTGCTTTAGACTTGGAATTCCTTTTTGACAAAATCTTTCAAATGCGTCAACTCGTGATTGCACACTTTTAGAGTTAATAAATTCTAAGTTTTTAAAACCTTCAAAATGATCTTTAAGTTTCTGTAAATCGTTCATTTAACTTACAAATTTAGCATAACCTTCATTTTCTAATTCTAGTGCAAGTTTCCAGTCTCCACTTTCTACTATTTTTCCATCAGAAAACACATGAACAAAGTCAGGTTTAATATAATTTAATAATCTTTGATAGTGCGTGATAATCAAAAAAGACCTATCCGGTGATCTCATTGCGTTAACACCATTTGATACAATTTTTAATGCATCAATATCAAGACCTGAGTCAGTTTCATCCATAATAATAAAATTTGGCTCAAGTAAAGACATTTGCAAAATCTCATTTCTTTTCTTTTCACCACC
>JAYNJZ010000043.1:0-7417 GCA_038110645.1 Candidatus Pelagibacteraceae bacterium
CAATTACTCCCATGATGTCACTCTCTTTCATGATAGCATATTCTTTTCCATCAATCTTAACTTCAGTTCCTGACCATTTTCCAAAAAGAATATGATCACCTACTTTGACATCCATTGGTGTAATTTTTCCATCTTCAGATTTAGCTCCTGGCCCTACGGCAATTACCTTACCCTCTTGAGGTTTTTCCTTTGCTGTGTCTGGAATGATTATTCCTCCAGCAGTTTTTTCTTCGCTCTCTAATGATTCAACTAGCACTCTATCGTGCAATGGTCTGAATTTCATATTTTTCTCCTTTAACGTTATGGCAGTGATATGACAATGAATCCTAATTTTTCAAGGGGTACAGAAGAGCCAAAAACCTCTGATTTTGTGGTTTTTAATGACATTCTGCAGTATACCCTATGACAATGTCAGTATTTAGTTCGATCAAAAAGGTTTTTAAACCAGGTCAATCCAGAGACTTCCCAAATGATTTGGAATCTTTATGGATGCCCTTTTCGGCTAACAGACATTTTAAAAACAATCCTAGATTAATTTCAAAAGCTAAAGGAATGTATTATTACACTCCTTCAGGTGATAAGATTTTAGACGGGGTTGCTGGTTTATGGTGTTGTAATGCAGGGCATAATAGAGAGCCAATAGTTGAAGCCATTAAAAAACAAGCAGAAGAATTAGATTTTGCTCCAGCATTTAATATGGGTCACCCAAAATCCTTTGAATTAAGTTCAAAATTGTCTCAATTGGCACCTCAAGGATTTAATCACGTTTTTTTTGGAAACTCGGGCTCAGAAGCGGTCGAGAGTGCTTTAAAAATTGCATTATCTTACTGGAGAGAAAAAGGCCAAGAGAGTAAAAAAATCTTGATAGGAAGAAATAGGGGATATCACGGAACAAATTTTGGTGGTGTTTCAGTTGGAGGAATGGAAAAAAATAGAACTCAATTTAATAAATTTCTTCCAGAAGTTTACCACTTATCAGATACACACAATTTAGAAAAAAATGCTTATTCAAAAGGACAGCCTAATTGGGGAGCGGACTTAGCAGATGAACTAGATTTAATGATAAAAAAATATGGATCTGAAAATATTGCTGCTACAATAGTTGAACCAGTCGCTGGATCGACCGGGGTTTTAATACCTCCAAAAAACTATTTAAATAAGCTAAAAAAAATTTGTGAAGAAAATAATATTTTATTAATCTTTGATGAAGTGATTACTGGCTTTGGAAGATTGGGAAAAGCATTTGCTAGCGAATATTTTCAAATTACACCAGATTTAATTTGTATTGCTAAAGCAATTAATAGTGGAACGGTCCCTATGGGAGCGGTCTTAGTTCAAGATAAAATTTATGATGCTTTTATGAATAAGGACGAAAAAGCAATTGATTTATTTCATGGATATACATATTCAGCTCATCCATTAGCCTGTGCCGCATCATTAGCCACATTAAAATTATACGAAGACGAAAGTCTTTTTGAAAGAGCGCAATCATTATCTAAATATTGGGAAGAGGCAGTTCATTCTTTAAAAGGAACTAGAAATATTATTGATATCAGAAATCTAGGTTTAATTGGTGCAGTGGAGCTTGAGCCAATTGATGGAAAGCCTACCAGAAGAGCTTATAATGTTTTATGTGAAGCATTTAATAATCAAAAGACTTTGCTTAGAGTCACTGGCGATATAATTGCTCTATCACCACCTTTAATTATTTCTAAGAATGAGATTGACCAACTAATTGAAAATTTAAAAATAACTCTTGAGAAAACAGAGTAAAAAATGCAAAGTCACTTGCCTGAACAGTTATCTCAATTTAAAAATATTTCAAACTCTTACAACGTATATTTTGTAGATTTATGGGGAGTTATTCATAATGGAATAATTCTTTTTGAAAACGCAATAAATGTTCTTAGAGAATTAAAAAAAATAAATAAAAAAATAGTTTTAATTTCTAATGCACCAAGGTTAAATAAAACTGTCAAACAATTTTTAAAAAAATTAAATTTTAATCTAGATTTAATAGATCTTTTAATAACATCTGGTGATGTCACAAGAAACTATATCTTAGATAGTTCTAATAAATCTTTTTATCATTTAGGCCCAAGTAAAGATGTTGATCTATTTGAGAATTTAGAAAATATTGTAGAGTATTCAGATCATCCAGATGAAATCATATGCACTGGTTTAATTGACCAGGTTGGTCAAAATATATCAGATTACCAAAGCCTTTTTGATAATTGGATCGCTAATAAAAAAACATTTGTATGTGCAAATCCAGACGAAGTTGTTTCTCGAGGTGATAAAATTGAATTCTGCGCAGGTGCCTTAGCAAAATATTATAAAAAACTTGGTGGCCATGTAAAGTATTTTGGTAAGCCTTATGATCATATTTATCAATTTGCAAAAAGCCAGTTGGAGAATAAAACCAATAAGCAGATAAATAAAAAAGAAATCTTAGCAGTTGGAGACAATTTAAAAACTGATATTTTTGGTGCCCAAAACTATAATATTGATTCTTTGTTAATTTTAAATGGGATTTACAAAGATTTTTTTAGAGATAATAACTTGAATTTTGACAAATTGCTAAAATCTAACGAAATGGAAAGTTTAGTGATAAGGAAATTTCAGCAAGAGCTAAAATGGTGAGATGAAAATTTTAAGAAATAAATTTAATTATAATTATTCGAAAAATTCAATTCTCGTTATTGGAAATTTTGATGGATTACATTTAGGTCATATATCAATATTAAAAGAAGCTATAAACTTAGCTAATAAAAAAAAATTAAAAGTAGGATTATTGACTTTTGATCCAAATCCAAAAGAGTTTTTTATTAAAAATAATAATTTTAAAATAATAAGCTTGATACAAAAAGAAAAAATTTTATCTAAAATTAAATTAAATTATTTAATTGTTTTAAAATTCAATAAAAAATTAAGAAATTTGACTGCAGAAAATTTTATTAAAAATATTTTAAAATTGAAAATTAACCCATCAAAAATTATTGTAGGCAAGGAGTTTAGATTTGGAAAAAATAGGTCTGGGAATACACAATTATTAAAAAATTATTTTGACGTAAAAATTGCTAAGCAAAAAAAAATTGGAAGAAAAAAAATATCCTCTTCTGAAATAAGAAAATTTATACAAAAAGGTAAAATTGCTAAGGCAAATAATTTATTAGGAAGATACTGGTCTATATATGGAAAAATTATTAGTGGTGATAAAATTGGACGTAAATTAGGTTTCAGGACAGCGAATACAATTATTAAAAATTGTGTCCAGCCATTAAGGGGAGTTTACGTAACAAAATTAAAAATTAATAATAAAACCTATGACGGGGTAAGTAACTTTGGTATTGCACCAACGTTCGGAAATAAACAATCTAATGTTCTTGAGACACATTTGTTTACCCCAATCAAAAATCTTTATAAAAAAAATGTAAAAATTCAGTTTTTAGAGTTTTTAAGGAAAGAAAAAAAGTTTAAAACAAAAAAAAATCTTACAGATCAAATAAAAAAAGATATTACAATTGCAAAGAAAGTTTTAAAAAATGCCAGAAAGTAAAGTCAATTTACCAAGAACAAATTTTCCAATGAGAGGAAACCTTCCTCAAAAGGAACCCGAAACTTTAAAATTTTGGTCTAGTTTAAATCTTTATAAAAAAATAAGAGAGAAAAGAGCAGGTAGAGAAAAATTTATTCTTCACGATGGCCCACCTTATGCAAATGGCAATATTCATATTGGAACAGCATTGAATAAAATTTTAAAAGACATTGTTGTAAAGTTTAAATCAATTGATGGAAAAGATTGTCCTTATGTACCTGGTTGGGATTGTCATGGTTTACCAATAGAGTGGAAAATTGAAGAAGAAAATAAAAAACAAGGTAAAGATAAAAAAAATATTTCGATCTTGGACTTTAGAAAACAATGCCGAGAGTTTGCAGAGAAATGGATTGTAATACAAAAAGAACAATTTCAAAGATTGGGAGTTTTGGGTGATTGGGAAAATTATTATGCAACTATGTCAAAAGATGCAGAAGCTCAAATTGCATTAGAAATTTTAAAGTTTTTGAAAAATGGTGGTTTGTACAAAGGTTATAAACCTGTTTTGTGGTCAGTTGTTGAATCTACCGCTTTGGCTGATGCTGAAGTTGAATACCAAGATCATATTTCAAATCAAATATACGTAAAATTTAATTTGCAAAAAGAATTTAGGGGGCATAAAGATTTATCGGTTATAATTTGGACAACAACTCCTTGGACTATTCCTTGCAATAGAGCATTAGCCTATAATCCTGAGCTTGAATATGGAATCTATAGCGATGGTAAAAAAGATAAATTTATTATAGCTAAAGACCTAATAAATAACTTTATTGAAGTTACTAAAATTAATCTAAAAAGTCTTGATAGTTTTAATGGTAGAGAATTAAAAGAATTAGTTGCATCTCACCCTCTTAAAAATTTAGGCTATGATTTTAATGTTCCTTTATTAGAAGCTGATTTTGTTACTACTGAGCAGGGTACAGGCATTGTTCATGTTGCTCCAAGTCATGGACCTGATGATTTTGCATTAGGATTAAAAAATGGAATTGAAGCAGAAAATACCATTGACGATAATGGCCATTATACAAATATTATTAAACATTTTGAGGGCACACATATATTTAAAGCTGATAAAATTATAATAGACGAATTAAAAAAAGTTGAAAAACTTATCTTTACCGCGGATTATAAACACACCTACCCACATTCTTGGAGATCAAAAGCTCCACTTGTACATAGAGCAACACCACAATGGTTTATATCTATGAATTTAAATGAGCTTAGAAAAAAAGCATTAGCAAATATTGAAAAAACAAATTTTTATCCAAGTATTGGAAAAAATAGAATTCACGGAATGATCGAAAGCAGACCAGATTGGTGTATTTCAAGACAAAGATTTTGGGGAGTTCCATTGCCAATTTTTATAAATAAAAAAACCCATGAGCCTATTATCGATGATGAAATTAATAATAAAATTTTTGAAATATTTCTAAAAGAGGGAAGTGATGCCTGGTATACAAGAGATCTCTCTGATTTTTTAAATAAAAAATATAAAGCTGAAGAGTATAGAAAAGTAGATGATATTGTTGAAGTATGGTTTGATTCCGGTTCTACTCATTCTTATGTTTTAGAAAATAGAAAAGATTTAGATTGGCCCGCGGATATGTATTTAGAGGGATCTGATCAACACCGCGGTTGGTTTCATTCATCATTATTACACTCTTCTGGAACTAGAGGCAAAGCGCCATATAAAAGTATTTTAACACATGGTTTTGTTGTAGATGGAAAAGGTCAAAAAATGTCAAAATCTTTAGGCAATGTTATAGCCCCAGAAGAAATTATAAAAAAAAATGGAGCAGATATTTTAAGACTTTGGGTTGTAGCTTCTGATTATTCTGAGGATTTAAGAATTGATGAGTCTATAATTTCTCAACATTCAGAGTCATACAGAAAAATTAGAAATACACTGAGATTTTTGCTAGGAAATATTTTAGATGATTTTTCATTAAGTGATTTCGAAAATTTAAAATATGAAAACCTAGATATTATCGACACATATATCCTTAATAAAATTTCTGAACTTGATAAAAATTTTGATCAATATGTTCAAGAAAATCAATATCACAAAATTTATGTAGAAATCTTAAACTTTTGTACTGTCGACCTTTCCTCTATATATTTTGACATTAGAAAAGACTGTTTATACTGCGATGATCAAGAAAGTTTAAAAAGAAATAACTGCTTAATAGTATTAAAATCGACTTTATACTTTTTGATTAAATGGTTGCATCCAATTTTAGCTTTTACAATTGAGGAGGTTTTTCAGACTTTAAAATCTAGTGCATTAAGTACCAAAAAAGATAGTGAGGATAGCGTTTTCTTATTTGACTTCAAAAATATTAGAATTAATCAAAAAATTAATTTTGACAATGATACTTGGCAAACTTTAGTAAAAATAAAAAATGAAGTTAATCAAATCATTGAGAATATGAGAAATGATAAAATTATTAAATCAGGTTTAGAAACAAAAATATTAATATACTCACACGAGAAATATAAAAAAATTTTTCAACAAATAGATCTTAGTGATTTTTTAGTATGTTCAAGTGTAGAATTAAATAATGAGCAAAGGAAATCGGAAATGAAAGGTCTAGACAATATTAAGGATATTAAAGTTTTAATTGAAAAAGCAACAGGTAAAAAATGTGATCATTGTTGGAAAATTTCAGACCAATCATGTGGAAGAAAAAACTGTGCTATTAAATAAAAAATTAATTACAATTTTCTTAATTATTATAATATGTTTTACAATAGATCAAATTTCTAAATTTTTTATTATAAACTTTCTTACTCAACAAAATATAAATGAATATTATATAAATTCTTTTTTAAATTTCACCCTTGTATGGAATAAAGGTATTGCCTTTGGCATCTTTCAAAGCGATGGTACATATTATAATTTTATAAGTTTATTTATATTTTTAGTAATTGTTTTTATTTTTATTCTATTGTTTAAGACGAAAAAAAAATATGAAATATTTTCTTATGCCATGATATCAGGCGGAGCATTGGGCAATTTATTTGATAGAGTTTATTATGGAGCGGTACCTGATTTTATAGATATACATTTTAGAAATTTTCATTGGTTTATATTTAATATATCTGATATTTTTATTACAATTGGGATCATAATAATTCTCATTTTTGACATATTTAAAATTGATAAACAAAATAATGATTAAATATTTATATTTTTATTTAATAATAATTTTATTGTTTATGACTACTGGATGCACAGATGTAAAAAAAAGTTTGGGTATACAAAAAGATGTACCAAATGAATTTATGATTAGAAAAGTTGAACCTATAGAAAGACCTCCAAATTATGATCTACTGCCTCCTGAAAGTGGAGAAAGAAATAAAATAAAACAAAGTAAAAATGATACCAAAGCAATAATTGAGAACTCTCTTAAAAAAAATACCCAAGTGGATGAGGATCAAGCACAAAAAATTAAAAAAACAAATGTAGAAAACGAAATATTAAATCAAATAAAAAAATAATGATAAGTTTCGACAATGGTTTTTTTTTTAGCAAGAATGGATTAGATTTTAAAAATAATGGCAAATACAATAAAAATCTAGATTTATCTAAAATTAAAGCTGCAGAGATTTTAAAAGATTTTTCAGAGGGTAAAAATCAAATATTACAATCTTTTACATCGAAATATCAAAAGACCATAAGAGAATTAAGCGAGACTATAAAATTTAAAGATAAAAAAAAGGTAATTATTGGTATTGGAGGATCATCTTCTGGAGCTAAAGCACTTTCTTTTTTTTTAAATGATAAAACAATTTATTTTGATAATCTTGATTATGAAT
>JAYNJZ010000044.1:0-7208 GCA_038110645.1 Candidatus Pelagibacteraceae bacterium
CTTTTGTATCTGTTGCTAACAATCTTGGTTGTCCTGGTTTTAAATCTTTATCTGCTATCATTACTGACTCAAAAGCAATTTTTTCATCAGGATATTCATAGCCCCAGTACCACTGATAACCGATCGCCTTAAGTGTTACATCAGCTTTTGGAATGGTTTCTTCTTTATACAATAATTTGAATGACGGGATTGCTATTACTACTAAAATTATACATGGTATCACGGTCCATAAAACTTCTAACATTACATTATGAGTAGTCTTGGATGGTGTAGGGTTTTTCGATTCTCTAAACTTAACTACTAAATAGATCATCAAAAATAATACGAAAACGCTAATTCCAATTATTACGGGTAGCAAGATATAATCATGCATCCATGCAACATCTCTCATAAATGGAGTAACGGGTGGTTGGAAACCTAGTTGCCATTCTTTTGGCTGTGAGGCTTGTGCCGAAGAACAAAATAGTAATAGTAATAAGTAATATAATTTTTTCATAGTTTTGATTTGGCTTTTATAACAAAAAGGTTTAAATTCTCTTTGCGACACTTTGACAAAAAACCAGTAAATGAGCGACTTTTTTAACAATTCTGACATTTCTCAACAGCAAACTGAACAGCTTGTTTCGGAAACTTTAAATAAATGCGATGACGGAGAACTTTTTTTAGAAAATTCTAAAAGTGAGTCCTTGCTGCTTGATGATGGAAAAATAAAAAATACAAGTTTCGACACAAGTATCGGATTTGGATTCAGGGCTGTCCATGAAGATAAAACTGCCTTTTGTCACTCAAATATAATTTCAAAAAAATCATTAAATGATGCTGCAAAAAATTTAGGTTCAAACATAAGCCCAAATTCTCAGACCAAAAAACAAAGTGGCCCTAAAAGAACCAACGTAAAACTTTATGAGGATACAGACCCTATAGAGAACAAACCGTTTGAAGAAAAAGTACAGTTATTAAAAAAAATTGATGATTACATAAGAAAAAAAAATCATAATATTAAACAGGTTACTGCTTCTTTTTTTGGAGAGCATCAATCTATCGAAATTATCAAATCAGAAAATAGAATTTATAAAGATCAAAGACCACTGGTAAGATTTAACGTCTCTGTAATGATGGAAAAAAACGGAAAACAAGAAACTGGATCGTACGGAACGGGTGGACGAATGGATTATGAAAATTATTTAGGAAAAGATAATTGGAAATTAATTTGTGATGAAGCTATTAGACAAGCCGAAGTCAATTTAGAAAGTAAACCTGCTCCAGCTGGAGAAATGAAAGTTGTTCTTGGTCCAGGTTGGCCAGGCATCATCTTGCACGAAGCAATAGGTCATGGATTGGAAGGTGATTTTAATAGAAAAAAAACTTCAGCATTTCATAATTTAATTGGTCAAAAAATAGCAAATGAAAATGTTACAGTTGTAGATGATGGAACAATTGCAAGTCGTAGAGGATCTTTAACAATTGACGATGAAGGAACACCATCAGCACGTAATGTTTTAATTGAAAATGGAATTCTTAAAAATTTTATGCAAGATCGAATGAATGCAAAATTAATGAAAGTAGAACCAACTGGTAATGGCAGAAGAGAAAGTTTTGAATATGCCCCAATGCCGAGAATGACAAATACGTTTATGGTTAATGGTAATCATACACAAGAAGAAATGATCAAAAGTGTAGACAAAGGGATTTACGCTGTTTCTTTTGGAGGAGGGCAAGTTGATATTACAAATGGTAAGTTTGTTTTTTCTTGTACCGAAGCCTATGAGATAAGTAATGGAAAAATTGGTAGTCCTTTAAAGGGCGTAACTTTAATTGGAAATGGACCAGATATATTAACTAAGGTCTCAATGGTGGGCAATGATATGAAATTAGATCCAGGTATTGGGACTTGTGGTAAAAACGGTCAATGGGTTCCTGTAGGTGTTGGGCAACCATCAATTCTGGTAAATCAAATTACTGTTGGCGGAACAAGTATTTAATTATTTAAATTATTTAATAATACTAAAGAAGCTATCGCAGCAGTTTCACTTCTTAAAAATCTTTTGCCTAAACTGAAACTAAAAAAATTATCTCGGTTTCTTAAAATATCTATCTCCCCAGCCGAAAAATCTCCCTCTGGACCAATAAAAACTGAATTTGATTTTGTGGTATCTATTTTTAAATTTGAAAAACTTATATCTGACTGAATATCTGCAAAAAATATATTTGATGAACTTCTTTCATATTTTTTTATTAATTCACTAAAACTAATTGGTGAATAAAACTCAGGTATATAAATTTGATTAGATTGCTCGACCGCTTCTTTAATTATTTTTTTTAATCTATTAATATTTAATTTTCTATTTTCCGTATGGTCAGAAATAACTGGAATAAAGTTATTTACACCTATCTCGGTACACTTTTGGACCAATGTATCTAACTTTTGTGACTTGGGAGGACAGAAAATCAAATTAAATCTGTTTAAGATTTTTTCATAACGTATTCTGTTAATTACCTCTAAAATTAATGATTTTTTTTTTTTATCAATTATTTTGGCACTATACTCCCCATTATTCTCATTAAATAATAATATTTCAGATCCTACTTCACACCTCATTACATTTATAAGGTAATGAAAATCATCACCCAAAAGATGGATATGTTTTTTTTCTTCTAGAGTTTCTTTACAAAATAATCTAATTTTAGACATTAACTCTGTTTTATATCTCATTATGAAAATAGAAAATATTAAAGTTTGCGCTTTTGATGCTTATGGAACTTGTTTTGATATTAATTCTGCAGCACAAAATCTGGCAAAAGAAATTGGAGATAATTGGCTTTCATTTTCAACAACATGGAGAACTGTTCAACTTGAATATACATGGTTAAGATCTTTGATGAAGAAACATGTAGATTTTTGGAAGGTTACCGAAGACTCTTTAGATTTTGCAATGGAAAGTCACAAAATTGATATTAGCTTTAGAAAAAAATTATTAGATTTATATAAAAAATTAAATGTTTATCCTGAATTAAACTCATGTTTAAAAGAATTAAAAAACAAAAAAATCAAAACATGTATACTTTCAAATGGGTCACCTACTCTATTAGATCAATTAACCACTCATGCAAATGTGAAAGAATTATTTGATGACATTATTTCAATTGAAGAAGTTGGGATTTATAAACCTGATCCTAGAGTATATGAGCTCGTAACAAAAAAATATAATTGTAAGCCTACGGAAGTGTGTTTTATGAGTTCTAACACCTGGGATGTAGTTGGTGGTGGTGTTTATGGGTATCAATCTGTATGGGTTGATCGTTTCAATAAAACTTTTGATAAATTAGGATACGAGCCAAAATTTAAAATAAAAGATCTTTCTGAATTATTAAAAATAATATAAATACTCTTTATGGTTAAAGTAGTAAGATTTCATGAGTTTGGGGGGCCAAAAGTTTTAAAAGTTGAAGATATTGATATTCCGAGTCCTAAAAATAATGAAGTTTTAATAAAAAATAATTGTATCGGTTTAAACTATATCGATACTTATCATAGATCAGGATTATATCCTCTGGAGCTTCCATCTATGTTGGGCCTCGAGGCTGCTGGAGTAATCGAACAAGTGGGTTCTGAAATTAAAGATTTCAAAGTGGGCGATAGAGTGGCACATTGTTCAATGCCGATTGGATCATATTCTGAGAAACAAATTTATCCTGAAAATAAATTAGTGAAAATACCAGATGAAATTCCAGACGAGGTAGCAGCTTGTATTATGCTTAAAGGAAATACTGCAGAATACTTACTTCATAGAACATATGCAGTAAAAAAAGGTGATAGAATTTTATACCATGCAGCTGCTGGTGGCCTTGGACAGATATTGTGTCAATGGGCAAATGCACTTGGATGTGAAGTAATTGGAACTGTTAGTACAAAAGAAAAAGAAAAAATTGCCAAAGAAAATGGATGTCATCATGTTATTAATTATAAAGAAAAAAATTTTGCAGAAGAAATAAAAAAGAAATTCGGAGAAAATTCTATTGACGTTGTTTATGATGGAGTAGGCGCATCGACTTTTGAAGGTTCAGTAGAAGTTTTAAAAGTCAGAGGTATGATGGTTTCATTTGGAAATGCATCTGGGCCTGTTAAATCGATTGATGTAAAAAAACACATTGCAGTTAAAGGTTTATTTTTTACTCGACCTTCTGTCATGCATTACACTATGAAAAGAGAAGAGCTTTTAGATGCATCTCATCGAGTATTTGAAGCTGTAAAATCTAAAAAAATAAAAATCAACATTTCAAAAAAGTACAAATTGGATGAAGCTCAAAAAGTGCATGAAGAACTAGAGTCTAGAATTCTTACCGGTCCTGCTATAATCATCCCTTAAAATGCAAAATTATATTTCCTTAATGAGGCTGAATAAGCCAATAGGTTTTATGCTTCTTTTTTGGCCCTGTTCTTGGGGATTTGCGTTAAGTCTTATTGAAAATCCTATAAGTCAAATTTGGTTTTACTACCTTGTTTTATTTTTTATTGGTTCAATTTTAATGAGGAGCGCAGGTTGCGTTTATAATGATATCGTAGACAAAAAAATAGACTCAAAAGTTTCAAGAACAAAAAATAGACCTCTGGCATCAAAAAAAGTTTCGGTGCTTAATGCTTGGGTATTAATAGTAATTTTAACTTTAATATCATCTATAATTTTATTTCAATTCAATTATACCGCTATTTTATTTGGATTATCCTCTGGCTTTTTAATTTTATTATATCCCTTTATGAAAAGAATTACATATTGGCCTCAATTATTTTTAGGAATTATTTTTAACTGGGGAATAATTTTAAGTTGGCTGGTCTTAAACGAAAGTTTAAACTTTAGCATCTTTATACTTTATGTATCTGCAATACTTTGGACTTTGGGATATGATACAATTTATGGACTACAAGATATTGAAGATGATATTAGAATTGGAGTAAAATCGACTTCAATTTTATTTAAGAAAAATATTAAAAAATTTTTATCAGTAGTTTTTTTTTTAAGTTTTTTTTTATTAATAATATCAACTTTACTAATGTCTGAAAAAATTAATTTTAGTTTAATATTATATATTATTCCATTCACACTATTAATTTATCAAATTAAAAAAGTTGAAATAAAAAATTCAAATAAAAACCTGTCTCTTTTCAAATTAAATAATTATTATGGCTTGTCTATTTTTTTAATTCAAATACTTACTTTTAATTATGCTTAAAACAAAAGAATATCTCTCAGATTTGGCTCAGAAATGTATTACAAAATCAAGATTATTGGGAGCAACAGATGTAGAAATAAGTATAGGCAACTCAATATCTGATACTTTAAATTTCAGAGATAGAAAAGTTGAACACTCTGATCGTTCAGAGATTTTATCTCTAGGATTAACGACATACATTGGAAAAAAAAAATCTAATGTTTCTACTTCAAATATTAAAAATGATAATTTAGATAATTTAATAGAAAGATGTATTCAATGTACAAAAGTTTCTCCAGAAGACAACTTTATTTGTTTACCAGAGAAAAAAGACTTGGAAGAAAATCCCATAGATTTAAAGCTTTATGACGAGACTAAAGTTTCTCACAGTTTTAAAAAAGAATTTCTTAAAGAAATGGAAGAAGAAGTTTTTAAAAATCCAAATATTAAAAATTCAAATGGATCGTCTTTCTCAGAAAATAAATCAAATTTTATTTTTGCAAATAGTAAGGGTTTTTGTAATGGTTATTATACATCATCTTTTTCAATTTTTTGTGAAGCATTAGCAGAAAAGAATGGTTTAATGGAACGTGATTATGAATTGTCAGTTAGTCGATTTATTAATAAACTAGAAAGTGCAAAAAAAATTGGTCAGACCGCAGCTGATAGAGCGTCAAAAAGACTAGCTGCAAAAAAAATTTCATCTGGAAAAATTCCAGTAATTTTTGAAAAAAGGGTTGCTAAATCTATTTTATCATTATTATCATCGGCAATATCTGGCTCTTCATTTGTTAGAGGAACATCTTTTTTAAAAAATTCTATAAATAAAATAATTTTTAATGAAAAAATAAATATCATTGATGATCCATTGGTAGAAAGTAAACTTGGATCTCAACCATTTGACTCGGAAGGTGTCAAAAATTCAAAACTTCACGTTATTAAAAATGGTGTATTAAAAGAACTATTTCTCGACTCATACAATTCTAATATATTAAAAATGAAAACTAATGGACGCTGTGGAGGCAATACAAACTTTTATTTAGAAAATGGGCCTTATAAATTGAAAAATATGATCTCAGATCAAAAAAAAGCCTTTTTTGTAACTGAACTTATAGGTAGAGCTGGTGATATAACAAATGGAAATTATAGCGTAGGCGCTTCAGGTTTTATGATAGAAAATGGAATTATAAGTTTTCCTGTAAATGAAGTAACAATAGCTAGTAACTTAAAATATATGTTTGAAAATTTAACTCCAGCAGATGATTTGGAATTTAAAACATCAATAAATTCACCCACAATCTTAATACCCGAAATGACATTGGCTGGAAAATAAAAAAATATGAATAAACTCGAGCTAATTAAGAGAATTTATAAAACGCAAATAAAAAAATATATCCCTGATTTTTTAATAGTTTTTATTTTTATGATTATTACTGGAGCGTCCACTGCTGCTGTTGCTTGGCTTTTAGATCCGGCAATAAAAAAAATTTTTGTAGAAAAAGACTCTACAATGCTTGTAATAATTCCTGTGGGTATAATATTTGCTTTTTTAGCAAAATCTATTTCACTTTATATTACAAGGGTAAAATCAATTGATATTTCATTTAAAATTAAACAAAGCATTCAAATAAACTTAGCAGAAAAAATATTAAACTCCGATACTTCTTACATTTCAGATAGGCATTCAGGCAAGTTTATGGCCAACTTTACAGCTGATACTCAAATTCTTCAGAGCGTAACCCAAACAGTTGCTTTAAATGCTGTTAAAGAATTTATTACACTAATTTTTCTTATGAGCTTAATGTTTAGTAAAGATACTTATCTTAGCATGGTTGCTTTAATTATTATTCCTATTGCGGCATTATTATCCAAAAAGCTTGGTAAAAGAATGGGTAAAGCTGCTCGTGGATCTTTAGAAGCAAATGAAGAATTTACGAAACATTTGTCTGAAATATTAAAATCAACTTTATTAATAAAAATTTTTCAACAAGAAAAAAATG
>JAYNJZ010000045.1:0-6941 GCA_038110645.1 Candidatus Pelagibacteraceae bacterium
CACCTGTTAAGGTTGTATTTTTGAATCAAATTGGAATCAAAACAGAATCAAAACGTGAACATTGAATCATTTTTAAGTTCTTAAATGTGGATAATATTTATTAAAGACCAGATAATCTCTCACTCATGCCCACTGATGCATCTGGAGTGATAACTCTTGCTTTAATTCTTAATTTCGACTGTGCGGTAGAGACTTGATTTTGTACTTCTCTAATTTTCTTTAAAATATTTTCAAGCTGGCTTTGTTTTTCTTCACCATCTTCTAGGCCGATAATTTCATCTTTTTCTTTTTGAAATGAATTTAGTTTTTTAGCGGCATCGTCACTGATTTTATAGTATTCTTCCCAAATAACTTTAGTGCTACCGTCATTATTGCTTGTTAAAACAGCTAAATTGTTATGACATTTTCCACACTTTAACCTTTTTTTTATTGTGAATTCTTGAAGTGTTTCATAATTATTTTCAAATTGAATACCATTTAAACGTGTAAAATGAAGTTTTGCACAGCATGGACATTTGAAAAATTTCATAGAAGGTTAATAAATCTAATTGTTTAACTTTATTCAATGTTTCCAACCCCTAAAATGGGATTTTATCATTTCTCAGATTTATGCCTGATCCCACGGATTTTTTGATTTCGAGATGATTTTTTTTGCCCTAGATTTAGATCGAGCTACTTTTCCCCTCACCCCTCGATTGAAAAATAAAATCGCAACAGCTCCAAATATAAAACCTCCAATGTGAGCTCCATAAGCCACACCACCACCAGACCCGCTAGATAATGTAGAACTAATAAATTGCAGAACAAACCAAATACCAAGTACGAAGATTGCGGGGACTTTGATTATTTGAGAAAAAAATCCAAGTGGTATTAAAACTAGCACTTTGGCTCTAGGATGATTAACAATGTATGCTCCAAGTACGCCACCTATTGCACCACTAGCTCCGACCATTGGAATTGTAGACTCTGTATTCATATAAACTTGGGTGAGAGCAGCAGCAACACCTGCCATGAGGTAGAAAATAATAAATCTAGTTTTACCAAGCTCATCTTCAATGTTATCTGCAAAGATCCACATATAGAGCATATTACCAATTAAATGCATGAAGCCTCCATGCATGAACATTGATGTGAACAAAGTAACTGATGGTGGTACTTTATAAATTTCTGCTGGAATTTGAAAATTATGAACTAAGGATGCTGGAATAACTCCCCAGGAATAAAATAATGCTCCATTACTATAATTTGGTGAAGATAATTCTAATATAAAAACAATTACACAAATTCCAATTAAACAGTAAGTAATAATTGGAGTTGACTGTGTTGGGTTATCATCTTTAAGCGGTATCACTTAATTCCCACATTGGGCCTTATGCATTAAATAATGATCAAGCAAAATACAGGCAAGCATTGCTTCACCGATTGGAACCGCTCTAATTCCAACACAAGGATCATGTCTTCCTCTCACAGAAATTTTTGTATTCTTTCCTTTTTTATTTACCGTTTCTCTAGAATTTAAAATTGAAGAGGTAGGCTTGACTGCAAATGAACAAATTATTTCTTGACCAGAAGATATTCCACCTAAAATTCCACCTGCTTTATTTGATTTAAACTTCACTTGCTTGCCAGATGATCTCATTTCATCTGAATTCATTTCACCTGATAAGCTTGCAGCCTCTATGCCTGCTCCAATATTTACAGCTTTAACAGCATTAATACTCATTAAGCCTGCAGCAATATCAGCATCAAGTTTAGAATAAATGGGTGCCCCAAGTCCAACCGGAATTCCTCTTGCTCTAAGTTCAATCATTGCTCCGCAAGAACTTCCTGACTTTCGAATGTCTAACAAATAATGTTCATAAATAGAAACAACATCTTTATCTGCTGCAAAAAAAGGGTTTTTGTTAATTTGTTTATCATCCCAATTGTCAGGATTAGAAAATACAGGACCAACCTGTGTTACCGCTCCAACAATATTAAATTTTTTTCCAAGTTTAATTTCTAAAACTTTTCTTGCAATAGCTCCTGCCGCTACACGTGCAGCCGTTTCTCTTGCAGACGATCTTCCTCCACCTCTGTAATCTCGAATTCCATATTTTTTAAAATAAGTAAAGTCGGCATGACCAGGTCTAAACTTATCCTTAATATCACTATAATCTTTAGATTTTTGATCTTCGTTATAAATTACAAGTGAAATTGGTGTTCCTGTTGTTTTGCCTTCAAATACTCCAGATAAGATATGCACCTTGTCACTTTCTTTTCTTTGTGTAACAAATTTAGACTGACCAGGTCTTCTTCGGTTCAGTTCTTTTTGAATATCAGTATCTTTTAAAGGAATATTAGGAGGGCACCCATCAACTACGCAGCCGAGCGCAGGCCCATGAGACTCGCCCCATGTAGTAAATCTAAAAAATTTCCCAAAAGTATTGAATGACATATTAACTATTATATAGGTTAATTTGGCTTAATTATGAATGAAAAATTAGGATTAGATCCAGCTTTTTTAAATGAGGAAAATCCATTCAATTTATTTAAAGCATGGATGAAAGAAGCGGAAAAAAAAGAACCAAATGACCCTAATGCATTTAACATTGCAACTGTTGATCAGTCGGGACAGCCAGATAATAGGGTCGTTTTATTAAAAGGACTGACCGATAAAGAGTTTATATTTTACACTAATTTAGAGAGTAAAAAGGGTAGAGACTTAAGACACAACCCCAAAGCTTCAATGTGTTTTCATTGGAAATCACTGCTTAGGCAAATAAGAATTCAAGGTTCAGTAGAATTAGTAGATAATCAAACAGCGGATGAATATTACAATACTCGACCATATGAAAGTCGAATTGGAGCTTGGGCCTCATCTCAATCTGAGGTTATGAAACATCGAAATGAGTTTGAAGAAAAAATAAAAGAATTTAAAGAAAAATATCCAGATCAAAAGAATGTTCCAAGACCGTCGCATTGGTCAGGTTGGAAATTAACCCCATATAAAATTGAATTTTGGAAAGATGTTCAAAATCGATTGCACCAGAGACTGTGTTATAGTCTTATAGGAAATAAGTGGTCTAAAGAAATTTTATATCCCTAAACAATTTCAATCCAATAACCATCTGGATCTTTTATAAAAGCAATATTGCTCATATTTCCATCAGATGGTTTTTTTTGAAATGTTACCCCAAGTTTTTCAAAACGTTCACAGGCTTTGTGAACATTTGGTACACGAAATGCAATATGTCCAAAACCTCGCGGATCTTTATTACCATCATGGTAAGAAAAATTTTTATCACTCTCTGTACCGTAGTTATGAGTTAGCTCTAAGATAGATTTTTGACTTAAAACCCAACTTCTTCTTTCATCATCTGTTTCAGGAATTTCACCCACTTCATTTGCATCAAAACTTCCTAAAAAATAAAGAGAAAATTGTGCAGCTGGAAAATCAATTTTCCTAAGCAACTTCATACCCATAATTCTAGTATAAAAATCTACTGACTTTACGGGATCTTTTACTCTGATCATTGTATGGTTTAATCTATAATTTTGAGTTTCTTGATCAGGTGATTTGCAATTTCCTTCTACTTCATTAAACATAATTATCTCCTAGTTATCGTTTGCTTTTTTTAATCTTAAGTAAATTTTATTAAAATTATTTTCCATCTTTTTAAAAAACTTATCTTTTTCTAATCTTTTTAATAATTCTTCATTTATTCCACCTCTTGTTTGTAAAGATTTGATTGTTTTATCTAAATCAAAATTATGATGATTAAGCTCAAATAGCATACCGGTCAAAAAAGTGTTTAAATATTTATTTGAGTCTTGATAATAAACCTTATTTTTCTGCAAATATTTTTTAAGTGTTCTAATTATTGCTACATAAGTTGCCATAAAAGATGACATTACCCATAAATGATTATTTTGTTTTTCATTTTTAGCAACAATTACTGATCCAATATATTCAAATAAATTTTTTACTAATTTTTGATTAGGGTAAATGATAGTTGGACTTAATCCATCAGATGCCATAGGCAGTGGCGCAGCTTTTATAATGGTTTTAGCTGGTTTACAAAAATTTTTTAATTTTTTAATATTTAAAGTGGAAACAAAACTAACAACGATTTGATTTTTTTTAAATTTAAGTTTTTGCAATTCCTTATTAGCAACCTTTGGTAATAGACCAACGAAAACTACTGAAGATTTGTTAATAATTTCTTGATTTTTATTATATACTTTGATTTTAGCTGATTTTTTCCTAAGTTTTGATGAGTTTTTCTTTGATCTTGAAGAAATATTAATTTGCCCAAGTCTGGCTTTTGACTTAATTAATCCTTCAATGACTGCTGTCGTAATGGTGCCTGTTCCAATAAACCCAAGTTTCATAAATATCTTTTTAAACTAAACCCAAATGTTATCCAATTATAAAATTCCAGGTTTTTTACTTGTTTCTCTTGGGGGGTTATTTTTAAGTTCTGGTGGCACTTTATTTAAACTTTTTGAAACAAATGATGTTTGGGCAATCTATTTTTGGAGGTCATTTTTCTTTACACCAGCGGTTATCATATTTTTATTTTTAACATCTAAAAAGAATATCATTAATAAATTTCAAAATTTAGGACTCGTCGGTATTTTTTGTGCGCTTTTATATGCCACAGGAAGTGGCGCTTATATGTTTGCAATGAAGCATACAACTGTCGCAAATGTATTGTTCATCATTAGTACTCAAACTTTCATGTTAGCAATTGCAGGATATTTTATTCTTAAAGAAAAAATTAATCTTTCAACTTTTGTTGCAATTATTATGGCTGCGATTGGTATTTATATAATGATTGGTACAAAAATTTCTAATGGTACAGCACTTGGAAATGCATTTGCTTTTATAACACCACTTTGTTTTACAACGATCGTTATTATTATCAGAAAATTTAATGATATTGACATGGTCCCCGCAGTTGGACTCTCTGGACTTTTTTGCATGGCAGCGGGTGCTATAATGACCCAAGGGCTAGTTATTAATTCACATGATTTAATTTTAGCATTTCTTTTTGGATCTCTTCAGTATGCTCCAGGCTTTATTTGTCTTACTTTGGGATCACGTACAACAGAGTCTGCTAAAGTTGGAATATTTGCATTCACCGAGTCCATTGCTGGACCTCTTTGGGCATGGATATTTATTAGTGAGAATCCATCTTTAGGCGTATTTGTTGGTGGCGCTATTATATTTTGTGCATTATTGTTAAAAACATTTAAAAAATAAATGAAAGAAATTGCAATTATTGGAGCTGGATTTTCCACGGCGGTGCTATGTCATTACTTAAATGAAAAAAATTTAATTATTTTTGAAAAAGCAAGAGGACCTGGAGGGAGATCTTCAACGAGAAAAGTTGATGGAGTTGGAGTATTTGATCACGGCCTTCAATATATTTCTCCATCAACTCCAGAATTTTTAAATTTTATTAAAAGTGTTAAAAATATAAAACAATGGCATGGAGATTTTGTTCAGATAGATAAAAAAATTTCTACATTACCCGCATCAAATAAATTTATAGGAAATTTTGGAAATAATGATTTTGTTAAATCTTTAATTAATTTAGAAAAATGTCATTTCAAAACTAAAATTGATAAATTAAATTTTTTAAATGACCATTGGAAAATCGTTGATGATATTGGAAAAGAATATTTAGCAAAAAAACTAATTTTAACTATTCCACAGGCACAAACCAATGACCTTATCAAAGAATTAGGAATTAACTTTGAAATTAAAGAAAATAATATGAAGCCCTGCTTTACTGTTATGCTTGCTTTAAAAGAGACATCTATTTTTAAATATTCTGGTTATGTTATTAAAAATAATAAAATTTTATCCTGGTGTGCTAATGAAACCTCAAAACAGCGTATATTAAATAATCAAGAGCTAACATTATTAACGATACAAACTACTGAAGATTATGGTTATTTAAATTTTAAAAAATATAAACAAAACAAAGATCAAATTTTAAATGAGATTGTAACAGAATTTTTAGATATATTTAAAATTGATAAGTCAGAGGTTGTTCATCAAGATGTTCATGGATGGTTGTTCGCTTATTCAGAAAACAACTCACTTCCAGTTTATTGGAATGAAACTATGAAAATTGGAATTACAGGTGATTGGTTTACGGGAGGACGTGCAGAAAATGCATGGAAAAACGCTAAATTAATGTCTGAAAAATTAAACAATGAAATTTAGTTCATAGACTAAAATTCCCTTACAACTATTGCGTTATTGTAATCATCTAGTTAAAATATACTGTGAATTTGTGCGGGAGAGTCTGTTAAATCAGCACCGAAGGAGCAACGCCCAGGAAACTCTCAGGTAAATGGACCGTACATAAAATAAACTCTGGAAAGCGGACTAAGTCCCACCGAAGGAGCCAAAATCTCTCAGGTAAACCGACAGATGGGCAAATGAGCAGAGTTTATTATGAATCAAAACGCAGAAAAAATTTCAGATCTAAAAACAGCGCTTTATAATTTTCATCTTAATAAAGGTGGAAAGATGGTTCCTTTTGCAGGTTATCAAATGCCAGTTCAATATCCTGATGGGATTATGAAAGAACATTTACACGTAAGATCTTTAGTCGGTATTTTTGATGTATCACATATGGGGCAGTTTTCGATTTATGGTAATGAGAATGATTATTTGCCATTAGAGAAAATTGTTCCAATCGATTTAAAATCATTAAAGCTTAATCAATCAAAATATACTGTTTTGATGAATAAAGATGGTGGGATTGATGATGATTTAATTGTAACTAAAGTCGAAGGCGGGCTGAATATAGTTTTAAATGCAGCTTGTAAGCATCATGATGTTGAAAGAATACATGAAGTAATAGATTCATCAAAAACTAAACTTCATGATGATTTATCTTTGATAGCAATTCAAGGACCAAAAGCAGTTGAAATATTAA
>JAYNJZ010000046.1:0-6906 GCA_038110645.1 Candidatus Pelagibacteraceae bacterium
TTAATGGTGATACGATCCAAGATTTAACAGGCATTTCCCAACAAGAAGGATATTGAGATCCTTTTTTTCCAATTGGAGAAATTCTGTAACTTGATTTCATATATTTCACGCTAGATTCTTTAGCTGTGAAAGCAAGCTTACCAACATGCTTCACATTATTAATACCAAAGTAACCAGGTGTAACCATTCTTAGTGGGCCACCATGAGAGTTTGGAATATTAACTCCATTAACTTCCCATGCTACAAAAGCGTCTTTATGAGCTTTAACTGGTATTGACCTCTCAACTAGAGCCTTTTTTGGATCTAATTGTTTAGGCATATCAGCGCCTGTTGCTGTCATAAATTTTGCTCCACCTGCAAGACCACCACAATCTTTTACAATTGCAGATACCGGACAACCAGTCCAAATTAAACAAGCGGCAGCTCCTGTTTTCCATTGAGATCCTCTTGGCTTATGAGCAAAGAAACCTCTACCGTTACCAGAACACTGAAGAATCGTAGCTTCAGTTTTTTGAGCCAACTGTTTTAATTGTGCAAGTGTGTAAGTTTTAGGTTTTTTAACTCCTTCAACTTTTAACTTCCAATTATTTCTATTTCCAATCTGAGCATCGCTCATGGTTGGCATGTTATTTCTTATATAAACATGTCTTAATGGTGTGATCACACTGTTTCCAATTGCATCACGATGCGTTTCCATCCCTTTATCAGAGTGAATTATTAACGCGCTTCTTTTTTTCCAACCAGTCCATGACGGTAAGCCTTTTGTGCCAGCGTCAGTATGATTGGCATTAGCAATAGAAATTGGCATTACTGAAGCTGCAGCAGCTGCTCCTGCAACTGTAGCTGAGCCAGCAAGGAAATTTCTTCTGCTAGAATTTACTTTATTTATTTTTTTTGGCATATCTCCCCCTATTCGATTAATGCAATACTACTTCAAAAAAAAAATCGATCAAAGTATTTTTTTTTAATACAATCAATGATTGAAATTATATGTTTTAAAACTTTATATTTTGATCAAAAAAAGATACCTTAAACCTATGGGGGAAAAACTTAAAGATACATTTGGGCGTACATTTCCTTACATTAGATTGTCGATCACTGATGTTTGTAATTTCAAATGTGGTTATTGCCTTCCGAATGGTTACTTTAAACCAAACAATCATCCAGGCTTTCTAAACATTAATGAAATTGAAAATTTAGTAAATGCACTTTCAGATCTGGGGGTTTCTAAGATTAGAGTAACTGGAGGTGAACCGACAGTTAGAAAAGATTTTTTTGATGTAATGAAATTAATAAAATCAAAAGAAGGAATAAAAAAATTAGTTGTGACGACTAATGGATACAAACTTGATCGTTTAGCTGAAACTCTTATTGAAACAGGAGTTGATGGAATTAATATTAGTATTGATACTCTTAGTAGAGAAAAATTTAAAGAAATTACTGGACATGACAGGCTGCCTGAAATTTTAAAAGGTATAAAAATTTTACAAGATAAAGGTTTCAAAAATATAAAAGTTAATGCAGTTCTTCTAAAAGATATAAATGACAATAAAAAAGAATTTGATAGCTGGGCAAATTTTATAAACCAAAACGATATTAATTTTAGATATATTGAGCTAATGCAAACAGGTGATAACTTAAAATATTTTAAAAAATATCATCAAAGTGCGAAAGTTTTTAAAGATTATTTAAAAAATCAAGGATGGAAAAATATTGAAAGAGGTAAAGACGATGGTCCTGCTTTAAACTACATTAATCCAAATTCAAAAGGTAGATTTGGTATTATTGCACCATATTCAAAAGATTTTTGTAAAACATGTAATAGACTTAGAATAACAGCTAAAGGTGAATTAAGACTTTGCTTATTTGGTAATACAGGAACTGATTTAAGACAATACCTACAAGATCCAACACAAAAGAACGAACTGATTGATTTAATTTTAACTCAGTTAAGATTTAAAAAAGAATCTCATTATCTTGAGCTTGGCAATACAGGTATCACACCTCATTTAGCATCGATAGGTGGATAATGCTTAAAAAAATATTTTTTTTAATAATTTTCATTTTGTTAAATTCAAAAATCTCACATGCTTCGATCAGCACAAAAAGTTCCATGAAAATTTACCAAAATTGCAAAACTTATATTAGATATGCTGATGGAGCAAAACTTGGTGTAGTCGATATGGGAAAAGCTCTAACTTGCACTTGGTATTTTAGAGGAATGTTTGATAGCTCTTTATTTGTTGAAACGTTTAATGCAATTAAATATGGAAAAGATTTAAATACACAGCAAGCAAGATTAAATGGGTTTTGCGTTCCAAGCAGTATTACGCCCGCTCAATGGGTTAGAGTTTTTGTGAAATATCTTGATGACAATCCTCAACACCTGAATAGAGCCGCTACTATTAATTCAGTTGCTGCCTTAAGAAAATATTATAAGTGTAGAAAATAGAATGAAGCTTAAAATTGTTACTAAAGAAGATTTAAAAGATTGGACTAAAGATCTTTTCAAAGAAAAATCATTTAATATGATTGACGTCTCAGATAAAGAGATCACCTTACGAAGAGCTTTGGCAGCCGGTTCTATTATAGTTGGAAAAGAAGTTTTTAATCTTATAAAAAATCATCAAATGCCGAAAGGTGATCCTGTTACGCTTGCTGAGGTCGCTGCTGTACTAGGGGTGAAACGAACAAGTGATTTAATACCACTGTGTCATCCTTTACAAATTGATCATACATCAACAAAAATTGTGCTAGATGAAAAAAATTATGCACTTGAGGTTTATTGTTTAGTTTCAGCGAATGCAAAAACTGGTGTTGAAATGGAAGCGATTATGGGTGTCAATGCTGCTTTAATAACTATTTATGATTTAAGCAAAATTGTAAATCCAGATTTACTAATTCAAAATACTAGACTGTTGGTGAAACAGGGTGGAAAAAGCGGGTTATGGATTAACCCAAATGGTGTTCCTGAATTCTTATCGCACCTTAGTTAATCATGACTTCATACAAGGAAGCGTTAAAAAAAGTTTTAAAAGTTTCCAAAAAAATCAAAAAAAAGGAATATATAAAAAATTTAAAAAACGAAACATTATGTGAGGATATTAAAGCAAAGAGAGATAACCCTTCATTTAATAATAGTTTATTGGATGGTTTTGCATTTAAATCCCAAGATACAAAAAAAAATATTTTTTTTAAAATTAATGGTGAATTAGCAGTTGGCGAAAATAAACATATTCCTTATATTAAAAACACTTGCTACCGAATTAGTACAGGCGGTAAAATTATTCCACCTTATGATTGTATGTTACCTTATGAACAGGTTGAGGTGATTGATGGACTAGTTCAAATATCTTCAAAAGTAAAAAAATATAGTAACGTAAGATTACAAGGATCGGATTTTAAAAAGGACCAATTATTAATTAAAAAAAATCAAAAAATAACATCTGCAAAGAAATTACTTATCAAATCATCTGGTCATGAAAACATATCAACATTTGAAACTCCTAATATTGTTTTATTTTGCTCTGGAGACGAAATTTCAGATAAAGTAGTATTTAATGATAAGGTTATAAATTCTATCCCGGAATATATAGAAAGCTATCAAGAAAAATATAACTTTTGTTTTAATTATTTAGGAATTGTTAAAGATAATAAAAAATCAATTAACAAAACTTTTTCCAAAATTAAAAATTTAAAAAATACAATTATTATCTCAACAGGGGGAGTTTCTGCTGGTCATAAAGATTATTTTCCAAAATTTTTAAAACAAAAAAAGTTTAAAATTATGTTTCATAGAATTGGTATGCAGCCAGGTAGGCCAACACTTTTTGCCGTAAAAAATAACAATTATTACTTTGGTCTTCCTGGAAATCCAATTTCATCTATTGTTGGGTTTCATTTTTTAGTAATACCTTTGATATTATCTATGCAAAATCAAAAGTTGGAGTTTAAAAATACAAAAATTTTACATAGCTATAAAAAAAATCCAAATTTAACCGAATTAAGAAGGGGCTTTATAAATAAATCTGGTGTAAAAATTATACCAGATCAAGAGTCTTATAAATTAAATAGTTTGGTCAAAGCAAACTGTTGGTTATTGCTTGATCAAAAAAATAAAATAATTAAAAAAGGTGAAAAAATAAAATTTATTGATTATGAAAATTAAAGTTGAATTATTTGGAGTTTGTAGAGAATTTTCTGACAATAATTTTTTAGATTTAGAGTTTGATAAAAATATTCAAATTAAAGATATTAGAAATGAGATGATAAAGCTTGTTAAAAATAAGTTTCCCGAAAATAATAATTATTTAGAAATGGTAAAAAAATCAGCATTTAGCTCTAAAGATGAAATTGTTGAAGACGATTTTATTCTTAGCAAAAATGAAACAGTTTCTATCATACCGCCGATTGGAGGTGGTTGATGTTTCATTGTGAAGTTGTAGATGTCAATAAAGATCAAATTACTATTGGAAAAGCTCAAAAGTTTATTGAGTCACAAAAATGTGGTGCTTCATTATATTTTTTAGGCACCGTTAGAGATCATAATAACGATAAGACAGTCACTGGAATTACCTATGATGCACATGACTCAATGGTAAAAAAAAGTTTTAAAGAAATTTTTGAAGATGCAATTCAAAAACTAAAGTTAGATCATCCTGCCGCTTTTGTAGAACATGCAAAAGGATATGTTCCTCTTGGAGGAATATCAGTAATTATAGCTGTAGCATGTAAACACAGAGCCCAAGTTTATGAATTTTCAAGATTTATTATTGAAGAAATTAAGAAAAAAACTCCGATTTGGAAAAAAGAACATTATCAAGGCGAAGAAACTACCTGGCTTGAAGGCAAACCTATTGAAGTTAAAAAATAGCTTTAACTTTTCTTTTTTTCTTTTGAAGAGCAGGTTTTACTTCAACATTTAATTTATGAAGATCGCCAGTTTTAAGTTTCATTAATTTTTGAACATCTCTTAAAAAACGGTCCCTTTCGTTTTTAGAGATGATACCATCTGTTAAAGTTTTAAATTTCTCAATGTATTGTTTTCTTTCAAAAGGTCTTTTGCCATTTGGATGTGCATCTGCAATTCCAAGCTCTCTTTCAACTGTCTTCCCATCTTTCATTTTAATGACTAATTTTCCTCCAAAAGACTTTCGTTCTGGGTCGGGATCGTGATATCTTTGGGTCCAAACAGGATCTTCATGAGTTTTAATTTTGTTCCAAAGTTCTATAGTAGAAGGTTTGTTAGCTCTTTTTTTTGAGTAAGAATTAACATGATGCCATTTTCCATCTTCAAGTGCCACGGCAAGTATATACATTATAGAATGATCTAATGTTTCTCTGCTTGCATTAGGATCCATTTTTTGTGGATCGTTAGCCCCTGTTCCAATTACATTATGAGTGTGGTGACTAGTGTATAAATCAATTGTATCTACATTTGAAAAATCTTTTATTTCCTTATTAAGGTCCCTTGCCAAGTCAATTAATGCTTGGGCTTGGTATTCAGCGGAATGTTCTTTGGTATAAGTTTCTAAGATCGCTCTTTTCGGTTCATTAGGCTTTGGTAATGGAACGGTATATTCTGCATTTGGTCCTGAGAGAACGTATGCAATTACACTATCTTCACCTTCATAAATTGGAGAAGGCGCACCCTCTCCTCTCATAATTCTATCTACGGCCTCAACTGCTAATTTTCCAGCATGTGCTGGTGCAAAAGCTTTCCAAGTTGATATTTCACCTTTCCTTGATTGTCTTGTTGATACTGTTACATGTAAAGCTTGTTGAACAGCCTGATAAATTTGATCAGTAGATAAATTTAAAAGTGTACCAATTCCAGCAGCAGCGCTTGGGCCTAAATGTGCAATGTGATCAATTTTATGTTCATGCAAACAAATACCTTTAACTAAATTTACTTGCACTTCATAACCGGTTAAAATTCCTTTTAACAAAGATTTTCCATCTTTTTTCTTTTGTTGTGCTACAGCTAATATAGATGGAATATTATCTCCAGGATGAGAGTAATCGGCGGCTAGATAAGTATCATGAAAATCTAATTCTCTTACTGCAGTTCCATTTGCCCAGGCTGCCCATTCACAATCAAATCTATATTTAGGGCTAATTCCAAAAACTGTTGCACCGTTTTTTCTAGGATGAGCTAACGCCATCTCTCTTGCTGTTATTACAGGTCCTCTTTTAAAAGATGCGATTGCTACTGATGCATTGTCAATAATTCTATTAATTACCATCTCAACAGCATTTTCATCTAAAGGAGCTTTATCAGATGCAATCTCTGCAATCTTCCAAGCTAACTGGTCTTGTTTTTTTAAATTTGATTTTGACGGATGGACTTTAACTTGATGAAACTGCATTAAATCATCTTCCTTAAAACATATTGTAGAATTCCACCATTTTCATAATAAAGTATTTCATTATCTGTATCTATTCTGCATAAAGCATCTATTACTTTCACTGATCCATCTGCATATTTAATTTCTACTTTTACATTCTCTCTTGGGCTTACACCTTTTTCAATATCAACTATAGTAATTAACTCTGATCCTTTTAAATTTAATTTTTTTCTATCCATTCCATCAATAAATTGTAATGGCAAAATTCCCATTCCAACTAAATTTGATCTATGAATTCTTTCGAAACTTTCAGCAATTACTGCTTTAATACCAAGAAGCTTTGTACCTTTTGCCGCCCAATCTCTAGATGAACCAGTACCATATTCCTTTCCAGCTATTACAACCAAAGGTGTTCCTCTTTTTTGATATTCTACTGAAGCATCATAAACACTCATAATTTTTTTTTCTGGATATAATGTTGTAAAACCACCCTCAGTGCCTGGCGCCATTTCATTTCTAATTCTAATATTTGCAAAAGTTCCTCTCATCATAACTTCAT
>JAYNJZ010000047.1:0-6662 GCA_038110645.1 Candidatus Pelagibacteraceae bacterium
TATATATGCTACAAAAAGTACTAGATTTTTTAAAACTTAGACTAATAGAGGTTTCGGGACTATTAATCTTAACATTTTCAATATTTTATCTTTATTCTGTTGTTACTTACTCTCCAGAAAATGCAACTTTAATAACTCCGGGTAAAACGGAAGGGTTTTTTTTATTAAATTATAGTTTTTATGTATCTGATTTCTTATTACAGGCGTTCGGTCTTTCTTGTTTCCTTCTATTTTTAAATCTTTTCGTTTGGAGTTGGTTAATTATTATAAAAAAAACAATTTCTAATATTTCATTTAAATTATTATTTATAGTTATTTATCTATCTCTTTTTTCATTTGGATTAAAAATAATTTTTGATCAAAACTTTTGGTTACCGGATAACGGAAACGGAGGTTTTTTGGGTAGTTATTTAATAACTTTTATTCCTTTAGATCTTTATGCCTTTAATAAAATTTTTTCCTATACATCAATAAGTTTAGGGTCAATATTTTTTATTTTGAGTCTTGGTCTAAATTTTTCACAATGGCTAATGATCTTTAAAAAAACTGGAGTCATAATAATAAGTCCATTTAAATTTTTAAAAATCATTTTTAAGAAAGCCGGCACGATTGATCAATCAAATCAAGTTGAGGAAGTAACTGAAGAATTAATACCCACAATAAATAAAAGCTTCAAGCCAGCACCTATGCAAACTCAATCTAGCTTACCATTGGACTCAAAAGAAAATATTTATTTTAAACCTGGAGAATATAAATTACCTCCTACTCATTTTTTAAACCAATCTAATAGTATAAAAAACTCTGATACTCTTACAGATGATCATAAACAATTATCTAAATTTTTAGAAAATACGTTACTTGATTTTGGTATCATGGGTAAAATTAAAAAAGTAAGCCCTGGTCCAGTCGTTACACTTTATGAATTTGAACCAGCAGCTGGGATTAAAACTTCTAAAATAGTTAATTTAACAGATGATATAGCAAGGAGTACGAGTTCTATTTCAACAAGAATTGCACCTGTTCCTGGAAAGAATACAATTGGAATAGAAATTCCAAATAAAGAAATTGATCCAGTTAATTATCGACAAATTATTGAGAGTAAGGAATTTGCTAATCCAAAAATTAATATTCCTATTACATTGGGAAAAACAATTGCAGGTTATCCGATCGTTGGAGACCTAGTTAGTATGCCACATTTATTAATTGCAGGAACTACAGGATCTGGAAAATCAGTTTGTATTAATACATTAATTTTATCTGTACTATACAAACATACTCCTGAAACCTGTAAATTAATTTTAATAGATCCAAAGATGTTAGAGTTATCTGTTTATCAAGGAATACCACATTTGCTTTCTCCAGTCATAACTGAACCTAAAAAAGCTACTTCAGCATTGAAGTGGACTGTTAGAGAAATGGAAACTCGTTATAGAAAAATGACAGAAGAAGGGGTTAGAAATATTTCTGGATTTAATGAAAAAGCTAAAAAAGAAAATAAAAAAGTCATGCCTTACATTATTGTAGTAGTAGATGAAATGGCTGACCTGATGATGGTTTCAGGAAAACAGGTTGAAAATTATATTCAAAGACTTGCCCAAATGGCCAGAGCTGCTGGAATACATATTATAATGGCTACACAAAGACCAAGTGTTGATGTTATTACGGGCACGATCAAAGCGAACTTTCCTACAAGGATTTCATTTCAGGTAACATCTAAAATTGATAGCAGAACAATATTAGGAGAGCAGGGTGCTGAGCAACTATTAGGAAAGGGGGATATGTTGTTCATGTCATCAGCAAGTAGAATGATTAGAATTCACGGACCATTTGTCTCTGACTCAGAAATAGAAAAAGTTAGTACTTTTTTAAGATCACAAGGGTCTCCAACTTATATTGATGATATTACCAAAATTGAAGATAAGGATGGTGAAAACGATAGCCACTTAGATTCATCTGATAAAGATGAGCTATTCGAACAAGCAGTATCTTTAATTAAAGCAGAGGGGAAAGCCTCCACTAGTTTTTTACAGAGAAAATTGCAAATAGGCTACAATCGAGCTGCAAGAATTATTGATCAAATGGAAGAAGCAAAAATTATTAGTCCAGCAAATCACACGGGAAAAAGAGAAATCTATCCCTAATGAAATTTTTAATTTTTTTTTTTATTATTTTTTTATATTCAAAAGCGGTACTTGCTAATGTAACCCATGAAATAATAAAAAAGTTAAATGAAACTGAAAATATAACTTTTAATTTTGAACAGATAACTAGTGAACAAAGCGAAATTGGTAAATGTTTTTTAGTTTTTTCTGGAAATTTAAAATGCATCTACGAGGGCGATGAAAAAAAAGAGGTATTAGTTAGAAATAACAGCTTATATATTATCAAACATAAATTTAAAAGATCATACAGGTATCCATTAAAAAATTCAGCTTTCAATATCATTCTTGATAAAAAAAAACTTTTAGAAAATTTAAAATTAATTGATCAATCAAAGATTAAACAAACATCAACTGATTATTTTTATGAAATAAATACAGAAAGTGGATTAATTGCAAAAATTTTTTTTGATAAGAAGACTAATATTCTAAAAGGCTGGGAAACCGTCAGTTACAATCAAGAAACGGTTAAATTTAAAATCCTAGAACCACTGACAAACCTAAAAATAGAAGAAGAATTTAAAGTACCAGACTATAATTTTTAAATCTTTACATTTTCCTTTTTAAAAATATTCATACCTCTTGCTAGATAATTTCTTAAAGCATTAGGATGATCCAAAGTACAAGTATGTACCCAAATTCTTTTAGGATTATGGGACCAGGCGTTCCTAAGTGCGTGCGTCAACAAATATCCTCCAAGTTTTTTTCCAAAATATTCTCTGAATATTCCCATATAAGTTAATTCAACTTCTTTCTTATCTACATGGTTTAAATATTCATAAAAACCAGCAACATCGTTTCCTATTTTTGCTGTATAAAATTTTAATTTTTCTTGTTTTAAATAATTTGCCCACTGCTCCAAAGACCAGGCAAGTCTATCTTTCCAATGAAACTCTTCTCCAATTTTTTGATACAAAAATTTACAATATTGGGGATCAGATTTATCATTTTCTTCAATAACTAAACCAGCGATACCACATTCCGAAGGGATTAAATCCATTTTAGAATTAATGTCTAAAAAATATCTTTGAATATTCATTAGAAATTTTAATTTTTTCTTAAGCCTCTAAGACCCATCGCTTCGCCACCCATAACATGATAATGAAAGTGAGGTACTTCCTGACTACCATCTGGACCAGTATTAGCTACCAATCTAAAACCTTTTCCACCCTCGCTAAATGAAAGTTTTGTAATTTTACAAACTTCAACAACAGCCTGCATGAGTGATGCTATCTCGTCTTTTGATGCATTTTTAGAAAAATCTTCAACATCGGTATAAGAGCCTTTCGGGATGACCAAAACATGTACTTTTGCCTGAGGACTAATATCATTAAAAGCTAAAGCATGCTCATTTTCAAAAACCTTATCACAAGGAATTTCTCCTCTTAAAATTTTTGCAAAAATATTATTTTTATCGTAACTCACTTTTTTCTATTTGCCTTTTCAACTAAACCTGAAACCCCTTGCCTTTTCTTTAATTCTTCTAAAACATCTTCAACTTTAATATTATTTGCCTCTAATAATACCAGCATATGATAAATTACATCTGCCGCTTCATGAATTTCATTTGATTTTTTATTCAGTGCATCAACAAGCTCTTTGACCTCTTCCATAACTTTTTCACGGCAAAGATTATGATCATTTAAAAGTTTTTTAGTGTAAGACTCTTGCTCAGAAGAGTTTTTTCTGTCACGAATAGTATTGATTAATTCATTAAGAACTTCAAACATATTATATTCTTACAGCAACATTTTCTTTTTTTAAATACTCTTTTGCCTGAGGTATTGAATATTCACCAAAGTGAAATATTGAAGCAGCTAAAACAGCACTTGCACCACCTTCAACTATACCATCTCTTAAGTGTGTAAGATTCCCGACACCTCCTGAGGCAATAACAGGAATATTTAAACTGCTAGTTATTTTTTTGGTTAATTCAATATCATAACCTTTTTTAGTTCCATCTTGATCCATAGAAGTTAACAAAATTTCTCCTGCTCCCTTTTGTTCTGCCAATTTTGCAAATTCTATTGCATCTAAGTTAGTTAATTCTCTTCCACCATGAGTAAAAACAGTCCATTGATTATCTTGTGTTTTTTTAGCATCAATAGCAACTACAATACATTGTGAACCAAATTTATTAGCGCTGTCTTTAATCAAATCAGGATTTTTTATTGCAGCAGTATTAATTGAAACTTTATCTGCTCCAGCTAACAAAAGTTTTCTAATATCTTGAATAGATCTTACACCACCGCCAACTGTTAAAGGAACAAAACAACATTCTGCAGTTTTTTTAACTGTGTCTAATAAAATATCTCTTTTATCGCTTGAAGCTGTAATATCTAAAAAACAAATTTCATCAGCTCCGCTTTCATTATAGATTGACGCTTGTTCAACAGGATCACCTGCATCAATTAAATCTACAAAATTAATTCCTTTAACAACTCTACCATCCTTAACATCCAAACATGGTATAATTCTTTTTTTAAGCATTAAGTTTTGTCAGTTCATTTAGGTCGATAAGACCATCATAAACTGCTTTCCCTACAACAACACCATAAATTTTTTTTTTGGCTTTAATCATTTTTATATCTTCAATACTAGACACTCCTCCAGATGCTACAACTGGAATATCTGAACTTTCTGCCATCTTAAGTGTATCGTCAATATTCACACCCTGTTTCATGCCATCTTTATTAATGTCTGTAAAAATAATACTTTTAATTGGTAAATTTTTTATTGTTTCTAAAAAATCAAAACATGAAATCTCCGTTTGATCTTTCCATCCTTTAAGAGCGATCATTTTATTTCTAACATCAAGTCCTACAGAAATTTTATTTTTATATTTTTGAGATACTTCTAATAATAAATCTGGATTATTAACTGCTGCAGTACCCATCACAATATTTTCAACACCAAGATCTATTACTTCTTTGATATTATCTATTGATCTTAGTCCTCCACCGACTTGAACTCTTAAACCTGTATTTTGAATAATTTCTTTTATAGTTTTTAAATTTGATTTTTCTTTGCTTATTGTTCTATCAAGATCAACGACATGCAAATATTCAAAACCTTTGTCCTCAAATGCTTTTGCCTGTTCAATTGGTGATCGTGAATAAACTGTTTGTTGATTAAAATCACCTTTGGTTAGTCTTACACATTTTCCATCTTGAAGATCTATAGCAGGATAAATAATCATTAAATTTTTACAAAATTTTCTAATATTTTTATACCATTCGCCTGGCTTTTTTCTGGGTGAAATTGTGTCCCAAAAATATTATTTTTTTCTACAGCG
This sequence comes from Candidatus Pelagibacteraceae bacterium, assembly GCA_038110645.1. Classification (GTDB taxonomy): domain Bacteria; phylum Pseudomonadota; class Alphaproteobacteria; order Pelagibacterales; family Pelagibacteraceae; genus HIMB114. The sequence goes on from JAYNJZ010000047.1 coordinate 5,455, forward strand.
GAGACAAATTCAATTGAATAATTGGTTATAGCAGAAATAAATTCTTTATTTAAAACCTCAAAGGCATAGCTATGTACAAAATAAAAGTGACTGTTGTTTTCAATTCCGTTTAATAATTTTGAGTCTTTTTCAATATTAATATTGTTCCAACCCATATGAGGTAATTTTAAAAATTTATCTTTTAAATTAATTTTTTTAACCTTTCCTTCAATCCAATTAAAACCTGTGCTTCCACCATCTTCATCACCAAAAGTTGAAAAAAGCTGCATCCCAACGCATATACCAAGAATAGGTTTTTGTTTTTCTATAACAAAATTAGATAATTCATCTAAAATTCCGTCTATAGAAATTAATGATTGATAACATTGCTTAAAAGATCCCTGGCCAGGTAGTACAATTTTGTCATAATGACTTAATTCTTTTGCTGTATTTATAATTTGTACGTCTGATTTATTTAAAATATTTTTTGAAGCTAACTCAACTGCTTTTGAGACTGACTTTAAATTGCCAGACTCATAATCAATGATAGCAATTTTCATTAATGCTTAAATAGTTCCTTTTGTCGACGGTATGATACCTTCAGCTCTAGGGTCTACCTGTACAGCTTCTCTTAAAGCTCTTGCCAATCCCTTATAACAAGACTCGATTATATGATGAGAATTATCTCCATATAAATTTTCAACGTGTAAAGTTATACCTGCACTTTGCGAGAATGCGTGATACCATTCTTTAAATAATTCTGTATCCATCTCTCCAAGTTTTTCGACAGCGAGCTTTACTTTCCAAACGAGATATGGTCGATTAGATAAATCTAAAGAGACACGACTTAATGTTTCATCCATTGGTATTGTAGCGCTTGCATATCTTTTAATTCCTTTTTTATCACCTAAAGCTTCTTTTAAAGCCTCACCAAAAGCAATACCGCTATCTTCAGTAGTATGGTGTAAATCAATATGCAGATCTCCTTTTGCTTCTAAATTAATATCAATTAAAGAATGCTTAGAAATCTGTTCCATCATATGGTCTAAAAAACCAATACCTGTCTTAATATTAGACTTACCAGTACCGTCTAAATTTACTTCGACTTTAATAGAGGTTTCTTTAGTTTTTCTATTAATTGAACCTTTTCTCATATTTAATTAAATTATTTACCTCATTAAGAATTAAATTAACACCTTGAAGATAATAGAATAATAACCACATATATT
>JAYNJZ010000048.1:0-6653 GCA_038110645.1 Candidatus Pelagibacteraceae bacterium
AATCTGCTGATAAAGAATTAAAAGAAATGGCTGAATTGGAACTTGAAGAAATTAAAGCAAAAATTGGAGAGTTAGAAACTAAAATCAAATTATTTATGTTACCAAAAGACGAAGCAGATGAAAAAAATGCAATAATAGAAATTAGAGCAGGTACTGGTGGTCTAGAAGCTGCATTGTTTGCTGGTGATTTATTTGAAATGTATCAAAAAGTAGCCTCAAACAACAATTGGAAAACTGAGGTTATCAGCATTTCCCAAAGCGATGCAGGTGGTTACAAGGAAGTTGTCTTTTCAGTTACAGGTAAAAACGTTTTTTCTAAATTGAAATTTGAGTCTGGTGTTCACAGAGTTCAGAGGGTTCCAAAAACAGAAACACAAGGCCGTGTTCATACATCAGCTGCCACAGTTGCTGTTTTACCAGAAGCTGAAGACGTTGATGTGAAAATTGATGAAAATGATCTTAGAATCGATGTATTCAGATCCAGCGGACCAGGTGGACAGTCTGTAAATACAACTGATAGTGCAGTTAGAATTACTCATATTCCAAGTGGAATTGTGGTTTCGCAACAAGATGAAAAATCACAGCATAAAAATAAAGCAAAAGCTTTAAAGATTTTGAGATCTAAAATTTATGAGCTAGAAAGGTCAAAGTTAGAACAAGAGAGATCATCTGCAAGAAAATCTCAAATTGGTTCTGGTGATAGATCTGAAAGAATTAGAACTTACAATTTTCCACAAGGAAGAGTTACAGATCATCGTATAAATTTAACACTTCATAAATTAACAGATTTTTTATCTGGAGATGTTTTTTCAGAAATTTCCGATGCCTTACAAATTCAATTCCAAGAACAACAACTGGAAAGTTAATGAATATTACACAGGCGCTTAAAAATTCTTATAGTTTACTAATTGATAAATCAAAAACTTATAAGTTAGATTGTGAAATTTTGTTAGCGTTTACTTTGAAGAAAAAAGATAGATTAGACTTATTTTTAAACACAGATCAAAAATTAAATGAGTTAGAAAAAGAGTTATTTTTAAACTATGTAGATCAAAGAAAAAAAAATAAACCTATAGCCAAGATTATTAATCAAAGAAGCTTTTGGAAATTTGATTTTAATTTATCTAGGAAAGTCTTGATCCCTAGACCAGAAACTGAAGTATTAATTAGTTTAGTTACTAGTTGTATAACAGAAAATACAAATTTGAGATTTTTAGATATTGGGTGTGGCTCGGGATGTATAAGTATATCTTTGTTAGATTATTTCAAAAAGTCAAAAGGAATAGCAATTGATATTTCTAAGGAAGCAGTTTTGAGTACAAAATTTAATTTAAATAAATTTAATTTAAGCAATAGATTAAAAGTTTTGAATAGAGATATTTTTAAATTAAAAACCAACGACAAGTTTGATTTAATTATTTCAAACCCACCATATTTGAAATTATCAGAGTATTCTTGTTTAGATCCATCAATTAAAATTTTCGAACCTTATGAAGCATTTATCAGTGATAATAAAGATGGTATAAAATTTTACGAAAAAATAATTTTTTATTTTAAAAGAAATATAAAACTTAATGGATATCTCGCTTTTGAAATAGGTGACAACCAAATAAAGAAAATTGAAAAATTATTATACCTTAACGGTTTTGCAGTAGTATCAAAATTTAAACTTATTAATAATCAAGTTAGGTGTATTTTAGCAAAAAAAATTAAAAATTATGCTTTACAATAACATTTATTTATGGTTCAAAACAGCATCTTAACTGAATTTTAAATAATTAATAAAATATTATACCAATTAAATGGCAAATTTTGACAGACGTCCTAGAGGACGAGGAAGCAATAGAAGAAATGGTCGTAGACATAGCGGGTCTAGATCATCACAGGTTATAAAATTAAATGACCAAGGTAGATCATTTAATCATCAAAGAATAAGATTTAATGGTAATGCTTCTAAATTATTTGAAAAATATAATAAGTTGGCTACAGAGGCATTGTCTATAGGAGATAAAATATTAGCTGAAAGCTATTTTCAGCATGCGGATCATTTTTCTAGAATGTTGCCATCTCAAGAAGAAATTAAAAATATTAATGAAGAGAATAAAGATGATGAAATACCAAGTTCTGAAGAAGACAAAAATGAAGAAAATTTAGCTAAAGAGACTGATTTAAATAAATTAGATGATGATGATAATACAGTAGTGGCTAAATCTTCAGAATAAAGCTAATAATTAATCTTTAATTTTAAATAAAGTTACATTTGTGATTTCGCAAAATAAGTTATTAGATCAATTAGAGTCCGAGGCCATTTCTATAATAAGAGACTCTTATGCAAATTCAGACAACCCGGTGATGATGTACTCTATTGGAAAAGATTCATCTGTAATGTTACATCTAGCAAGAAAAGCTTTTTATCCATCTACAGTACCTTTTCCATTATTACACATTGATACAAAATGGAAATTTAAGGAGATGATATCATTTAGAGAAAAAATTAAAAAAAAATTTAAACTCAAATTAATTACTTACACAAATAATAAAGGCTTAAAGCTTAACCCCCAAAAAGATAAAAACTATACTGATATTATGAAAACAAAAGCATTAAAGGATGCTTTAGATAAATTTAAATTTGATGTCGTATATGGAGGCGCTAGAAGAGATGAAGAAGCCAGCAGGTCGAAAGAAAGAGTAGTCTCCGTTAGAGAACACGGACACCTTTGGAATCCTAAAAATCAAAGACCAGAATTATGGAACCTTTTTAATTTTGGCAGAAATGATGGGCAAACGCTTAGAGTATTTCCAATTTCTAATTGGACTGAATTCGATATTTGGAATTATATAAAAAAAGAGAATATAGAAATTGTTGACCTTTATTTTTCGAAAAAAAGGAAATGTGTAAGAAGGGATGGCGCATATTTTTTATTAGATGACAATAGATTTAAACGTAAAAATAAAGAAAAAATAATATTCGAAAATATCAGATTTAGAACACTAGGTTGCTATCCACTTACAGCTGGAATTAAAAGTAATGCTAAAAACCTTAATGAAGTCATAAAAGAAACTTTATACGAAAAAAACTCTGAGAGATCTGGTAGGCTAATTGATTTGGATAAACCCAATAGTATGGAATTAAAAAAGCGAGAGGGCTATTTTTAATGGATTTAAAAAAAATAGTTACCTGCGGCAGTGTTGATGATGGAAAGTCCACTCTTATTGGAAGAATAATCTATGAAACTAAAAATATTTTAGATGATCAAAAGTTAAAATTAAAAAAATTATCCAGCAGATATGGAACAACTGGTTCTAAATTAGATTTTGCTCTTTTATTAGATGGTTTGCAAGACGAAAGAGAACAAGGCATTACAATTGATGTGGCCCATAGATATATTAATTATAAAAATCAAAGATTAGTTTTTCATGATAGTCCTGGGCATCATCAGTATACTAGAAACGTTGTAACAGCCGCATCTAATTGTCAAATTGCAATTCTATTAGTTGATTCAAAAAAAGGAGTTTTAGAGCAAACTATTAGACATATTAAAATTTTAGAATTTCTTGAAATAAAAAATATCATTTTTGCAATTAATAAAATAGATACAATAAAATATAATAAAAATAAATTTGAAAATATTAAAAAAAATTTGGATAGGTTTTTAAAAAATAAAATTGACATAAAAAAATTTTATATTCCAACTTCTGCATTAATCGGAGATAATGTTGTTTCAAGATCAAAAAAAATAAAATGGTATAAAGGGAAAAGTATACTTGATACAATTATTGCTATTAATAATAAAAAATTTAATACTCATAGTTATTTAAGTGTACAAAATATCCATCGACCTAATAGACAAATAAGAAATTTTTTAGGTAATTTACAAGGTAGTTTGAAAGTAAATCAACAAGTTAAAATTTTACCATCTGAAAATATTACGACAATAAAAAGTATTTTTCATAATTTGAAAAAAGTTAAAAAACTATCAAACTCTTATGCAAGTTTAGATTTGAATAAACAAATTGATATTTCAAAAGGAGATATAATTGTACCACTAAATGATAAAAGCATCATGAATGGAAATGCTTTTAATGCAGATGTAGTAATCACTTCTTCTGAAAAACTAATTCCAGGTAGAGAATATTTAATTAGAATTCATAACAAAATTTCAAAAGTAACAATATTAAAAATAAAAAAAAATAATGATATTTCACAAGTAAAAAACAAAAATATTAATGAACTAGATTTAAATGAAACTGGCCAAATTGAGTTTTCAAGTAATGAACAATTAGCTTATTCAATTGATGATAAAGCTCCAGGATTAAAAAATTTTATATTAATTGATGAGCTAAGTTTTGCGGTTGTCTGTGCTGGAAAAATTAACTTTGAATTAAGACGCTCAGGAAATGTTTTCAAAACACAAGGTATAATAAACAAGGTTATTAGATCAAAAATAAAAAGGCAAAAACCAAAATGTATTTGGTTTACAGGATTATCTGGGTCTGGGAAATCAACAATTGCTCAAGCCTTAGAAAAAAAACTAAGCCAAAACAATAAGCATACTTATGTTCTTGATGGTGACAATTTAAGGCTTGGAATTAATAAAAACCTGGGCTTTAGTGCAGCTGATAGAGCAGAAAATATTAGAAGGGTTGCTGAAATTAGTAAGTTAATGGTTGATGCTGGTTTAATTGTAATTGTTGCGGTCATTTCTCCATTTGAAAAAGATAGAGCTTTTGCAAAGTCTTTATTTCAAAAAAATGAATTTTATGAAATATTTGTTAATACACCCTTAAAAGTTTGCATGAAAAGAGATCCTAAAAATCTTTATAAAAAAACTAAGAGTATTAAAAATTTTAGTACAATTGGTTTAACAGGCAGTTATGAACAGCCGAAAAATCCTTTTTTAAAAATTGATACATCTAAAGAGGATATTTCAACATCAATAAATAAAATAATTAAAAAGATATTTTAATTAATTAAATTTGATCGCAGCACATCTATTTTAATCCTAGAGATTTCAAATTTTTCTCTATCTTCACCTCTTAAAGTTCTACCTGATGGAAGTTTTAATCTTTGAGAATTTTTTCTTTTTCCGTTCACTAAAACTTCGTAGTGCAAATGTGGACCAGTTGATCTACCTGTACTGCCAACATATCCAATAATTTGTCCTTGTCTTACCTTTGCACCTTTCTTAATTCCTCTGGCATATCCGCTTAAATGTGCATAAGCAGTTTTGTATTTAGAGTTGTGTCGTATTCTAATATATTTTCCGTAAGCACCATTCCATTTAGACATTTCAATTACACCAGAGCCCGATGCCATAATTGGTGTCCCTTTAGGCGCAGCAAAATCTGTTCCTCTATGCATTTTATTATAACCAAGAATTGGATGTTTCCTCATGCCATATGTAGACGACAGTCGTGCACCGTTGATTGGAGTTTTCATTAAAGCTTTTTCAATACTTTTTCCATTTGTTTGATAGTAACCAGCAATACCTCTTTGATCTACAAAACGGTAAAGTGCAATTTCTCTACCTTTATTTTTCATATATGCATAAATGATTTCGCCATTTTTTTGTAACTCTCCATCATCATCAATATATTTGTCGTAGACAATTTGAAAAATATCATTCTTTCTAATATCTCTTTGAAAATCAATTTCAAAACCATATATTCTTGCGAAATCTACAATAACTTCAGCGTCAATATCTTCTTTTTGGGCAGCCTTAAATAAACTTGATTTGATTATTCCTTCAGCTAAAACTGTTTTTTTAAAAAGTACTTTTTCTATTTTATTTGCTACAAACTTTTTATTTTCCTTAAAAATATGTAATGAATTTATATTATCTAAATTTACTGTTAATCTAATAATGTCTCCACTTTTTTTATCAGTTAAAATTTCAAAAATTTGATTGGTATTTATTTTTTTTAGACTTATGTATTGTCCTAAAATTTTCGAAATATCAAAGATTTCTTTTTGAGATGCACCCGCTTTACTTAAAATTATATTTAAGCTTTCACCTTTTTTAATAGATACATTATCTTTATAATATTGATTTTGAATTTTATCTTTTATTAATGAATGAATATTATTTGATTCAGTTTTAAACTCTCTATAATCTTGAACAGTATTTTGCTTATAATAATTTTGATTAAGAAAAAAAAATAAGGAAATAATTAATAAAAATAGTCCGGTTACAAAATATTTTACTCTTTTATTTGTAAGATTCTGAACCATTTTTTTTCAATAGATATTGCTATTATTTATCTACTATAAGTTGTTTTTAAAGAAAAATGTTGTTAAAAAAGCCTTATAAATCAATGTTTTTAGCTAATTTTGACCGCTTGACTTAGCATTGATTTAATATATTACCCAGCTTCCTAGCGCCGAATAATTTAATTTATTCAGGTGTTTAGCTAATAATTTAAATAAAACTGAAAAAAATCTTTGTAATTTAAAAGATTTTTCGCAGTTTTGTTGAGCTCTTTAAAACGTAAAATATAGAAGAGAAGCGTGGACGGTTATATTTGTCAAAAAAAATTTGTCGTACACGCTTATAATAAACTTATACAAATAGTAATTTGTACGAGTGGTGTATTTAATACACAAAGCTTGTGTACGCCGTTATTAAACTTGAGAGTTTGATCATGGCTCAGAA
>JAYNJZ010000049.1:0-6636 GCA_038110645.1 Candidatus Pelagibacteraceae bacterium
ATTTTAGATGCGCTTAAAAATGATGATGCAGTTAAAATTGCAGGTTTTGGTACTTATAAAGTAGCAAAAAGAAAAGCTAGACAAGGTAGAAATCCAAGAACTGGAGAAACTATACAAATCTCAGCTTCTCAAAAAGTTAAGTTTTTACCTGCAAAAGCTTTAAAAGACATGTTCAATAAATAGTCTTTCAAAACAGCCTTATTTTCTTAAAAAAATAAGGCTGTTTTAAGTATCAATATAAAATTATTCAAATATTTACTTTTTAGTGATTGTAATATTTTACAATCTGAATACAGTTAATTTTAAAATATTATAAAGGAGTCGATATGTTTTCAAAAAAATTAGCTGATAAATTAGATGAGTATCATTTATTAAAACATCCATTCTATCAAGCATGGAATGAGGGTAAATTAAATAGAGAAATTATAAAGGATTATGCTGAACAATACTACCAGCACGTAAAAGCATTTCCAAGGTATATTAGTGCAACACATTCGTTATGTGATGATATTGCTAAAAGAAAAGTGTTATTGGAAAATCTTCAAGAAGAAGAAGATAAAGATAATGATCATCCAAAACTCTGGAAACAATTTGCTTTGGCTTTGGGCGCAGACGAAAAAGATATTGAAACTATAGACCAAGATAGTTTTACTAAAGATATGATTGATAATTTTTTTAAACAAGCAAGATCAAGCTATGCTGAAGGCCTTGGTTCTTTTTATACTTATGAAAGACAAGTTCCTGAAGTAGCTGATGTGAAAATCACTGGATTAAAAAAACATTACGGCGTGGATACAAAAGAGGGCCTTCAGTTTTTTGAAGTCCATAAGGACGCAGATGTTATTCATAGAGCTGAATGTGAAAAGTTATTAGATGAACTATCTCCAGAAGAGCAAGAGAAGGCAGAAAAGGCTGCACTTACTACTGCTAAATTTATGTGGAACTTTTTATCTGGTGTAGCGTTAAAGCACAAATTACCTTTGGAGTGCGCAGCATAAATAATTAATTCTTTGAGCGCAGTCTCATGGGCTGCGCTAAAAATCAAATGTCAAAACCAACTGTTAAGCCAAGTAGTCCTTATTTTTCATCTGGTCCATGTAAAAAAAGACCAGGCTGGAGTGCATCTAAATTTGATTTAGAGACACTAGGAAGATCTCATAGAGCAAAACCAGCTAAAGAAAAATTATTACAAGTAATTGAGCAATCTAAAAAAATATTAAATTTCCCATCAGATTACAAAGTTGGAATTTTAGCTGGATCAGACACTGGTGCTGTTGAAGCGGCAATGTGGAATTTACTTGGTCCAAATGGCATTGAAGTAGTTGCTTGGGAAAGTTTTGGTTTAGATTGGGCAAAAACAATAACAGATCAATTAAAAATCACTGGATCCAATATTCATAAAGCTGATTACGGAAAGTTACCAGATTTATCTAAAATAGACTTTAATAAAGATGTTTTGTTTAATTGGAATGGTACAACCTCTGGAGTTAAAGTTCCTAATGCAGATTGGATACCAGATAACAGAAAAGGTTTAGTTTTATGTGACGCAACATCTGCAGTTTTTGCAATGGATATGGAATTTAAAAAATTAGATGTAATTACATGGTCTTGGCAAAAAGTTCTCGGTGGAGAAGGCGGACATGGAATGATTGCTATTTCGCCAAAAGCAATTGAAAGGTTAGAAAATTATAAACCTAAATGGCCAATTCCAAAAATATATAGATTAACATCAAAAGGAAAGCTGGCAGACGGCGTTTTTCAAGGTGCCACAATAAACACCCCTTCAATGCTTTGCGTTGAAGATGCATTAGATGCATTAGGCTGGATAGAGTCCATTGGAGGTTTGCAAGCAGCAATAAACCGTTCTAGTAAAAATCTGGAAGCTGTAAAACATTGGGTTGACCAAAGCCATTGGGCTGATTTTTTGTGTGAAAATCGAGATAATTTATCGTCAACTAGCATTTGTTTAAAAGTTAAAGATTCAAAGTTTTTAAATTTAAGTGAAGATGTTCAAAAAACTAAAATTAAAGAAATAAATAGTATTTTAGATAAGGAACAAGTTGCTTTTGACATTAATTCATATCGAACTGCACCACCAGGCTTTAGAATATGGGGCGGATCTACTGTGGAAACTTCAGATATTGAAAATTTATTACCTTGGTTAGATTGGGCTTATACTGTAGTAAACGATTAAATGTATAAAGTATTAATTGCAGACAAGCTTAGTGAAGAAGCCGTAAAAATATTTAAAGACAATGGTATAGAAACCGTTGTTAAAACAGGTCTAAGCGAGGAAGATTTAATTAAAGAACTTGAGACGTGCGATGGATTAGTTGTACGATCTGCTACTAAACCTAATAAAAATATAATTGAAAAATCTAAAAGATTAAAAGTTATAGGTAGAGCAGGAATTGGTGTAGATAATATAGATCTTGAAGCAGCAACAAATAATGGAAAAGTTGTTATGAATACTCCTTTTGGAAATTCTATAACAACAGCTGAACATGCTATCACACTGATTTTATCTACTGCTAGACAAATACCCTATGCCGATAAAACTACCCACGAAGGCAAATGGGAGAAATCTTCAATTAAGGGAGTAGAGGTAACTGGAAAAATATTAGGAATTATTGGATGTGGAAACATCGGTTCTATAGTTGCAAATAGAGCTTTAGGTCTACAATTTAAAGTGATTGTATTTGATCCTTTCTTACAAAATGAAAAAGCAAAAGAAATGGGAGTGGAAAAAGTAGATCTAGATACTTTATTTAAAAGATCTGACTTTATAAGTCTGCATACTCCATTAACTGATAAAACTAAAAATATAATTAATAAAGATTCTTTTAAAAAAATGAAAAAAGGAGTGAGAATTATTAATTGTGCCAGAGGTGGTTTAGTAGATGAAAACGCATTAAAGGAAAATTTAGAAAACGGCCAAGTTGCTAGTGCTGCGTTAGATGTTTTTGTTAATGAACCGCCAACAAATAGTCCATTAATTGGAACTAAAAACTTAATCATGACACCACACCTTGGAGCTTCAACTACCGAAGCTCAAGAAAAAGTAGCCTTACAGGTTGCAGAACAAATATCTGATTATTTAAAAACAGGAGCAATTACCAATGCAGTGAATACATTTTCATTAACCGCAAAAGAACATAACACTGTTCAACCTTATCTTAGACTATCTGAACAACTAGGTAGTTTTGCTGGTCAATTAACTGAAAATGCAATTAAAAAAATTCAAGTAGAGTTCGAAGGTTTAGTCTCTCAGGTCAATACTCAGCCACTGATACAAACAATAATATGTGCATTGCTAAAAGCAAATTTTGACGGTGTAAATGTGATAAATTCTGTATCTGTAGCTAAAAATAAATCAATTCAAATAACAGAAATTAAACATGAAAAAGATTGCGAATATCAGTCATGCATTACTTTAACAATAGAAACAGATAAGCAGACAAGATCTGTCTCGGGTACATTATTTGGTGGTAAGCCAAGAATTGTTAATATCAAAGGTATAAAAATCGAAGCTGAACTTTCAAAATATAATTTGTATATAAGCAATGAAGACAAACCAGGTTTTATCAGCAATTTGTCAAAAATTTTAGCAGATAATAAAATTAATATTGCAACATTTAATCTTGGTCGAAAAAATTCTGGTGGTGAAGCAATTGCTTTAATTTCTACGGACAATCCAATTGATAAAAATGCTATTGACCAAATAAAAAAACTTCCATTAGTAATTCAAGCAAAAACATTAACTTTTAATGAGTTCTAAGCTTCTCACTTTAGTCGCAAATGAGAGCTTTACAGAAGATGAAGTTAAAAAGTTTTTAAAAAATAATTACAACCTTTCCATTCAAGACTCAGTAGCCCTATCAGATAATGCTATTCAACTTACACTCTCTAAATATAGCGATATTGAAAGTAGCGACTTGCAAGAAACTATGGAAGAAAAAAAAGTAGACTTTTGTATTAGAGAACAAAATCAAACACAATTTAAAGCGTTGTTGTGTGATATGGATGCTACAATTATTGAAAACGAAACTCTTGATGATTTAGTTAAATTAACAGGTGTTAAGGCAAATATAGATGAGACAAGTAAATTAGCTATGGAAGGTAAAATTGATTTAAGAACAACTTTAAAAAATAGAGTAAGTTTATTAAAGGGCAAGCCAAAAAATTTAATAGATAAAGTTCTTGAAGGAATAAAATTTAATTCAGGTAGCGATGTATTAGTTAAAACATTAAATAGCCAAGGTTTGATAACTAATTTAGTTACAGGTGGATTTGAACCAATTTCTTCGTATGTGGGTGAAAAGCTAGGTTTTCATAATATTATAAGTAATCAATTTAAATTTGATGATAATCAATGTTTTACTGGCGATTATCATTTAGTAAATGGAGAGAAAAATTCAAAATATAAATATATGCAAAAGTTATCAGATGAAAAAAATATAGATTTTTCTGAAATGGTTTCCGTGGGCGATGGGTCAAATGATTTAGAAATGTTAAGCAATTCTGGCTTGGGTGTAGGTTACTATGCTCACAATGTGGTAAAAGAAAATATTTTAACACAAATAAATTTCACAGACTTAACCTCCATCCTTTATTTTATGGGAATAAGTAAAAAACAATTTATAAACTAAATGTTTGAAAGCTATTTAAAGCCTTTTAAAGTATCCAGAAGCAATCTTATTAGAGTTGGTCCAAAAAAAGACGGCGGATATATTATTCACAAAGATACTATACAATATACAAAAAAAATAGTTTCCTTGGGATTAAATGATGATTGGGAGTTTGAAAAAAGTTTTTTAAAAAAAAATAAAATTTGTTCAGTCGTAGCATATGATCATACTATTAATAAAAAATTTTGGTTTAGAAGATTTTTATTAGATTGTAAAAATTTTTTCTTATTAAAGAAAATTAAAATAAACCAAATAATAGATATTTTTAAATTTATTGATTATTATTTTTTTTTTAAAAAAAATATCCATTATCAAATTAAAGTTGGACAAAATTCAAATGAAGTCAATTTGAAAAAAATTTTACAAAAATTTAATAAAGAATATGAAATTTTATTAAAAATCGATATCGAAGGAGATGAATATAAAATTCTAAGTGATATAAAAAATTTTTCTAAATTTATAAACACAATTTTAATTGAATTTCATGATATTGATAATAATGAAAAAAAAAATTTTATAAAAAATTTTATTTTTGAAAATAAAATTTTTAAATTAATACATATACACGGAAATAATTATTCAATTGATAGCAATGGCAATCCAAATTGTATTGAGCTTACTTTTGTAAATAGCGATATTTTTCCAGATTTAAGTATCAAATCAGATTATGATTATCCTATAAATGGTTTAGATTATCCAAATTTAAAAAGAAGAAAAGATTGTGAGTTGAAGTTTGAATAATCAAAAATTAAAAATAGCGGTTGTATATTCTCATCATAAGTTAGGCGATTTGATATGGCAATTACCTTACATTAAATCAATTAGTGAACATTTTTCATCTCCTGTAACGCTAATTGTTCGTTCCAAAACACAAGCAAAAGACATTCTGCAAGATGAAAAATTTATTAATAATTTTTTTTATTGTGAATTTAGAAAAAAAATCTGGTATTTTTTTGAAATTTTTAAATTATATAAATTTTTTAAGAATAATACTTTTTCTCATGTATTTCTTTTAGATAAAATCTCAAGACCTGCGATTGCAGCAAAAATAGCTAATGTTAAAAATATAATTGGTCCTGGTATCAAAAATCAAAAAAAATGGATATCTAATAAAAAAGTTTTAAGTGATTTAGATTATCAAACACTTGATTATTCAGAGCAATCAAAAAAATTTTTAAATATGAATAACATAAAAGTTTCCAATTATATCCCAGAATTGAATTTGAAAAATGAAACATTTAAAAATATTCAACCTGAATTAAAAAATCAAAAAAACATTGTTTCTTTTGGCGTCGATTCTTTTGAATTATATAAAATGTGGTTTGAGGACCAATTTGTTGAGCTTGCGAATAGCCTTTATGACGAAGGATTGGTAACAAAAATTTATTTAATTGCAGGCAAAAATAATAAAAAAGTCGTCAATAAAATCATTAAACTTTCAAAAAAAAATATATTTTATGATTGCTCAGAATTTAACTTACTAGAAATCACCAAGGTGATTAAAAATTCTTATTTTTTCGTGGGTAATAATTCTGGCCCTTTAAATTTAGCTTCAGCACTAAAAGTTAAAGCTTTTGGATTAATAGCTAATGCAAAAATTTCAGAATTAAAAAACACCAATATAATTCCTATCACTCCTCCAAATTATAAAAATGAATTCAATAAAGATAGAGACGAGATGAGAAAATTAAAAGCATCTGAGGTATATAAAATTATAAAGAAAAATTTGTTTTAGTTTTTTAAAAATTTTATAACATCTTTAATATGGTCTTTTACTTTTACATTATTCCATATTTTAATTATTTTTCGTTTTTTGTTGAGTAGTATAGTGGTTCTTTTAATTCCCATGAATTTTTTGCCGTACATTGATTTTTCACCCCAGGCTCCCAGTGCTTTAATTAATTTAATTTTTTCATCAGACAAAAGCTCAAATGGAAATTTATATTTT
>JAYNJZ010000050.1:0-6273 GCA_038110645.1 Candidatus Pelagibacteraceae bacterium
ACCACAAGGTCCGGTATCACCCATTGACCAAAAATTATCTGAAGTTGGGATTTTAATTATTTTATTCTCGCTTAAACCTGCGATTTTCTTCCATAAATTAAAGGCCTCTTGATCTTCAGAATAAACTGTAACACATAGCTTTTCTTTTGGTAATTGAAACTCTTTTGTAATCAATTCCCACGCATATGTAATCGCTTGTTCTTTAAAGTAATCACCAAATGAAAAATTTCCCAACATTTCAAAAAATGTATGATGTCTTGGTGTATAACCTACATTTTCAAGATCATTATGTTTTCCACCTGCCCTTACACACTTTTGAGAAGTGGTGGCTCGATTATAATCTCTTTTTTCAACTCCGGTAAAAACATTTTTAAATTGAACCATTCCTGAATTAGCAAACATTAATGTTGGATCATTTTGGGGAATAAGTGGGCTAGAACTTATTATTTCATGCCCATTTTTATTAAAGAAATTTTTAAATACTTCTCTAGTATCTCTTAATGTTTTCTTCATTAATGAGATAATTACAACTTTTAATCTATATGTCTAGTAATGGAAAAGGCGCTTACCAGTTTGGAAAGCGCCTTAGAGATGACAAATTACTTAATCTTTTTTCTTTGTTGAAGGCTTAGTTTTTTCTAAAGCTTCGCTTGTTTCTTGAATTTCTTCTTTTGAAACCGTTGTTCCTTCTAACTTTTCACTTATTAATCCAGCATTAGCTCTAATGGCCATTTCTATTTCAGCTGCAATATTTGGATTATTTTTTAGATACTGCTTAGCATTTTCTTTACCTTGGCCAATTTTCTCTCCTTTGTAAGCGTACCAAGCACCACTCTTTTCAATGATGTTTGCTTTTGCTCCTAAATCAATAAGCTCTCCCATTTTGCTGATACCTTCTCCGTACATGATATCAAACTCAACTACTTTAAATGGAGGTGCTACTTTGTTTTTAACAACTTTTACTCTTGTTTGGTTACCAATAATTTCATCTTTTTCCTTAATGGCACCAATTCTTCTGATATCCATTCTAACTGATGAATAAAACTTTAAAGCATTACCACCCGCTGTAGTTTCAGGACTACCAAACATAACACCAATTTTCATTCTAATTTGGTTAATAAAAATAACCATGGTGTTTGATTTAGATATGCTTCCAGTAAGTTTTCTTAACGCTTGGCTCATTAATCGAGCTTGAAGACCTACGTGTGTATCACCCATATCACCTTCTAATTCAGCTCTTGGTGTTAGCGCTGCAACTGAATCTACAACTAAAACTGATACGGCACCTGATCTTACTAAAGTATCAGCAATTTCTAGTGCCTGTTCCCCTGTATCAGGTTGTGAAATTAACAATTCAGATGTATCTACACCTAGTTTTCTTGCATAGGTAGGGTCTAAAGCATGCTCAGCATCTACAAACGCACAAACTCCGCCTGTTTTTTGTGATTCTGCTATAACTTGCAATGCCAATGTTGTTTTACCAGAAGACTCTGGTCCATAAATTTCAACTATTCTGCTTTTTGGTAAACCGCCAATACCTAGAGCAATATCTAAACTTAATGATCCTGTTGAGATTGCTTCGATATCTAAAGCCTGGTCTTTTTGACCAAGTTTCATTACTGAACCTTTTCCAAAGTTTTGGTCTATTTGACCAATAGCTGCCTCTAAAGCCTTTTGTTTATCTTTATCTAATTCCTTTGGACTGTTCACTACTTTCAAATTACTTTTAGTCATTTTGTATCCTTTTGTTTTATTTTTTTTAAACGACTCATTAAAAAAAATGTACATATTTTGTTCTCATTTACAATGATATAAATAAGTATATGATTTTATTGAATAAAATTAGAATATATGTCTAATCCAGTTGGTTTTTGGCTCAATTTGCTTAGCTTCAAGCTCTAAGTAAAGTGAAGTTAAATTACCGGTGACTTGTAAAAGTTTAAACCTAGAAAGTATCTCTTCTTGTTCTACGTCAGTAAAATTTAAGCTAGCATCTAATAATAACGATCTAGAATTTAACACATCTAAAGTGTCTCTTGTTCCACTTTCATATTCTTGAACGATTCCTTCATAAGCTATTTCTGCTGCTTTTAGCTGAGCTCTTGCTAAATCTAATTCACTTTTTTTTAATTGATATTCACTCCAGGCATTAGTTGCATCTTTTTTTGTTTTGTTCTTGGCATCCTGAAACTCAAGTTCACTGCTCACCTTTAATGCTTTTTTTTCTTTATAAAATGAATAATTTTTTCCACCAGAATATAACGGAATTTCTACTTTAGCTTCAAAGTGCGATTGATCTCTTTGGCTTACAGTGGAACTCACATCCTCATTTTCAGAAACTTCAAACGATACTGAAGCTTTGGGGGCAAACTTTTCTAAAGCTCCTTTTAGTAGATAATCTGATTTTTTAAAATTAAGTTCTGCAATTAAAAGATTTGGATTTTTTTCAGATGATAATTTTAATGTTTCTTCAAGACTAGAAGGTAATCTTAAATTTAGACCGTTAATTTCTTTTAAATTATTTGGTTTATAACCTACTATATTTATAAAATTCTGCTCATTAACTAAAAGATTGTTTTTGGCTCTAATAAACTTAGCTTTTGCTCCTGCAAGAGATGACTCTGACTGGGCTAAATCTGATAGTTTAATAGCACCCCTTTCATATCTACTTTTGTCTAATTCAACCTGTTTGTCGGATAAATTAAGATTGTCTTCTGTTATTTTTAATTTTTTTTCTGCCGCTAACATTGAAGTATATGCATCTACAGCTTTTAGTAATACACTTTGTTCAACTGATTTGAGTTCTAATCTTGCAATTTTAACATCTGTTTTGGCGGCTAATGATGTTGGAATACCTTGCAAAATTTTTTGTTCAACCTTAATTGATTTTTTTTCTGTTTGAAGGTTGCTATCACTTAAAGTGCTACCACTGCCATCTTTTTGTCCTTCGTTGAGATAGTCATTTTTACTAATAGTCCCTGATATTGAGGGTTTAAAAATGGCATAAGATTGTATTAGGGTTTCATCTACAGCTTTTGTCTTTTCTCTTTGTGAATTTAATTCTTTATTATTCAAGTAAGTGCTTGTTAATGTTTTAATCAAATCATCTGAGAAAGATTTATTGGAAAAAATTAAAGTTATAGTTAAAAGTATTAAAAATTTTTTCATTTTTTTAGAGCATCTTCTAGATAGTCCAGTCTATCTTGACCCCAGAATATTTCGTTATTAAAAATAAATGATGGAGCACCAAATACATTTTCGTTAACTGCATCACTTGAATTATTTTCGTAAGTTTTTGACACCTCATCACTTTCTGACAAGTTTTTTAGTTCTTCAAAATTTAAATTTGTTTCACTGCATATCTCTTTCATTACATTTAAATCAGAAATATCTTTTTCTTTAGACCATAAATAGCTCAAACACACTTTGCCAAAATCTAATTGATTCCCCTTTTTAATTGCTGCAATTGTAAACTTAGCGGGCAAATGAGGATCGGATGGTGGAAAATGTTTTGGTTGAGAATTAATAGAAATATTAAATTTTTTTGCAATTCTATCTATTTCTACCAAACGATATTTTAATCTTGATGGGTGTCTTTTGGGTACCGGCAAGCCCCCAGTATTTGGAAAAACTTTTCCTACAAGATCAAAAGGTTTTTCTTCAACTTCAAGATTATATTTTTTGACCAAACCTATAAATCTTTCAATTGCCAAATATGCGAATGGTGATGCTACACTATAATAATATTTTATTTTCATGCTTAATTTTTGCTATATACACTCTTGATAAATATTTAGATAGAAAATTATGTTTGAGTTATATAGCGCAGATACCCCGAACGGAAAAAAAATATCAATTATGCTAGAAGAGCTTAATCTTAGTTATAAAGTGAAAAAAGTAAATATTATGAAAGGTGATCAATTCAAGTCATCATTCTCCAAAATGAGTCCTTTTAATAAAATACCCGTTCTAAAAGATCTTAAGGCAAAAAAAACTATTTTTGAGTCTGGTGCTATTTTAATTTACTTAGGAGAAAAGTATAAAAAGTTTTATGATAAAAAAGATAGATTAAAAATTTTACAATGGCTTATGGCCCAAATGGCATACATAGGACCAATGATTGGTCAGCATCATCAATTTCATCATTACAACTCTGGCAAAAGTAAATTTGGAGAGGAAAGATATTTTAGAATTACTCGAGCAATTTACAAAGATTTAGATCGTAGACTATCTAAATCAAAATATTTAGCAGGAAGTAAATATTCAATCGCTGATATTGCAACCTTCCCTTGGATCGCCAGACATGAGTGGCATGATATTGGTTTAAAAAAACATAAAAATTTGACTAGATGGTACAAACTTATTTCCAAAAGAAAAGCTGTGATTAAAGGTTATGATTTTATGGATCGCGGTGAAACTGTACCTAAAGTTTAATCTTCAGCAAAAACCTTTTCTTGTTTTTCATGTTGTTCTTGGGCCTCTACTGTCATAGTTGCTATAGGTCTTGCCATAAGTCTTTTTAAACCAATTTCTTCTCCTGTTACTTCACAGTACCCATAAACACCATCATCAATACGTTGTATTGCTGAATCAATTTTTTTGATTAATTTTTTATGACGATTTACAGTTCTCATTTCAACTGTCTTACTAGAGTAAGAAGTTGCTTGGTCAACTACATCGGCTGATGCAGCATTATCATCATCGTTGCCAAAGATAATTCTATTATTTTGGTCTATCAGATCATTTTTCCAATCAAATAAAGTTTTTTTAAAAAACGCTTTATGTTTTGCGCACATATACTTCTCTTTACTAGATGGTTTGTAAGTCTTTGATATTTTAGTAGGCATAGTTAATTAAGGTTAGTGAATATATGTTCCAAATTTTTAGTGTCAATTAATATGAATAATTATAAAAACTAAATAATGGCAATTAATAGACTATTTTACTATTTTTTACTCACACATTTAGTGATTTGGACACTCGTGCCTAGTATTACAAATCATAATTTACCCCTAGATACAATTGAAGCGCTCGCATGGGGAAGTAATTTGGATTGGGGTTTTAATAAACATCCCCCATTAAGTGCATTAGCAGTCAAAATATTTTATCAAATTTTTGGATCGCAAGATTGGGTTTATTACCTTTTGAGTCAATTATTTGTAATAATTGCTTTCTACTATGTATTTAAATTATCTAAAGAAATACTTAACACAGAGAAACACGCGCTGTTATCTGTTTTATTGTTAGAAGGAATATATTTTTATAATTTCACTACACCAGAATTTAATGTGAATGTATGTATGCTACCATTTTGGGCAATGACTGCGTACTATGCATATAAATGTTTAAAAGATCATCTTACAAAAGATTATATAATTCTTGGAATTGTTGCTGCACTTGGTTTTTTATCTAAATATCTTTTTATATATTTATTAATTGGAATAAAAATTTTTTATATTTTTTATATAAGAAAAAATAATTTTAAAATTAATTATATTGTTCCAGGGATTATTTTTTTATTGATTTTAACTCCTCATCTAATTTGGCTAACTGAAAATAATTATATTACAATCGCTTACGGTCTAAAAAGAACGGGAGAGATTAAAAGTTATCTGGATCACATTATTTTACCATTAACTTTTTTAGGTAAACAAGCCGGTATTCTAATTCCTTTTTTTATTTTATTATTTATTTTAACAAAAACTATAAAAACTAATTTTTCATTCAAAGATCAAAATTTATTATATATATTATCTATCACCATACTTCCTATTTTATTAATATTTCTAACGTCAGCTATCATTGGTGCAAAAATTAGAACAATGTGGATGACGCCATTTTATTTATATATTGGAACATTGTTTATTTATCTTTTTCAAAATCATATTAACCTTAATCAACTTAAGGTTTTCAATTATGTTTTTATATTTTTATTTTTGCTATCCCCTCTTTTATATGGCTATGTCTCAATCTCACAAACCGATAAAAGAACTGACTATAAAGGAAAAGAAATTGCAAAAGTGGTTGAGAAAAATTTAACAAGATTAGATTATAATAACATCATGAGTGTAACAGGCAATGAATGGATTGCCGGTAACCTTTGCTATCATCTAAAATATAGACCAAAATGCAAAATCACAAATACCAATTTAACAATAATATCAGTCAAAGGTAAAAATGGGCCTGCTTCATTTAGTTTGAAACAATTGATATCTGACAATTATAAATAAATGAAAAAATATATTATTTTAATTCCTGTTTTTAATGATTGGC
>JAYNJZ010000051.1:0-6119 GCA_038110645.1 Candidatus Pelagibacteraceae bacterium
CTTCTGAAATTGTCATTCCTTTAATGCCCAATTCATTCAATTTTTCCTTAACGGCATGAAGTCTTTCAGGTTTAATAATGGCTCTTATTAATTTCATTGGCTATGCTTTTATCGAATAACTATTAATTTGAACTATGATATATTTGAATATCAGCCTCCAAAGTTATAAATATAATTCATAGGTTGTATGTTAAAAAAACTAATATTATTGGGGGCTGTTTTACTACCATTTGTAATCTATTATTTTTCAGTTTTTTTAACTAAGAAAACTTTAAATAAAAAATTTCCAATCATAATTTTATCATTAATTAGTCTATTATTATTAGCATCTGTTTTAATTTATTTTAGACTCACAGATAATGACCCTTCAGATGGCAAGTATGTTCCACCCCAATACAAGGACGGAAAAATTATATCCCCAAAAACGCGTTAGATTGTAAAAGACTCACATACCAACATTGTTTGTAAGTCTTATGCAGTAAAAGTTTTATTTTTGAATCAAAAATGAATCAAAACAAGAACATCGGTATTGATAATAACAGGATACTAACAGTTAAGCAGAAACAAGTTCTCTTTGTTGCCTTTTTCTTTCGTGAGCTAACAATAATCTTTTTCTTAATCTTAAGCTTTGTGGAGTAACCTCCAATAACTCATCCTCATTTACATAGGCCATCATTTCTTCTAATGACATTTTTACTGGAGGGGTTAATGAGATTAATCCATCGCTTCCGGCAGCCCTAACATTGGTCAATTTTTTTCCTTTTAAAACATTAATTTCTAAATCGTTATCTCTATTATGCTCACCAACTATCATTCCTCCATAAACTTTGGTTTGAGGATCAATAAACATTAAACCACGATCCTGAAGATTAAAAATTGCATAAGCTACAGCTTCACCACTATCTGTTGAGATTAATGCACCATTTCTACGTCCTTTGATTTCACCTTTGAAATCACCATAAGAACTAAAAACTCTATTCATTACACCTGTACCACGAGTTTCAGTTAAAAATTTACTTTGATAACCAATAAGTCCACGGGAAGGAGCCTTAAATATAATTCTTTTTTTATTTTGTCCTGTATCTCTCATGTCAACCATTTCCCCTTTTCTTTGGTTCATTGAGTCAATAACAGTACTTGAATATTCTTCATCTACATCAATTGTTACTTCTTCTATAGGTTCTAATTTTTTTCCATTTTCTTGTTTAAATAAAACTTTAGGTCTTGAAACAGAAAGTTCAAACCCTTCGCGTCTCATAGTTTCTATTAATACACCAATTTGTAATTCTCCACGTCCACCGATTTCAAATGAATCTTTCTGATCATTTTCTTTAAAAGAAATTGCAACATTGGTTTCAGCTTCTGCCAATAGACGCTCTCTTATCATAGTTGAAGTAACTTTCTTTCCTTCCAAACCTGAAATTGGAGAATCATTAACAGTGATAGTCACAGACATGGTTGGCGGGTCAATTGGAGTAGATTGTAATGACTCATTAACCTCTGGATGACAAATGGTATCCGAAACTGACGTTGTTTTTAATCCAGCAACACAAACAATATCCCCTGCCACAACATTATCGGTTGGAACCTTACTTGTTCCAGAAAAAGTAAATAGTTTTGTTAATCTACCTTCTTCAACTTTTTGATTTTCTAAATTAAGCGATTTTACTTTATCATTAACCTTTGCGATACCATGCACTACTCTTCCAATTAAACAACGACCAAGAAATGAGTCGGAGTGTAATAAGGTTGATAACATTGCAAATGGTTTACTAAGATCTACATCGGGTTCAGGAACATGGTTTAAGATTAAATCTAATAATGGATGTAAATTTTCTCTTGGTTGATCGAGTTCATAATTACACCATCCATCTCGTCCTGAAGCATACAGGACAGGAAAATCTAACTGTTTATCGTTAGCATCAAGTGCTACGAATAAATCAAAAATTTCATTTATTACCTCTTTTGACCTAGCGTCAGATCTGTCTACTTTATTAATAACTACAATTGGTCTTAAACCCTGCGCTAAAGCTTTTGAAAGTACAAATTTTGTTTGTGGCATTGGGCCTTCTGCAGCATCCACCAAAAGAATGACTCCATCAGTCATGCCTAAAATTCTTTCAACTTCGCCTCCAAAATCAGCGTGTCCAGGAGTGTCAATTATATTGATCCTCGCATCCTTCCATAAAACTGATGTTGGTTTAGCAAGAATTGTAATACCTCTTTCTTTTTCAAGATCACCACTGTCCATTACTCTTTCATCGACATGCTGATTATCTCTGAAAAGACCACTTTGCTTTAATAAGTTATCAATCAACGTTGTTTTGCCATGATCAACATGGGCGATGATTGCTATATTTCTCAAACTCTTAGTCATAAAAGTTGGGCTTGATACACTTTATTGATCGATTTACCAGTTAAAAAAATTTAGTGCCAAAAATGGTTATTTTTGGTTAATTTATCTGATCTTTTTCTCTATTAAATTGTTTTTTTCAATATTTTGCTGACTACTTACGATAGATGAAGCTGTTGCTAAAAACACAAAAAATAACATCACAATAATTTTTCTCATGCTTCGTAACTAAAAAAAAATTAAGACACTGAGACATCTGAAATGTGTCCTTAAAATGATTTTGATAAAATTCTTTGATCTAATTTTGTTGCGTAATAAAAAGCAAATAAACCTGATAAACCTAAAAAAGAAAATGCATAAATCCAGTTCGTTTGTTGTGACAAAGGTAGGTGATTATTTGATATATCTAGAATAAAACCAAACAAACCTGGGGTTATAGAGCCAAAACCAATCCCCACTATTGATCTAAAAGCTAAGGATCGACCTAAAACATTTCTTTCTGTACTATCTGTTAAAGCTGCAGTCAAAACTCCAGAGTCTCCCAGTGTAAAGAAACTATAAATAAATCCAATTAGTAAAATAATTATCCAATACCAATCTGTTATCCATCCCATCATAAAAGAGAAAGCCGCGCTTGTAATAGCAAAAATAATCAGAATATTCTTGCTTCCAAACTTGTCTGAAAAAAATCCACTTATCATATTTGCAAAAACACCGGTAATATGAATGGTTATTGAAATTAATAATCCTAAAATAATAGGACTTAAAGAGGTTTTGCCAATTAATACTACACTTAAAAAAACTGGCATCCAGGCCCACATACCGAATAACTCTATGCAATGGGCCGTATAACCTTTTATTAAATTTTGATTTTGATTTGATTGTCTAATAATTTTAAATTTATTTAATATTTTAAAACTTAATTTTTTTTTAAGATCATTATAGCAACATATATAAAAACTTATCAGTCCAAAAACAGTTAAAATAGAACATATTAAAAATCCAGTTTGAAAATTATAATAATTTGCAAAAATAAAACTAATAGATAAAGAAACTACATATCCAAGTGACTGACCTCCAAGCATCATCCCCATTGCAAATCCCTTGTGACCTTTGTTAAATTTTTCTGATACTAAAATCATAGACGGTCCATAAATTCCTCCTGCAGCAATTCCGAGTATAAAATTTAAAATTAAAGCTGAATAAAAATCATTGGCAAAATTAAAAAATAAAAATGCCCCTATCGTATTTAAAATTGAGGAGTAAATTAAAATTTTATTAGGGTTAATAAAATCAGAATAATATGAACTAAAGAATAAAGCTCCAGCAAGTCCAAAAAAGTGTCCACTTTGAATTAGACCAGCGTTTGTTGCATTCATCTCCCACTCTTGAATTAAAAAGGACATCGCCCCTACATACATAAAAAAAGTTGATGCAGTTAAAACGCGTCCAACAAAAAGAAGGCTAAGCCAGTGCCAATCAAATTTTTTTGAAATCATTTTTTTATTTTTGAAAAGCTTTATTCTTTAAATATAAAAAATAAGCAACTATTTCATAAAAAAATGAAAAAATTTGAAAAATGATTGGTAACTTTGCAAAACGATATAAAAAATTTAATTTTGGTATTTTAGACCATACAATTAAAAAGGCATTTGCTCCTTTATATAATTGACCATCCTGTAACACATGCAATCTTCTAGATAATTGATCAGCATTAAGATTTGTGGCCTTGGCATCTTCTTCGTGAATATCAAACCATTCGAGATCGTTTTTCATTTTTTTATATAAATCAATTTCTTTTCTACAAACCTTGCATGATTCATTATAAAAAACTTTAGCGCTCATTTATTTTTTCTTTTTAGATTTTTTCTTTTTTTTCTTTTTTCTTATTTCTCTAGCTAATTCTCTCTGTTTTTTTTCAACATTATCTTTAAGTAAAGTCAAAATACCAAATATAATAAGTGCTCCTGCTCCAAGCAGTCCATAAGACAATAATGCTTCAATTGGTAACGGTTTAATCATCATCTTCCTCCTCTAACCACTGTTCCATGAATACTTTATGACATGCATAACATATAATGGGTATCGAACTAAAAAAACCAATTGTAACGCCAGTTTTAATTCCATATTCAATACATGAAAAATGAGTCAATGTAATAGTTGGAACTGTACATACTAAAATTAAATATGGCACACGCCATTTAAATGGTGGTTTAAAATATTTAATTAAATATATAACTTTTAAAATCATGAAATCTAATTTTTTTTATATATTCTTAATTTGCTATACATTATTTTCAACCCCTAATTATGCGAAAGATATTTCTCCAAACATGGTAGATGGTAAATTTAAAAACCCGATAGGAAGTCCACAAAGATCCGGGAAGTCAAAATGGTCTTATTGGACATTCTTTAAAGAGAAAAAAAAAATAAAAATCAATATTCCTCAAGATCATATCATAGATGAAGAATTGGTTCTCAAAAGTTTAGAAGAAAATAAAAACAATGATTATATATCTTGGATTGGTCACGCAACATTCATTATAAAATTAGGCAAAAATATAATTATAACAGATCCTATTTTTTCAAAAAATGCAGGTCCAGCATTTCTTGGGTCATATCGTTATGTAAAGCCAGCAATCCCACTAAATAAAATTCCAAAAACCGATGCTTTATTACTTACTCATAGTCATTATGATCATTTAGACACTCGAACCTTGAGTAAATTTCCTCATAAACAAACAAAAGCAATTGTACCGCTTAAATTAGATAAATTTTTTAGCTCGAGAGGATTTAAAAATATTCAACAACTTGACTGGTATCAAAGTACTAAAATAAATAATGAAATAAAAATCACTTTGGTTCCGGCAGTCCACTGGAGCAAAAGAACCCCTTTTAATACAAATGAAACTTTATGGGGTAGTTTTTTAATTGAATACAGAGATAAAAAAATTTTATTTGCCTGTGATACAGGAATTGGAAATGTTTATAAAGATATTGGAGAAAAGTTTGGGCCAATTGATATGTTGTTCATTAATATAGGTGCTTATGACTTTAGACCTATGTTTGATAGATCAATTTTCCATACTACCCCTGAAGAGGCTTTGGAAGTTGGAAAAATGGTCAAAGCTAAAAAAGTGATTGGCATGCATTGGGGGACATTTATATTATCTCTAGAAGATCCATTTGAGCCGCCAGTTCGTTTTAAAAAATCTGCTGAAAAATTCGGCTATCAAAAAGAAGATGCGGTTCTTTTTAAAATTGGTGAACTTAAAACAATTAATGAAATTATAAAATAAGAGGAATTTCAGTTTAATTAAGTGAATAAAAATTTTTTATTATTTAAAAAAAAAGTTCATTCATGCAAAAAATGTCCAAGACTTTTTAAGTTTAGAAATAAAATTTCATCACAAAAAAGAAAATCTTATCAAAATGAAGTTTACTGGAACAAACCAGTTACAGGCTTTGGTGATCTTAATGCGAAGTTAATTCTAATTGGTTTAGCTCCTGCAGCTCACGGTGCAACGAGAACAGGTCGAGTTTTTACTGGAGATAAATCAGCAGATTTTTTATTTAAATGTTTATTTAAATCAGGGTTAAGTAACCAGTCAAATTCTGATCACATTAAAGATGGGCTTAAACTAAAAAATACTTTTATTACTTTAGCTTTAAGGTGCGTTCCACCTCAAGATAAGCCAAAACCCATAGAGCTAAAAAATTGTTCTAATTTTTTTAAAGAAGAGCTTGATATGTTAAAAAATAAAAA
>JAYNJZ010000052.1:0-6031 GCA_038110645.1 Candidatus Pelagibacteraceae bacterium
GTTTTAATCATGCCTCTAAAGTATTAAAAAAATCTCAATCAAGTTTTAGTAGAGATATTATAAGCTTGGAAAAGGATTTAGGCTTTAAGCTCTTTAATAGAAATATGAAGAGTGGTATTAGGCTTACAGATAAAGGCAGTAACTTATTAAAGTTAGTCAAAGATTTTGACGAAAACCTATCATTATTTGTAAAAAATTATTAAAAAAACACCTGTTATAAAAATCAATATTCCCATAATTTCAATAAATTTAATTTTCTCTTTAAACAAAAATCTTGAAGATAAATAGCTAAATAATAATTCAATTTGCCCTACAGCTCGAACGAAAGCTGCCTGAACGATTGAAAAGGAATAAAACCAA
Source organism: Candidatus Pelagibacteraceae bacterium (assembly GCA_038110645.1). Taxonomy (GTDB): domain Bacteria; phylum Pseudomonadota; class Alphaproteobacteria; order Pelagibacterales; family Pelagibacteraceae; genus HIMB114. The sequence continues at coordinate 361 of JAYNJZ010000052.1, forward strand.
AATATAGTTGCTAAAAAACCACTTAAACCTGATAAGAAACTTAAACCAATATTTTTCTTAATTATTAAAAATTGATTTTTTTCATAAAGCAATAAGTAAAGAGTAATTATCAATGTTTGAAAAATTGTTGAAAATAAAATTGCAATTAGCGTTTTGTCAAAATTAGTATTTTCAGCATCTAATAAATTTATTGATCCCCTGAAAAATACTATACTTAAAGCTAAAAGAGTTCCGCAAGAAATACCAATGATTGTTGATTTAGAAAAAAAATTTCTAAATATATTTTTTACATTGGTTGTTGAAAAAATTATTACACCAATACTTGAAATTATAATGCCAATAATTACCCAAGTACTTAAATATTCTTTTAATATCAAATATTCAAATAAAGCAATTTGCAATACTTCAGTTTTGCTTAAAGTTGTCCCAACTAAAAAATTAGTAAATTTAAACAAATATAAAAATAAAAAAGTAAATAAGATTTGAAAAATTGAACCTAAAATTACATAACTTAAAAATTGAAAATTGTTGGCTGAAATAAATATAATGTCTACATTTTTAAAATTAAAAAAAAAAACTACTATTACTATTGGGGCAGAAAAAACAAATCGGGTATAAGTAGATGCCATTAATGACATTTCTTTATTAAGCTTTTTTTGAATGCTAGATCGAGTATTTTGGAAAAAAGCACCTAGGATTGAAGAAATTATCCAATGCATTTTTAAATCTTTTTTCTAAAATTATAGTACCCAATAAAACCAAGTAACAAAAGTGCGAATGGATATACAAAATCTTTATCAGGCCTATTCTTATTTTCTATTTTAAATTCATCAATTATATCATCAGTTTCAAATCCTTTTTTTTTCGCTAATCCATTCCATTTTAAAGTATCGATAATCATCTTGTTTTCTTTATTAATTAGATTGATACCCAAATCAGTGATTGAATATTTATTATCCATTTCATTTTTATTGATTTCAAACATTTTATATCTTGGTCCGTAGGCAGTTTGTCTGGTAACTTTAATTTGAACCTTTTGATCGTTATTAAATTTAAGTTCATTAATTATGTTTGCATTTAATTTAATTTTAGTAAATTCTGGATAAAATTGATCCATAATTAAACCCGGCCTAAATAGCGCAAGAGAAATTATTAAAAATACGATAATTTCAAACCATTTTAATTTATTAATAAACCATCCCTGAGTTGCTGAGGTAAAAACAAGTATAGCAATTAATGAGGTAGTCATTACAACAATCGCATGAAACCAATTTTCAATTCCAATCAACAAAAGTTCATTATTAAAAATAAATACTATTGGTAAAATTCCTGTTCTCAGACTGTACCAAAATGCCTGTATTCCAGTTTTGATTGGGTCTGCTCTAGAAATTGCTGCTGCTGCATAGGATGCAAGGCCAACTGGGGGCGTAACATCAGCCATTAAACCATAATAAAAAACATATAGATGCACAGCTATTAGAGGGAAAACATAACCTGAAGCACCACCAACTTCTACAACAACGTTTGCCATTAAAGCTGCAACAACTAGGTAATTAGCTGTAGTAGGCAAGCCCATCCCTAAAACAATACAAAGAAAAGCAGTTAAACCAAGTAGATAAATAATATTACCACCTGAAATAGCTTCAACTATGATTACCAAGTTATTACTAAGTCCCGTTGAAGATACTGCACCAACAATTATCCCTGCAGTTGCAATTGCAATACCAACACTGACCATATTAACAGCTCCTTTTTCAAAACCAGTAATGATCTTATTAAATGCATTGATAAAGCCAATTTTTAATAATTGATTTTCTTTTTTTGAACTTAAAATTTCTTTAATTAAAATAATTAATATTAATGAAAGTATAGAATAAAAAACTGCAGAAGCAGCAGTCCAATGCATGACTAAAAGTAAGTAAATTAAAACTCCAATAGGAACTAAGTAATGGATACCGCTCATAAATGTTTTTCCTAGTGGAGGAATGTCTTTTTCTGGCAAACCTCTAATATCAAGTTTTAAAGCCTCTAGGTGGGAAATGTAAAAAAGAGCGATATAGGATATGACCGCAGGTAAAAAGGCATGTGTAACAACAGTTAGATATGAAATACCTAATAACTCAGCCATAACAAATGCAGCCGCTCCCATTATAGGTGGCATAATTTGTCCGTTAACGGAAGCCGCAACTTCAACTGCTCCAGCTTTAACAGCTGGCAAACCAGTTCTTTTCATTATTGGAATAGTAAATGTTCCTGTTGTTACAGTATTTGCAACAGACGATCCAGAAATCATACCAGTTAAACCTGATGCTAAAATTGCTGCTTTTGCAGGCCCCCCTCTCATTTTTCCCACTAAGGCAAAAGCCAAATTTAAAAAATATTTACCTCCACCTGCTGCATCTAAAATTGATCCAAATAGAACAAATAAAAAAATAAAACCAACGGATACACTAATTGGTATTCCAAAAATTGCCTCACCTCCTAGCCAGTGATACCCCACTAGTCTTGTAATAGATAAACCCGCATGTGCGATTAAATCTGGCATCTGCTTACCAAAAATTGAAAAAATTAAAAATATTAATGCAATAAATACTAGAGGCAATCCAATTGCTCTTCTTGTAGCTTCTAATAAAAGCAACATTCCGGTTGCCCCCAAAATCATTTCATATGGAATTTTAAATCCAAAAAGATCTAGATTTGCCAAAACACCTTGTCGATTAACTAAACCCTCATAATCAATAACAATATAAAATGTAGTTAATATTGATAAAGTTACAAAAAAATAATCATATAGTTTTATCGATTGATTTGAATTGGATTTTTTTGCTGGATAAATTAAAAAACATAAAGTTAGTGCAAAAGCTAAATGAATAGCTCTTGCTGGTAAATCTATAAAAATTCCAAAATTAAATAAAAATGGTAATGGACTTGCATACCATAACTGAAAAAGAGTCCAGCAAATTGCAATTCCCGCTACAAGTTTTAAATTAAATCCCGAAAGTTTTCGTTTTACTCCACCCTCATCATCAATATTTTTTAAATCATCCGGAAAACTTTGAATTTCTTCTTTAGACATTGGATCAATTATAAACTTTTATAATTTGAAGTAGAATAAAAAAAAGGCCCAGCTATTACACTGGGCCTTTAAATCAAAAAGACTACATTAAGCCTTTTTCTTTATAATATTTTACTGCTCCTGGATGTAATGGTGCAGACAAACCATCTTTGATCATTTTTTTAGGATCAAGGTTTGCAAACGCAGGATGTTGTTTTTTGAAATCATCTAAGTTTTCAAAAACAGATCTTACTACGCTGTATACCATGTCATCAGAAACACTTGCGCTTGTTACCACTGAAGCCATAACACCAAAAGTTGTTACATCTTTTTTAGAAGTTTTGTAAGTTCCTTTTGGAATTGTAGCAAAAGCATAGAACGGATTATCCGCAACTAGCTTTTTAACTTGTGGAGTTGTTAGGTTAATAATGTAAGCACCACAGCCATCAGTTGCTTGAGCAACACCAGCATTTGGTACACCTACAGTATAACCGTAAGCATCAATTTTTTTATCACAAAGTGCACCTGATTGCTCAGATGAAGTTAACTCAGATGTCGAACCAAAATAACTTTTGTTTACACCGTGAGCTTCCATTAGCACTTCAAAAGTTCCTCTTTGACCAGAACCTGGGTTACCAATGTTAACTTTTTTTCCTTTTAGTGATTTCCAATCTTTGATCTTAGATCCTTTTCTTGCAATAATTTGAAAAGGTTCTGGGTGAGCAGAAAATACTGCTCTTAGATCTTTGAAAGGTTTTACTTTATCTGGCTTACTTGCATTATATGCATGATATTGCCAGTCAGATTGAGCTACACCAAATTGAAACTCACCTGCTTGGATCTGACCAATATTATATGTTGATCCACCTGTTGATGGAGCAGCACATCTGTATGCTTTGTCAGTTCCTTTTTTTCTACCATGTTCGGCAGATTGAAGCTTTGCAACCATTTTACAAATAGCATTCCCAACTTGGAAATAAACTCCAGTTGCACCACCAGTTCCAATTGTAAAGAATTCTGCAGATTTTACAGTTGTACTGAAAGGCAAACTAAAAGCAAAAATTGCTAAAGCTGACGTGAAAGAAGCGAATAGCTTTTTCATTATTGTCCCCCTTAATTAATTAAAGTTTAAAGAAAACTACTATAGCGAAGATATGATATCAACCGTTGTTTTAGCTATATTTTTTAGCAAACTTAATAATCTGCTCAACACCTTCTACTACTTTTGGAGCATATTTAGATAAATTTTCCTCTGTAATATCTTGGTCAGAAACTTTTAAAAATTCTGCACCATCAAAATCAACATAACTTAGTCTAAATATTAATTTTTCAATTGGAAAACCAAAATCTGATCCTGGTAATACTGCTACTCCGTTTTCATCAAGTAGAGTTTTGCAAAACTCTTTTGAGGTTTTAAATTTTTTAGATAATATTTTTGTGAAGTCTGGCATAAGATAAAACCCACCTTCCGGTTCAATCATATCAATATTAAGTTGTGACAACTTCTCATAAACAAAATGAGCTACTACATGTAAAATTTTTTTTACTTTATTTAAATATTCTGAATGATCTTCTTCATACGCTGTTATAGCTGCAAACTGTGTTGGGGCAGAGACTGCACTAAAAGTTTCAGTTCCAAGGACAGCTAACTTCTCAAATATTTCAATTAAATTATTTGGTACAGCAAAGTATCCCACTCTCCATCCACCTGCACCAGCCCATTTACTTAGACTGCTGCTAACAATAGTATTTTCATGAAAATGAGAAATAGATTTGTAATTGTCTTTAAAATAAAGTTCAGAATAAATTTCATCAGATAGAACTGTGAAATCATGTTTAGTAAATACTTCACCTAGTTCCTTTAATAAATGGATATTTGTTCCCGAAGGGTTATTTGGAGAGTTTAAAATAATTAGTTTATTTTTACTTTTAATTTTACTTGCAATTTCATCAATGTGTTCTGGTGAAATATGCCAATTAGTTTCTTTTTTAGTTTGTACCCAATGATATTTATTTTTAGCAATAATGGCTTGTGGAGCATAAGATACCCAACTTGGAACTGGTAAAACAACCTCACCATCAAAAGCAACTTGTAACAAAAACATCAACTCTTTTGACCCCGGTCCAATAATTATATTTTGATGGTTTAAGTTTTTATAACCTTTTTTTGTTAAAAAATTTGCAATAGATCTTCTTAAATCTAATAATCCCTTAGATGGTAAATAATCTTTTTGGTGGGCATTTGCTTTTAACGACTCAACAATTTTTTGTGGTACAGGAAATGGTGATTGACCAAAACCAAATTGGTAAACCGTCTTTCCTTTGCTAGACAATTCTTTACACATCTCATTGATGAGTAGAGTAGAGGACGGGAGTAAATCTTTAATATTTTCTTTTATAAAACTCATTTAAATTTTATTTTCAAAAGTAGAGACCTAATACTCCCATGATTTTTTTTGACAACAATTATTTATAAATAATTCTTTCATACTGCCACAGTTTGAACAAGAATTATGTCATGATAGATATGAAGATGTATTTGTGCTAAATAAAAGCTATTTTGCGCCCGTAGATCAACTGGATAGATCGTCTGACTACGGATCAGAAGGTTGGGAG
>JAYNJZ010000053.1:0-5857 GCA_038110645.1 Candidatus Pelagibacteraceae bacterium
AAGGAAAGTTCTCATTTAAAAATTCCCTTCCTTTTGCAATAACCTTTTCACCACGTTTAGGATTATAAGATCCAGATTTTTCACATCCACCGTCTTCGCTGATTACATCAGTTCCGTATAACGCATCATATAAACTTCCCCACCTAGCATTAGCAGCATTTAAGGCATATCTAGCATTATCAACTGGAACAACTAATTGCGGTCCTGCAATTTTAGCAATTTCATCATCAACGTTAGATGTTTCAATTTTAAAATCGCCTTGTTCCTCAACAAGATATCCAATACTTTTTAAAAATTTTTTGTATTCATTAAAATCAAATTTATCCTTATTTAATTTATGCCAATCATCTATTTTTTTTTGCAATTCATCTCTTTTTTTTAATAAATTTTTATTTATTGGTGAAAGTTCATTGGCCGCTTTTATAAAACCATTCCAAAAATCACTCTCACTAATATCTAAATCTGGTATAATTTCTGAGTTAACAAAGTTATATAAAGTCTCGTTAACCTGTGTTTTGCCTATTTGAATATTTTTAGTCCCCATAAGATTAGAGAAAATGAACTAGCATTGACGAAAAGTCAATTTAATTAATTTAATAGACTTGATTAATTATTATCTTTTTGAAGCAAGATATTCTTGATAAGAAATCTTTCCATTTCCATTCTTATCTAATTTTTTAAACTTCTTTTTACCTGCGCTTTTATCTTTAAAATAATATAAATATTCTTTTGCAGAAATTTGTTTGTCACTATTATAATCAATTTCAGCAAATCTTATCTGAATTGCCTTTTCATTAAAGCTCGACTGATTGATGGCTTTCTTTTTTTTTGGAATATTTAAAGTTACTTCTTTTGTTTCCTTAATATCAGATACTTTGTTTTCTTTAACTTCAGTTTGCGGAATTGGTTTATCGGCTTTTTTATTTCCAGATGGAAAAGCAAGCACAATCACCGCTAAAAGTAATGCTGCTACAGCACCATAAATTAATATGTTATTGTTTTTTGAGCCTGTTTTTTTTGCTCTTGATTTTTTAGAAACTTTTTTTGATTTTTTTCTTTTTACCATAATTTAGTTTCAGCTTTTAGTTGAATGATTGAATTTGGTCAACATTAATTTCCAATTATATGAGCTAAAATTGTTCTATTTTGGTTGTTTAAGCGATGCTCAAACAAATAAATACCCTGCCAAGTACCTAAAATAATTTTATTTGATTTTATGCTAAAAGTTAAATGAGTATTTGTTAAAGCTGTTTTAATATGAGCTGGCATGTCATCCTTACCTTCGGATCCATGTTTATATAAAGTTGGATCCATTGGAGAAAGTTTATCAAAAAAACTTAATAAATCTTCTTGAACATCTGGATCTGCATTTTCTTGAACAATTAAAGATGCGCTAGTATGCAATATGCTAAGATTAATTATTCCTTCATTAATTTTTGTTTTTTCAATAAAATTTAATACTTTATCAGTAATTTCAAAAAGCTTTTGACCATTAGTTTTAATATTAATTTTTTCAAAAAACTGTTTCATATTAAAATAAATAATGCAGTTAAAATTAATAGAACAGCCATTAATATTTCTATAAATTTTTTAATTTTTTCATTTTTTATAAACAGTCTAATTGAATGACCAAATCCAGCCCAAGTTACTACTGAAAAAAAACACATTAGTGGTGCAGATAGAGAAACGAATAAAGTTCCTTTTATAAAATTTTCGCTGTTTGGAAAAAACACTGTAACAACAGTTAAGGCCACAACCCATGCTTTTGGATTTAAAAATTGAAATAATAATGCCTCATAAATTTTCATGGGTCTTCCTGATGAATTATTTTGTGCTTTAAAATTTAATGAACCAATCATTTTGTAAGCAAGATAAAATAAATAAGTGCAACCAATAAACTTTAGTAATTGCTGAACTTCAGGAAATTGCTGAAAAATTGTACCAAGTCCAAAGCATACTAATAAAATTTGTGTAGTGTGGCCAAGCGGTATTCCAATCATGTGAGGAATTGTTTTTCTAAAACCAAATTTAATTCCTGACAAAGCTAACATTGCATTATTTGGCCCGGGTGTCATAAACATTACAAAATAATACGTAAGTAGCCCGACAAAAAGTTCGGTAGTAATCATCTAAAAAAATTATAATCTAATTAGGAGTAAATAATAGCAACAAATGCAACTACAAATGTCATTGCAGCTGAAATAAAGATGAAATTCTGAATTTTTTCCTGTTTTTCTTCTTTTGCTCTATCTTCTTTTAAATTAAAATAATCTATATTATTTTTAAGTTCACTTTCGTTTTTGGTGAAATCTAGATTTTTATTATTATTAGAATATGAGCTCATTATGAATGTAGATTTAAAATAAATTTCTGCTACATACAACTGATAATTTAAAAAAAAAACTAAAATGGGATATCCAAAAAAACATAGAGGTCGAAGAAAAATAGGATCAAAAAGAAGAAGGAACAGAAGAAAGAACAAAAAGAAATAGTTTTATTCTGTTTTGTCGATCCAGCCTCCTCCAAAAATTCTAAATCCAATATCGTCTTCCTTGTAAAATACACAGGCTTGACCGGGTGAAATACCAGCTTCACCGCTAACTAAATGAACCTCCAAACCTTTTTTATGTACTTTGCAAGGCAATAGGTTTCCGGTTGATCTTACTTTTACAAAAAAATCTCCGGACATTTCATTAATATTGCATAAATAGTTCATATCTCTTAAATATATTTTTTTAACTAAAAGATCCTCTTTTGATCCTACGATTATTTCATTTTTTTTGGGGTTAATTTTAACAACAAAATACGGTTCATCAGATGAAACTTTAATCCCTTTTCTTTGACCAATGGTAAAATTAGCAATTCCGCTATGATGACCTAAAAAATTTCCTCTAATATCAATTATCTTGCCCTCTTCAAATGCTTCGGGTCTCAGCTTTTCTACAATTTTTTTATAATTACCATTTGGAACAAAGCATATATCTTGACTATCAGGCTTATTTGCAACTTGTAAATTTAAATCTTTTGCGATTTTTCTTGTTTCTATTTTAGGCAAAGTACCTAATGGAAACCTTAAAAAATTTAACTGTTCTTGTGTAGTATTAAATAAAAAATAACTTTGATCACGGTTTAAATCTATAGGTCTATACATTTTTGCTACATCTGAAAAAACCCTTTTAACATAATGTCCGGTTGCCAAAGCATCAGCACCTAGATTTTTTGCAGATTTAAAAAGGTCTCTAAATTTGACTGTTTGATTGCAATCAATACAAGGTATCGGAGTTTCGCCTTTTATATAACTGTCTGCAAATTTGTCTATAACCTCCTCTTTAAAAATAGACTCATAATCAAAAACCTCATGCTTAATATCTAATTTTTCACAAACTTTCCTTGCATCATAAATATCTTTTCCAGCACAACATGTGCCTTTGGATTTTCCAATTTTTCCATAATCAAATAATTGCAAAGTAATACCAATTACTTGGTAGCCTTCTTTTTTTAAAAGAGCGGCTACTACAGAAGAATCAACACCACCCGACATTGCAACCACAACTTTTGTTTTGGATTTCTCTTTATCAAAACCTAAATGGTTTTTTTTCAAAATTTCTGAAGTTGCTAAACTCATAACATCGGTATATCACGATAATATTATTTTTAAATGCATGTATACGACTTTGATCCCGGAGACTTTGTTATAAACCCAGAAAATAAAGATTGGGGTATAGGTCAAGTTCAGTCAATTATAGAAAATAAGGTAACAGTTAATTTTCAAAATGTTGGAAAAAAAACTATAAATACTGATAAGATTACATTAGAAAAATATAATGAATAAAATTAATTATAAAAAATTTATAGAAAAACTTATACCAGTATTTTATAAAGCAGGTTTAAAATCAATACATTGTTCAAAAAAACTTAAAATTTATACTAAAGATGACGGAACTCCAGTATCAACTGGGGATTTAGAGGTTGATAAAATATTACAGAACTCGCTAAAAAAAATTTCCCCTAATATTGAAATTATATCTGAAGAGACAATTAAAAACACAAAAACAAAAAAAAGAAAAAACTTTTGGCTTATTGACCCTATCGATGGAACAAGCTCATATATAAAAGGTGGTTCAGAATATACTATAAATGCAGGTTTAATTATAAATAAAAAACCAGTTGCAGGTATAATATATGCGCCAAAAAAAAAGAGATTATTTTACGCTTATGGTAAAAATAAAGCATTTGAAATATACGATAAAAAAAAGAAAATTAAATTAAACTGTCTACAAAATAAAAAGAGGGATAAAATAGCTTTGACAAACTCCTCAAAGCCATCGCCTATTATTAAAAGAATTTTAAAAAAATATAAAATTACAAAATTTAAAAATATGAGAAGTTCGTTAAAATTTTGTGCTATTGCAAGTTCAGAGTTTGATTTATACGCGGCTAGAGCAAGAGCTAGGGAATGGGATTATGCAGCTGGACATGCAATTGCTGAAAGTGCTGGTGCAATCATAAGAACACATAATAATAAAAGAATACTATATGGTAAAAGAGGGTTTAAAAATCCATCATTAATTGTAAGGAGAAACTCTAAAATTTAATGTTAAAAACAATACTTATTATTATTATTAGTGTATCAATTTTTGGTATCTTGATTTTTAGCTTTGTAAGACAAGCAATGAAAAAGAAAATAGATCAATTAGTAGAAGAAGAAAAAAATAAAAAATAATTATAATTTTTTTTCAAAAACTTTAAGCTGCTTTGCATCTAGATCTAAAATTTCTTTTGATAAATCATAACTAAAACCTGATCTTGCCAAAAACCCCATGTCTTTTTTATAAAATAACTCCTTATTTGAAACAGGTCGATAAGGTCCGATTCTTCTTTTTTTGCAAATTCTAATAGCTGAATAAAAATCAGGATTTACATTATCATTCTCTATTTTTTGGATAGTTTTTTTTAAAAGTTCACTTCCAATTCCCTTTTGTGACAAATGTTGTTTGATTTTATTCAAGGAATATCCACGCTTTAAAAAATTATTAGATTTTAATTCAGAGTAAAGAACATCGTTTAAAATACCTTTTTCCTCAAGATCATCCAAAACAGTTTCAATTTTTTTTAAAATCTCACTTTTTTCTACCCTATTACTTTGTCCATCAATTACTTTTCGAAAAAGGTAAATTTGTAAACTTTTTTTTGATGGTTGGTATTTATCTAAATACTTAAGTGCTAATTCCTTGATTTCTTCTACTGTATCTAAGTTTTGATAGATTGATTTAGATTGATTCATATATAAACTAGTAAATTAACATATGCTTGAAACGATCAAAGATTTTTTTACATTGGAAATGATTTATCATTTTGCAAATATTGGAGTAATTCCGCTATGGCTGTTGATTATTTTAGCTCCAAGGTCAAAAGTAACTCAGGGGTTGATAAATAATCTTTTTATACCCTTTGTAATGGCTATGACTTATGGGTATTTAGCCATTGAGCAAATATATCCTTCAGATGCATCAAGTGAAATGCAACATAATCCTCTTGATGTCTTAAAAAATTTTCAACTTTATCTAGGATTAGATCAACTTATGTCTTTGTTTGATAATACTCTTTTTGTTTTAATTTTCTGGATTCATTTTTTAACTATAAGTTTATTTTTGGGTGCATGGATTGCAAATGATGCAATAAAACATAATTTGAATAAATTTATCGTCCTATTTCCATTAATATTAACTTATTTTAGTGGTCCAATTGGTTTATTTTTATATCTATTTTTGAGACTATTGATTGTTCAAAAATTTAAAATGTATGATTAATGAAAAAAATTGATTTTTATTTTGATATAAGTAGCCCTTATTCTTAT
>JAYNJZ010000054.1:0-5715 GCA_038110645.1 Candidatus Pelagibacteraceae bacterium
CCATGGGTAATTCTTTCAAAGTTTTCCGGAATAATTGGGGTGATATTATTATTGTAGGAAGCATAATTTGTAGGAGTATTTCCAAATAAACCGAAAGACTTTACCCTTAATGCTCCTGCAAGATGCATAAATCCAGTATCATTTCCGATATATAGACTTGAGTTACTTATAAATTCTAGAGAGTCTTGTATTGTTAAATCACAAATTGAATCAATATCAAAATTACTTAGTTTTTTTTTAATATAATCATAATCTTTCTTTTCTTCTTTTCCTCCTGCTACAATAATTTTAATTTTCTTTATTGCATATATTTTTTTTGCTAATTCTATAAAATTCTCAATACCCCACTTTTTATCATCTCCACTTCCGGCTATCCCAAAGAGAATATTTTGTTCAAAAATTTTTTTTTTTTTATAAAAATCAAAATAAGGTGAAAAAACCAAATCATTACGGTTTAGTATAATTTTTACTAATTTTCTTGATTCATTAACAATATTTTCATTTTTTTTTTTAAATCCATAATTAAAAATTTTATCTATATTACATAACTTGCCAGCTAAAAAATACTTTAAACCATAGTGAAAAATAATTATATCATCAAATTGTTTTGATTTCATAAAATTTATTAATTTAAAAAAACCTAAAAAACCCCTAAATTTTTCATAAAAATAAATTTTTTTTATTCCATCGTAATCTTTTAGAATTTCATTTGATTTTGATCTTTTGTTTGTTAGTAAAAATATTTCATAATCTTTAAAAGCTTTACAAATTTCATCAATGCATGGAAAAAACAAACACATGTCGCCTATGCCTGGACGTCTCTGAATTATTAAAATCTTTTTTTTATTCACTCTTATTAATTTTCAATACTCCAATAAATGCTTCTTGTGGTATTTCAACTTTACCAAATTGTTTCATTCTAGATTTTCCTTTTTTTTGTTTATCTAGTAATTTTCTCTTTCTATCTAACGCTCCTCCTCCATGAATTTTTGTTAAAACATCTTTTTTAAAACCTTTTATTGTCTCTCTTGCTATAATTTTTCCCCCTATTGCAGCTTGGACAGGAATTTGAAACTGATGACGAGGTATCAAATCTTTTAATTTTTCACAAATTAATCTACCCTGTTTTTGCGCAAAGTCTTTATGAATTATCATAGAAAGTGCATCTACTGGCTCCTCATTAACTAAAATAGATAATTTTATTAAATCTCCATCTTTATAATTGCTAATTTCGTAATCAAAACTAGCATACCCGATTGTAATTTATTTTATTCTATAATAAAAGTAAAAAAAAACTTCTTTAAGTGGAATATAATATTTTAAAACGACTCTATTACCTGAATATCTCATGTCATTTTGAATACCTCTTTTTTCCTCACAAATTTTAATTATCGATCCTAAATATTCATCGGGAGTAATAATAGTTGCCAGTATCCATGGTTCTTTTATAGTTTTAATTAATGAAGTGTCGGGCATATTTGTTGGATTCTGCAAATCAGATATTTCCCCATTAATTGTTTCCAGCTTATAAACAACACCGGGTGTAGTAGTAATTAAATTAATATCATACTCTCGCTCTAACCTTTGAACTACGATTTCAAGATGTAACAAACCTAAAAAACCACATCTAAAACCTAATCCAAGAGCTGTAGAATTTTCTGGTTCATATTCTATACTCGAGTCATTTAACTTTAATTTTGCTAAACTATCTTTTAATAAACCATAATCACTACTATCAATTGGGAATAAACCACAAAACACAACTGGTTTACTAGGTTTAAAACCTGGTAAAGCTTTATTAGTTGGGTTTTTTACTGTTGTGATAGTATCTCCAACTTTAGTATCTGATAAATCTTTAATACCTGTAACAATAAATCCTATTTCACCCGGCCCAATTTGGTTAATATCAACTGGTTTTGGTGTAAAAATTCCAACTCTTTCAACATCATGTTTAGATTTATTTGACATCATAATGATTTGATCCTTTTTTTTAATTTTTCCATCAATAATTCTGACTAAAATAACAACTCCTAAATAACTATCATACCAACTGTCTACCAATAAAGCTTTGAGGCTTTCATTTTCGTTTCCCTTTGGAGATGGAAGGTTTTCAACAATAGAGTTTAAAATATCATTAACTCCTTCTCCTGTTTTGCCAGAAGCTAATATAGCATTTGTAGTATCGACCCCAATTACATCTTCGATTTGCGTTTTAACTCTTTCTGGCTCTGAAGCTGGTAAATCAGATTTATTTAAAACTGTTATTATTTCATGATTGTTATCTAAAGCTTGATATACATTTGCTAATGTTTGTGCCTCAACACCTTGAGTACTATCAACTACCAATAAAGAACCTTCGCAGGCTGCTAAAGACCTATTTACTTCATAACTAAAATCAACATGTCCCGGAGTATCTATAATATTTAAGATATATTCTTTTCCATCTTTATGTTTGTATTTTAATCTTACAGTTTGGGCTTTAATTGTAATTCCTCTTTCACGCTCTATCTCCATTGAGTCTAAAACTTGCTCTTTCATTTCTCTATCTGTTAAACCTCCGCAGGTTTGTATTAATCGATCAGCAAGTGTAGATTTTCCATGATCTATATGGGCTACAATAGAAAAGTTTCTGATTAGACTTGTATCTGTCATTGAGATCTTAATGAACCACCCAAGCTTTTAGCAGCTGAAATAATTTTATCTGACAATTCATCAATTTCTTTTTCATTTAATGTTTTGTCAGTTGGCTCAAATAGAACTTTAATAGCTATGGACTTTTTATCTAACTCAATTTTTTCGCCTTCATAGAGATCAAATACATTAACAGATTTAATTATCTGATCTGTTTTTCGAATTAAAGATACTAACTCTCCAGCTTTAATTTTTTTATCTAGGATAAATGCAAAATCTCTTTCTACAATTTGAAAATCATGTTTCTGAAGTTGTTTTTTAGACACCCTTAATGGTTTCTTTGGTTCAATGAAATTATCAAGATAAACTTCAAGACCTATAATATTAGATTTTTGAATGTCCATTTTTTTCAATATTAGGGGGTGTATTGTTCCAAAGCTTGCAACTTTCGGACCCTTTTTATTACCAATAAAAACATCAGCAGATTGACCTGGATGATAATAACTTTTTTCACTTTTTTCTATAACTAGATTATCTAGTGACAAGCCTAAATCACTTAAAATAAAATATAAATTTTCTTTTGCATCAATTACATCAAATTCCTTATCATTATCTGTCCAAGTTGCGCTTATTTTTTTTCCAACTAAAATTCCAGAGGCTATAGTTTCCTGTTTTAAACCCTCTTTAAAGACTGGTCCAACTTCAAACATTTGCAAGTTAAAATTTGATCTATCTAAATTTGATTTTGCTTGAAGTATTAAATTTACAAAATTTGAACTTCTTAGTGCATCTAAATCTGATGAAATTGGATTTGTAATTTTTATTGTTTGGTCAGAATAATATTGATTGAATTTACTATTTGTGAAAGACCAGCTTATAGTTTCAAAAAAACCTCTACTTGCAAATGATCTTTGAACTAAATGAAATAATTTTTGGTGATAATTTAATACCGATTTTATTTTATTTAATTTCGGAGGTATTGATTGAATTTTATCTAATCCTTTTATTCTTAAAATTTCTTCAATAATATCTGCCTCCTGGCAAATGTCAGGTCTCCAGCTAGGAATTTCAATGTCTAGAATATTTTTTTTCGCTTTTATTTTAAAACCTAATCTTTCTAGAATTTTTTGGCAGTCTCTGGCTGTAACGGAAAAACCTATTAATTTTTCAAAGTTATTTATATCAAATTTAATTTTTTTGTTTTTAGTTTTTATATCACCTGAAATATTAATTTTTGAAATTTTGCCTCCACAAATATCCTGAATTAATTTTGCTGCTAATTTTAAACCCGCTTCAATTGAATTAGGGTCAACTCCTCTCTCGAATCTAAATTTTGCATCAGTAATAATACCTAATTGTTTTGATACTCTTGCTATTTTTATAGGGTCAAAGGCAGCTGCTTCGAGAACTATATTTTTTGTGTTTAAATTAATAGCGCTTGACTGCCCTCCTATTACTCCACCTAAACCTAAAACTTTATTTTTATCAGTGATTAAACATGCGCCACTTGGGATTTTATATTTTTTTTCATCTAAGGCATCAAAGCTTTCACCATTTTTTGCTTCTCTAACAACTATGTTTCCATCAAGCTTGTCTGCATCATATGCATGCATAGGTCGATTGAGATCAAACATTACATAATTTGTAACATCAACGATTGCTGAAATCGGTTTTAAACCAAATGACTCTAGGTCTTTTTTTAACCATTTAGGACTCTCACAATTATTAACATCCTCGATGAATAAAGACCCAAATGCATTACAGCCAGAGTTTTTTTTAATTTCAACTTTAACTCTTTTTTTTGATTTTTCTTTTAAATTAATTTTTTTCTCTTCGGTTATTTTTCCAAGACCGTAGGCACTTAAATCTCTCGCAATTCCTCTGACTCCTAAACAATCTGAGCGATTTGGTGTAATTGAAATATCTATAACCTCCTCACTATTTTTGAAAAATTTTTCACCAACTTTTTCATTTTTAATTTCTGTGATTCCTTCACTTTCATTCGATACTCCTAGTTCACTTTCAGAACAAAGCATGCCTTTTGATTCAATTCCTCTAATTTTTGCTACAACTAATTTCATGCCGTTTTTTGGAATAACGGCACCAGGCGGGGCATACACAGTTAAAAGTCCATTCCTGGCATTAGCTGCTCCACAAACTACTTTTTCAATCTTTTTTCCAATATCTACATTGCAAATTTTTAGTTTATCAGCATTGGGGTGTTTTTCAGTTTTTATAATTTTTGCAATTCTAAAAAGTTCTAAATTTTTATTTTGCTCTATAACTTCTTCTACTTCTAAGCCAATATTAGTTAATGCACTTACAATTTGATCTATAGAGGATTTAGTATTTAAGTGTTTTTTTAACCAAGAAAGAGTTAATTTCATTTACTTAACCCTCTATAATTTGTGGGTACATCATTGGCATCAAAGCCATAATGATTAGACCATCTTAAATCACCTTCAAAAAATGATCTTAAATCTGTGATGCCGTATTTTAACATTGCAAGTCGGTCAATACCTACTCCAAAAGCATAGCCTTGAAATTTTTTTGGATCAATTTTAACATTTTTTAAAACATTAGGATGAACCATCCCGCAGCCTAAAACTTCAAGCCACTTATCACCCTTTCCAACAACGATTTTATTATTTTCAAGCTTATAACTAATATCTACTTCTACGCTTGGTTCAGTGAATGGAAAATGACTAGGCCTAAATCTCATCTCAAGATTTTCATCTTCAAAAAATTTTTTTAGAAAAAAATCTAAACAACCTTTTAGGTGTCCCATATTAACTTCTTGATCGATATGCAAGCCTTCTAGCTGATGAAACATAGGTGTATGTGTCATATCACTATCACATCTATATGTTCTGCCTGGTGCAATAATTTTTATAGGTGGTTTATTATTTAACATAGTGCGGATCTGAACAGGTGATGTATGAGTTCTTAACAAAGTTTTTTTATTTTCATCTAAATAAAAAGTATCATGCATATCTCTAGCAGGATGATGTTCAGGAGTGTTAAGTGCAGTAAAATTATTAAATTCATTTTCAATATCAGGACCTTCTGCTACAGAAAATCCTA
>JAYNJZ010000055.1:0-5694 GCA_038110645.1 Candidatus Pelagibacteraceae bacterium
ACCTAGAATATCACTTAATACTGAAAACTCTTTTCCTTCTTTAATTAAACCCATTGCAATACCCGCAATAGGTTTTGCAATCGGAACACCGGCATGCATTAAAGCCATTGATGAACCACAAACGGTTGCCATTGAAGATGAACCGTTGGATTCAGTGATATCTGATACAATTCTAATTGTATAAGGGAAATCTTCATGCTTTGGTAGCGCAGCATTAATTGCTCTCCACGCTAATTTTCCATGACCAATTTCTCTTCTTCCAGTTCCACCAACTCTACCTACTTCTCCAACTGAAAAGGGAGGGAAGTTATAATGAAGCATAAATCTAGACTTTTGCATTCCATCCAAACTTTCAAATCTTTGTTCATCATCAGATGTACCTAAAGTAGTAGCTACAATTGCTTGAGTTTCGCCTCTAGTAAACAGTGATGATCCATGAGCCCTAGGAATGATTCCCACTTCACATAATATAGCTCTAACTTGATCTAATTTTCTACCATCAATCCTTGATTTTTCTTTTAAGATTTTTGTTCTAACAATATCTTTTTCTAAAGATTTTAACTGATCTTTAATTTCTACTTTTGTATAAGTTTCATCTCCTTCAAAAAGCTTTTCTACTTTTTCAGAAGCTTCTCCAATCATTGAAGATCTTTGTTTTTTTTCTTTTTCTGAAAAAGCTTTTACTAAAAGATCTTTAACTTCAGCAGAAATTTTAGATTTTAATTCTGAGTAATCTTTTTCTTCTACTTCCCATTTTGGTTTACTTGCTTCTTTAGCTAAATCCTCAATTAATTTAATTACTGGTAAAAAATTCTCGTGACCAAACTTAACCGCATCAAGCATTTGTGCTTCAGTTAATCCTGATGCTTCAGACTCAACCATTAAAACTGCTTCTTTGGTACCAGCTACGACTAATTCTAATTTAGAATTTTTAACATTCTCTTTAGAAGGATTTAAAACAAATTGATCCTCAATTAATCCAACTTTAGACGCAGCTACAGGACCTTGAAAAGGCAAACCTGAAATACTTAATGCCGCGGAACTTGCAATCACTGCCAAGACGTCAGGATCGCACTCTTTATCATATGATATTACCGTGGTTAGAACTTGAGTTTCATTTCTAAACTGATCTGGAAATAATGGTCTGATTGGTCTATCAATTAATCTTGAAATTAAAGTTTCACTTTCTGTCGGTCTTGCTTCTCTTTTAAAATATCCACCTGGAATTTTACCAGCAGCATAAAATTTTTCTTGATAATTAACAGTTAATGGAAAAAAATCTGTATCGGGATTAGCTTTTTTTGATGCTACTGCAGTAGAAATGATAACTGTATCACCCCATCTTAAGATCACCGCTCCGTCAGCTTGACGTGCAATTTTTCCCGTTTCAATTGATAATTTTTTTCCTGCCCAGTCGATTTCTTTTTTTACAATGTTAAACATGAAGTAGCTCCAACTATTTTCTTAGTCCAAGCTGCTCAATCACTTTTTTATATAAGGTTGGTTCTCTTTTATTTAAGTAATCTAAAAGTTTTTTCCTTCTAATGATTAACTTACTTAATCCAGTATTTGAGTGCTTGTCTTTTTTATTATTTTTAAAGTGTTCTGTTAAATATTTAATTCTCTCAGTTAAAATACCAATTTGTACTTCTGATGACCCTACATCTTTATCAGATTTTTGGAGCATCTTTATTACTTTGCTTTTATCTAAGTCTTTTTTACTCATTAATATTTAAAATCCTTTTAGGATAAAAAATTCCATTTTTCATGGATCCTAAAGCAACAACGTTTTGATGATAATCTGCTAGAATTTCTTTATACTCTTTAGTACCAACTTCTTCCAACATGCTTACTTTCATACCGTTTTTTATAAGCCTTAATTTTTTATCGTTAATTTCAATTGAGGGTATATGATATAAAACAGACTTAATATCAAGTAAGTATTTAGAAAAATATTCAAAATTATTGTTATTTATTAGGCTTTTTAACGGATATGAATTTTTTCGAGAGAAAAATCCGTCTCTCAATCTTATAATTTGAATACAATGACAATAACTGTTTAAACTCAAAGCTAAATCATTAGCTAAACTTCTAACATAAGTACCACTTTCACAGTTTAAAACAAAAGATGTTGTTTTATTTTCAAAATCATAATTGACAACTCTTAGTCCAAAAATATTTTTTTCAACCTCTTTTAATTTTATCTCAATACCGTTTCTTGCTAACTGATAGGCTCTTTTTCCATTAATCTTTTTAGCTGAGAAAATTGGAGGTGTTTGATAAATTTTTCCAATAAATTTTTTTACTTTCTCTTTTATACTATTTAAATCTGGTATTTTTTCTGAACTATTGGTTACATCTCCCTCAGAATCAAAAGTATTCGTTTGTTGACCCCATTTGACTTGAAAAAAATATCTTTTCCTAGACTTGTTAACTAAACCAATTGTTTTGGTCGCTTCATTAATAGCAATAGGCAAAACACCTTCTGCCATTGGATCTAGAGTACCTGTAAATCCTAATTTTTTTATTTTAAATTTTTTTTTTAACAAATTTAAACAATACGTAGACGTATATCCTTTTGGTTTATAAAGATTTATCCATCCATTAATCATCATTTTTTATCTTTTAGTAATAAGTTTTCAATTTTTTCTGCATAATCGAAAGATTGATCAATTACAAAATTAAGATTTGGCATAAACTTTGCAGTCCATTCTTTAGATGCTGTTTTTTTTATTTCTAACGCATATTCATTTAGAATTTTTGTAAATGTATCAATATTTTTTCCAGCTAATGGCATAAAAAAAATTTTTGCATATTTAAAATCTGGAGAAATTCTTACTTCAGTGATAGTAATTAATTTTGTATCTATTTCAGGTAAAGTTATATTTTTTTGGATAAATAATCTTGCAAGAATTTTTTTTAAATTCTCACTAGCCTTAAGTTGCCTTTGACTAAATGGTTGCTCATTTACTTTCACTACTACTCTCTTTCAATAGTAACTGTCTGAAAAACTTCTATTATGTCGCCTTTTTTATAATCTAAAAAATCCTTAATAGTTAAGCCGCATTCTAAACCTGATTTAACTTCTTTTGCTTCATTTTTTTCTCTAAATAAACTTCCTATCCTACCTGTATACACTACAGAACCATCTCTTATTAATCTTGCATCAGAATTATTCCTTACTTCACCTTGTGTAACTTTTACTCCTGCAACTTTTCCTGCTTTAGATACATTAAATATTTCTAAAATCTCACATTGACCAATATTTTCCTCTTTCGTTTGAGGCTCTAAAGTTCCTTTTATTGTTTTTTCTATAAAATCAATAGCTTCGTAAATAATATTAAAGTAACTAATTTCCATTTTGTAACTATTTGCTAATTCTTTTGCTTCTTTATTGGGTCTCACGTTAAATCCTAAAATTTTTGCATTTGAAGCTTTTGCTAAAGTAACATCTGTTTCTGTAACTGGTCCTACTGCTGATAAAATAATTTTCGGTTTAATATTTTCAACTTCAATTTTCAAGAATGCAGCCGTAATAGCTTCTAAAGATCCGTGTACATCTGCTTTTACAACTACATTTAAAGAATCCCCTTTTGATACATTTCCGAAAATATCATCTTTATCACTGGTATTTTTTAAATTTTTTTGATTTTTTTCTGTTTTTCTAAAATCTATTATTTCTGCAATTTTATTATCATCATTTAGCACAATAAAGTCGTCACCTGCACTATTCACATTTTCAAAACCAATTACTTCAACAGGTGTAGAAGGTTCTGCAACGTTAATTTGTTTATTATTGTGATCAAACATTGCTCTGACTTTACCCTTAGTTGCGCCACTCACAAAAGTATCACCCCTTTTTAACGTACCTGTAGTAACTAATACGGTAGAAACTGGGCCTTTACCTTTATCTAATCTCGACTCAATTACTACCCCCTGAGCAAGGTTATCTTTGTTTGATTTTAAATCTAATAATTCAGATTGAAGCAAAATATTTTCTTTTAATTTATCTAAATTAGTTTTTTTTGTTGATGAAATTTCAGTGCACAAAACATCACCACCCATCTCTTCTACTATTAATTCGTGTTCAAGAAGTTGGTTTTTTACTTTTGTTGTATCTACACCCGGTAAATCACATTTATTAATTGCAACGATAATAGGAACTCCTGCTGCTTTTGAATGTTGAATTGCCTCTATAGTTTGTGGTTTAATTCCGTCATTAGCTGCTACAACCAGTATAACTATATCTGTTATTTTAGACCCTCTTGCACGCATTTCAGTAAATGCAGCATGTCCTGGTGTATCTATAAATGTAATTAGTTGTTTTTCATTAACTGCAACTTGGTAAGCTCCAATATGCTGTGTAATACCACCATGTTCTGTTGATACAACATCTGCCTTTCTTAACGCATCTAATAATGAAGTTTTTCCATGATCAACGTGGCCCATAACGGTAACAACAGGTGGTCTGGGATCTTTGCCTTTTTGATCTTTTTGACTATCAACAATTTTCTTAATTTCATCTTCTTTAACATCACCTCTAATTGCATTGTGTCCAAATTCTCCTACAATAAATTCTGCGGTATCAGCATCAATACTATGATTTACAGTTACTTTTACATTTTTTGATAATAAAAATTTAATTATTGAGCTAGACTTTTCTGCCATTCGATTAGCTAACTCTTGGATCGTTATTACGTTAGGTATGTTTACATCTCTGGTAATTTTTTGTAATTCTTCTTCTACATCATCAGTTTTTTTAATTTGTTTTTCTCTAGCTCTTTTTACAGATGCGTAGCTTCTTTGACGCTCTAAAGCATCATCGTCTGATAACGCTCTGCCTAATGTAAGTTTATAATTCCTTCTCTTGGTATCTGTCTTTTTTTCTGACTTTTTCTTACCCTTATGTAATTCCTCTTGGATTTTTTTTTTGGCCCACTCTTTTGCATTTTTTTGTTTTTCTTCTGTTGGAGGAGTTATCTTTGGAGCGAATGGTTTTGCAAAAGGTTTCTTTTGAAAACTTGGTTTTGAGCTTTTTTTAAAGTTATTGTTTTTTCTTTCTACTACAACCTTACCTGATGATTTTGTGCTACTATCATTAAATTTACGAGGTGTACCTTTGAAGTTCTTTAAGGTTAATTTTTTTTTCTTTTCTTTGCTCATTTTTTACCCCGAAATACATTGTTAAAAATTAAATACTTTTTTTCTAGCACGCATAATCAAATCCTCAGCATCTTTTCTTGGAATATCAAATTCTTCTAAAATCCCATCAAATTTTTCTCTTTTCCCTTTAATTTCATCATATCCACCAATAATCTCATCAGTTGATAGCTCGGCAAATTCTTTAAGAGTTTTGATATTTTCTTCTCCTAAAGTTAAAAGCATTCCTAGTGTCAAACCTTTATGGTTAGCCAGATCTTCTTCGATTCCTAATTCTTGAACTTTATTAGCAATTTCTTTTTCTTCTTCTTCTAAAAATTCTTTTGCTCTTTCCTGAAGTTCTTTTGCGGTATCTTCATCAAAACCATCTATTTTTAAAAAGTCATTTACATCTGCGTTACTTATATCTCTTACAGAACTAAAACCTTCTGAGACTAAAAGTTGTGACATAGTTGTATCAATTTCTAAATTTTTAACTAATTTAGAAGAATTTTCTTTAAATTCACTTTGTCTTTTTTCAGATTCTTCTTTATC
>JAYNJZ010000056.1:0-5454 GCA_038110645.1 Candidatus Pelagibacteraceae bacterium
ATCTTTAACTGTTTCTGGACCTTTTTTCATCGCTAAAGCTCCAGTTCTTGAAACGCTTATTTGCCCCAAATCTTTAATTTTTTTTACAAACTCATCTACTTCTCTTCTAGTACCCAGGACTTGAGTAATAAAAGATTTCGAAGATTTATCTAAAAACTCAAACTTAAAGTCAACACATAATTGTTCTGCTTTTTTTAAATTTTCTCCTTCTCCAATGAATTTTACTAACCCAAGCTCTCTAAATATTGATGTATCATCGATTGGATAAGTTGCTACTTTATGGACAGGTACAAGTTTTAATAATTGAGCTTGAATTTGATCGATGACTTGTTTTGATCCATTTGTAGCAATTGTAATTCTAGAAATATGTCTATCTTCATCAACTTGGGCAACAGCTAAAGACTCGATGTTATAGCCCCTACCTGAAAATAAACCTGAAATTCTAGCTAATACTCCTGCTTCATTATCAACCCATGCTACAACAACATATCTTTCAATTTTATTATCCTGTTGATCTATTTCGTATGCAGATTTTGGCATTACACTAATACTTTCCCTTCTTCGCTTATTCCTTCTTCATCATCTGGTCCTAAAATCATTTCATTGTGAGGTTTTCCGGAAGGGATCATTGGAAAGCAATTTTCTTCTTTTTTAACTAGGCAATCAAATATTACAGGACGATCGATATCGACCATTTCTTTGATTTTTTCATCTAATTCTTTTGGATTTGTGGCTCTAATACCAACTGCTCCATAAGCTTCTGCTAATTTAACAAAATCAGGTAGTGCCTCGGTATAACTTTCTGAGTAATTTTTTTCATGTAATAATTCTTGCCACTGCCTAACCATTCCCATCCATTGATTGTTTAAAATAAAAATCTTTACAGGTAACTTATATTGAACAGCTGTCGACATTTCTTGAATGTTCATTAAAATAGATGCTTCACCAGCGATATCTATGACTAATTTTTTAGGATTGGCAATTTGTGTACCAATAGCTGCTGGCAAACCGTAACCCATAGTCCCCAATCCACCAGACGTCATCCAGCGATTTGGTTTATCAAACTTATAAAATTGTGCAGCCCACATTTGATGCTGACCGACTTCAGTGGTTATAAAAGTATCTTGGTTTTTAGTTAATTCGTATAATCGTTCTACAGCAAATTGAGGCATAATTAATTTGTCATCTTTTTTATAAGACAAGGATTTTTTTTCTCGCCATTTGTTAACTTGTTTCCACCATGCGCTAAGATGCTCTTTATTCGAACTACAAAAATCTGAATGTTTATTTTTTAAAGTTTTTAACATATCGGTTAAAACACTTAAACAATCACCAACAATTGGAACATCTACTTTAACAATTTTATTAATTGATGATGGATCAATATCAACGTGAATTTTTTTTGAATTTGGTGAAAATGCATCAACTCTTCCAGTAATTCTATCATCAAACCTTGCTCCAATATTAATCATCAAATCACATTCATACATAGCGTTATTTGCTTCGTAAGTTCCGTGCATACCAAGCATTCCTAAAAATTGAGGATCGCTTCCTGGAAACGCTCCTAAACCTTGTAATGTAGATGTAATAGGAAAATTTGTAATACGAGTAAATTCAGTTAATGCATCTGATGCTTTTGTGCCAGCGTTTATAACTCCGCCACCTGAATAAATTATAGGTTTCTTTGATTTAACAATTAATTCAGCTGCCTGTTCAATTATTGACAGATCAGCTTTTACTAGAGGTTTGTATGTATCAATTTCAATTTCTTTAGCACTTTTATAAGTTCCTTTTTGAAATTGTATGTCTTTTGGAATGTCTATCAGTACTGGACCAGGTCTTCCAGAAGTTGCTATGTGAAAAGCTTTATGAATTGTTTCAGCTAATTGATTAACATCTTTTACTAACCAATTATGTTTTGTACATGGTCTAGTGATCCCAGTTGTATCACATTCTTGAAAAGCATCCGTTCCAATTAAATGGGTTGGAACTTGTCCGGTAATACAAACAATTGGAATTGAATCCATGTAAGCATCTGTTAATGCGGTCACCATATTAGTTGCGCCTGGACCTGATGTTACCAAAGCAACACCTGGTTTACCTGATGATCTTGCGTAACCTTCAGCCGCATGACCTGCGCCTTGCTCGTGTCTTACTAAAATGTGTTTGATTTTTTTTTGTTGTGAAATCTGATCATATAATGGAAGTACGGCGCCACCTGGATAGCCGAATATAAACTCAACACCGTGTTCATTCAGTGCCTTAAATACAATTTCTGCCCCTGTTAATTGATTGCCCATTTCTCCAAAAGGTTGAATTTAGCTTAACTACCTCTGGGGTCAAGATGTTCTAATAAAATTTAAAACTTTTTTTCTCAATTTTAGGTTTTTGATATCATCGAAATCTTTCCAGTCAGTCATTTGGCCCCTGAACCAGGTCATTTGTCTTTTAATATACTGTCTTGTTTTTATAATGGCCTGATTAAATGCTTCTTTAAGCGTTAATTTTCCATCAATATATAAAATCAATTCTTTTAGCCCCAAAACATGATTTGCCGTTAATTTTGATGATATTTTTAAATTTTTAAATTTATTAGCTTCTTGTTCAGCTCCATTAAGTAGCATTTTCCTAAATCTTTTATCGATTTTACCCAAAAGGAATTCTCTAGGTAAGTTAAGAAAAATTTTGATAAACTCAATATTCTTTAAATTATTTTTAGTTACCTTTTGCCAATCAAATATAGATTTTTTTGTATAATATTTAACTTCATAAAATCTAATCATCCGTTGTTTGTCATTTTCTATCATTTTATTTTTACATTTAGGATCTAATTGAATAAGTTTTTTATAAAATTTTTCCTTTCCGATGCGATTAAATGTATGAATAATTTTATTTCTTTTTGCTTGGGATATGTTTGGTATTTTGGCAATTCCATCTGTTAATGCTTTAAAATATAAACCAGTTCCACCAACAATTATTGGTATTTTTTTTCTTTTTAAAATCTCTCTTATTTTTTTTTCAGCTAATTTTAACCACTTGCCAGTAGAAAAATTTTTTTTAACACTTAAAAAACCATATAAATGATGTTTAATTTTTTTATAATTTTCTGGCCTCGCGGATAAAACTTTTATCTCTTTAAAGACTTGCATACTATCTGCATTAATGATTTCTCCATTAATTTTTTTAGCCAAAAAAATAGCGAGGTCTGATTTTCCAGAGGCTGTTGGGCCTGCTAGAAGTATTACTTTTTTCATTTAAAATTTATTTGATTTTTACGCCTATATACCTTGTGGTATTATTAAGATCGACAATCGTTAGTAATAAGCTTTTGTTTCCAGATTTAATCTGTTTTTTTAATTTTTTTTCAAAATCTTTAACATTCTTTATAGAATTATTTTGTAATGCAATAATTGCATCACCTGGTCTGATTGGAAGTAAGCCCATTGGACCATTTGGATTAATATTTTTTATTATAACTCCAGATTTATCTTTTAATTTTGATCTATTTTTTCCGTCCTCTTCATTAATATTTCTTACATCTATGCCAAGGCTTTCAACTAATTGTTCTTTATTACTCGTTGGAATTTTTTGTTTGAATTCTACGGTATCTTCCAACCGTCCAAGCACAACAGTTTTTGTAATTTCTTTTTTATCTCTCCAAATTTTTAAAGTTGCAGCTTTTCCTACAGGTGCTTCTCCGACTAATCGAGGAAGGTCTCTCATCGTCTTAACTTTTTTTCCATTAAACTCTATAATAATGTCTCCAGGCTCTAAACCTGCTTTATCAGCAGGACTTCCTTTGTTAACATCAGAAACTAATGCTCCAATATCATCTTTTAATCCTAAACTTTCAGCAATTTCTTTGGTTACGGTTTGAATTCTCACGCCTAGCCAACCTCTTTTTGTTTCTCCAAATTTTAATAATTGATCAATAACATTTTTTGCAAAATTTGATGGAATTGCAAAACCGATTCCTACTGAGCCTCCTGAATTAGAAAAAATTGCAGTATTTATTCCAATCACTTCTCCATCCATATTAAATAATGGGCCTCCAGAGTTACCCTGGTTAATTGAGGCATCGGTCTGTATGAAATTATCGTATCGCCCCATATTTATATCTCTATTAATTGCTGAGATTATACCTTGAGTAACAGTACCCCCAAGTCCGAAAGGGTTTCCGATTGCTAGCACCCAGTCCCCAACTTTGGCTTCATCTGAATTTGCTAATTTGACTGCTGGAAATTTTTTATCTGATTGTATTTTAAGTACTGCAATATCACTTACCGGATCAGTACCAATTAGTTTAGCTTCATACTCTTTGCCATCAGTAAATTTTACAAAGATTCCTTCAGCATTTTGAATGACATGGTTATTGGTAATTACTGTACCATTTTCTTTAATTACAAATCCAGATCCAAGAGCAACAGATTTTCTTTTTTGAGGTCCTCGATTCTGCTCGAATTCCTTAAAAAAATCTTCAAAAGGTGAACCTGGAGGAAACTGAAATGGAAATGGTTGTGAACGGGTTTCAACTACAGTCGTAGCTGAAATATTAACAACCGATGGCATAGATTTTTCCGCAAGTTTAGAAAAGCCCTTGGAAACATCTACAGATTTTGCGGGATATAAAAAGAGTTGAACAACAAATAAAATAAAAAAATATTTTAAAAAGTTTTTCATCCTTTGATTATCCATACAATAATAAACCCAATTAAAGCAAAAAAAAGGCCGCCAGTTCTTAAATTTGATGATGGGATATCCTTCATTTTTTGCATCATACTTTTCATTTGATCTGGAAATATTGAGTATAACAAACCTTCAATAACAAAAAGCAAACCAATTGCTATGATAAGCTCATTCATAAAAAACCTACTGCTTTTTTTTTGCTGGAGCTGGAGATGATCTTCTTTGAACTGTACCCGATTTACCGAAGTACTTAAAAAAGTCACTGTCAGGTGATAAAATTAAAGAAGTATCTTTTCCAATTAAAGATTTTTCATATGATTGCATTGATCGGTAAAAACTAAAAAATCTTGGATCCTTACCGAAAGCATTAGCAAATATTTTATTTCTTTGACCGTCACCCTCTCCTTTTAAAATTTGAGATTTTTTATTAGCCTCAGCTAATATAATTGTTACTTCTTTATCAGCTGTTGATCTCACTGTTTGTGCAATCTCAGCACCTTCTGCTCTAAACTCTTTTGCTTCTCTTTCTCTTTCTGTTTGCATTCGTCTATAAATTGCTTCACTATTTGCTTGGGGAAGATCAGCTCTCTTAATTCTTACATCAATTATTCTTATTCCTAATTTTTGAGCTTCGCTGTTTACGTCCTCAGTAATTTGATTCATTAATCTTGCTCTGTCTTTTGAAACCAAAGTTGCTAACTCTTCTTTACCTAAAACTCCTCTAATTCTAGCATTTACGATTGTAGATAATCTTGATCTTGCAACTCT
>JAYNJZ010000057.1:0-5308 GCA_038110645.1 Candidatus Pelagibacteraceae bacterium
GATAAGGTTTATTTGTTCCGTCAGCTACTAAATAAACACCAAACTCACCTTTTGGCGCTTCGACAGCTGCATAAGTTTCACTCTTGGGAACGCTGTAACCTTCGGTATAAAGTTTAAAATGGTTTATTAACGCTTCCATTGAAGTTTTCATATCTGATCTTTTTGGAGGACCAACTCTAGTATCCAAGGTCATAATAGGACCCTCTGGTAAATTTGAAAGAGCTTGGGTTATAATTTTTATACTTTCTCTCATTTCTTCAATACGACAAAGGTATCTGTCATAACAATCTCCGTTTTTTCCAACTGGAACTTTAAAATCATAATTTTCATAACCATCATAAGGTTGTGATTTTCTTAAATCCCAAGGTACACCAGACCCTCTAATCATAACTCCAGAAAAACCATGGTCTAATGCTTCTTGAACTGAAACAACTCCAATATCAACATTTCGTTGTTTGAAAATTCTATTATCAGTTAATAAATTTTCTAAATCATCGATTACTTTTGGAAATGTTTTACAAAAATCTAAAATATCCTTGGATAATCCTGTGGGTAGATCAATGTGAACTCCACCAGGTCTAAAATAATTAGCATGTAACCTTGAACCCGATACCCTCTCATAAAAAACCATTAACTTTTCCCTTTCTTCAAAACCCCAAAGAGAAGGTGTTAAGGCTCCGACATCTAGAGCTTGCGTTGTAATATTTAAAATATGGCTTAAAATTCTACCGATTTCACAAAAAGCAACTCTTATTTTTTTTGCTCTAATAGGAACTTCAATATTGAGAAGTTTTTCTACCGCCAAGGCAAATGCATGCTCCTGGTTCATTGGTGCAACATAATCTAGTCTATCGAAATATGGTATTGCTTGGGTATAAGTTTTATGTTCAATTAATTTTTCTGTACCTCGATGAAGCAATCCTATATGAGGATCTGCTCTTTCGACAACCTCACCATCTAGCTCTAAAATTAATCGCAAAACTCCATGCGCCGCAGGATGCTGAGGTCCAAAATTTAAATTTATTGTTTTAAACTCTTTTGACATTATGATTCATTTTTTTGTTGTTCTTTTTTAATATACTCAGGCCTTTGCCAAGGACTCTTAAAATCAAAATCTCTATATGCTTGTTGTAACTTTACTGGTTCATAGGTAACTTTTTTCTTTTCAGGGTCATAACGAACTTCTTTGTACCCTGTTAGAGGAAAATCTTTTCTTAATGGAAAGCCCTCAAATTCATAATCTGTCAATATTCTTCTTAGATCTGGATGATTTTGAAATACAATTCCATTCATATCAAAAACTTCTCTTTCTAACCAATTTGCAGAAGGGAAAATATTTGTTAACGTGAAAATTTTTTCATCATCTTTTACTCTAACTTTTACTGAAATTCTTAAATTTTTTTCATGGCTTAAAAGTAAGTAAATAACCTCAAAGCGCTTTTCTTTGTTAGGGTAGTCTACCGCTAAAATGTCAACTAATTGTTTAAATTTGAGCTCTGGATGTTTTTTTAATTGAGAGATATTTTCGATTAAATTCTCAACATCACTTAAACAAATTAAATTATCATTTTGCATTTGAATTTTCTCAAATCTTAAATTGGCGCTTCCTTCAATGATATTTTTAATTTCTTCCAAAATTTTCATTATCTTTCGATTGATCCTTCTCTTCTAATTTTTTTTTGCAATTGTAAAATTGCATATAATAATGCTTCTGCACTTGGTGGACATCCTGGAACATAAATATCGACAGGTACTATTCTATCACAACCGCGAACTACTGAATAAGAATAATGATAATAACCACCTCCGTTTGCACAGCTGCCCATTGAAATCACGTATCGAGGTTCTGGCATTTGATCATAAACTTTTCTTAGAGCTGGAGCCATTTTATTTGTTAATGTTCCAGCAACTATCATAACATCTGATTGTCTTGGCGAAGCTCTAGGCGCAGCACCAAATCTTTCTAAATCATATCTAGGCATTGATGCCTGCATCATTTCAACAGCACAACATGCTAATCCAAAAGTCATCCAATGTAATGATCCAGTCCTTGCCCAATTAATTAATGTGTTACTTGCAATTGTAACAAAACCTTTCTCTGCAAATTCTTCGGCAACCTCTTTAAATTCCTGTGGGATCTGATCTAATTTAGAAACAACGCTCATATTATTCCCAATCTAAAGCTCCTTTTTTCCACTCGTAAATAAATCCAACGGTTAAAACAAATAAAAAAAACATCATTGACCAAAAACCCAATAAACCTATGTTGCCTAATGAAACGGCCCACGGAAAGAGGAAGGCTACCTCTAAGTCAAAAATTATAAATAAAATAGCAACCAAATAAAATCTAACATCAAATTTCATTCTTGCGTCATCAAATGCTTCAAAACCACATTCATAAGCAGAAAGTTTTTCAGGATCAGGATTGCTGGGTGAGAACAAGAAGTTTGCAAATATAAAAGCGAAACCTAATCCAATAGATATAAATAAGAATATTAAAATTGTTGCGTAATCTTTTAAAAAATCAAATAACATGATTGTGTTTATATACATAATCACAATTGGTTAAATGTGCATTTTTGACCTTAACAACTAAATTGTGAACTCTTTCCAGTTAATTTTTAATCTTTTATTACCATTAATTGATTTTATAAGACTTTTTAATAGAGGTAGTTTGCTACTTCCAACTAAAGATAA
This sequence comes from Candidatus Pelagibacteraceae bacterium, assembly GCA_038110645.1. GTDB lineage: Bacteria > Pseudomonadota > Alphaproteobacteria > Pelagibacterales > Pelagibacteraceae > HIMB114. The sequence goes on from JAYNJZ010000057.1 coordinate 2,698, forward strand.
AATTTTTCTTCCTGAAGACTTAATTAACTCTGCCCCTTCCACAGTGGTATCTTTCATTTGTTTTTTTATTATTGATTTATATAAAAAACCTTTGCCAAGATAAAAACCTAATTTCGCATTTCTTCCGCCTAATACACTTACATACAAGTCTCCTGCACCGGCTAATCCAAGAACAGTCTCGTAGTCACCTCCAAATTTTTTAGTTATATATTTCATCTCCTTTAAAGATTGTTCAAACAAGCCAGAAGATGTATTGAAATATCCATGATTTTTATTTTTTACCAAATCACCAACTTGACCAAGTGATGAACCTATAAGAGTTGAATAAATATTTTTAATTGCTGCACAAATTTCAGCACCCTGGATATCATTTGATATTTCAGGATGATAATAATCATTTTCTAATATTTTTTTTGCATATTTTGCGTATGAAGTATGTCTTGATGCAAATAATGTTCTAGTATGAACTTTATTTATTAATTCTTTTGCCAAACATGGTCCCGCTGACATGATAATTTTCTTATTAAAACATTTCTTAAAAAAATAATCACTTATTAATAATAATTTATTGTTAATTTTGGCCAAACCTTTTGTAATCAAAAGAACTGGGCAATTAATTTTTAATTTATTTAAAATTTTGATTGCCCAATTTATTCCATTTGTATTTGTTCCAACAATAATAAATTTAACAGAGTTTTTATTAATTAAATTAATCTCATCTTCGTGATAAAAAGAAATATTTTTAGAGTAATTTATATTTAAAGATTTATCTTTTTTTCTTTTTTTTAAAATATTTATTTTTTTTTTATCATATGGACTTCCAATTATAGAAGTTTTAATTTTGTTATTGTCCAATAAAGAAGTATACGCGTTACTTGCAATACCAAAACCTAATACTAAACAATGTATCTTCATTTTAATTTAAAATATCTCTTAGCAAATAATTGTATCAAAAAACCTAATAAGATTAAAAAGAAAAACATTTTATTGCCCATAACTTCAAATGGCGTTTTTTTATTAAGTATTTGATAACCTCCACTATATACTGATTGTTTGTTTGGTGATGAAACAAATAATTTTATACCATATGGATTAATACTTGCTGACAATCCTTGGTTTGTAGATCGAAAAATATGCTTTCCCTCTTCTATTGCTCTGAAAATAGCATGAGAGTAATGCTGATAAGTACCAATTGATCTACCAAACCAGGCATCTTCTGAAATATTAAAAATAACTTCATAATTATTTTTGCTTAAATTAATCAAACCTGTATCAATAACTTCATAGCAGATAAGAGGTAGTATTAAATTTTTATTTATATTTAAAACTTCTCTTTTTGTTCCTGTTGAAAATGATTGGTATCCAAAAGTAACTTTCTTTAAATTCATGTTGTTTATATAATTTTCAAAAGGAATAAATTCTCCAAAGGGAACTAGATGTATTTTACGGTATTGTTTTATTACGTCGCCTTTTGAGTTAAACATAATAAAAGTGTTAAAAATTTTTCCTTCTTTATCTTTTGTATTTGCGCCTAAGATAATTATTTGATTTTGTTTAAATTGATTTTGAATTAAATTTTTAAAATTATCGTTATAAATAAAGTTATAAGATCCTTCAGGCCATAAAAATATTGCATTTTCTTTTTTATTTTTTGGATTGCTTATTTTAATAAGATTTTTGATATAATCATCTGGGTATGACAATATTTCAGTTAAACCTTCGTTTGGTTGAACAATAACTATTTCTTGATTTTTATTTTTTAATTTATTTTGATATCTATTATAACCATATAAATAATTTAAGCCAATTATTACAATAAAAATAATTACACGACTCATCGATTTACTTTTATCATCACAAAAAAATAAATAAGGAAAACAAAAGATAAAAATAGATAAAAAGTTGAGACCAAATGTTCCGACAATATTTAATATTTGTATACTTTCTATTTCATCACTCAAACCATATACAAATAAATTCCATGAAAATCCTGTAATGTAAGATCTAAAATATTCAGTTAATGATAAAATAAGAGCAAAATTTAAAATATAAAAAAAATTAAAATTAAAAAATTTTCTGAAAATATAAAAACTAATCCCATAAAATAATGATAATAAAAGTGGAAGCAAAAGTATTGCAAATGGTTTTAAAAACAAAACTTCTGGATCAAAATCCAAAGAAAAACTTACCCAATAGAGAGATGAAATAAAATATCCGAATGAAAAAAATAAACCAAATAAAAAAAATAAATTAGGTTTAGCAAATTCATTTGTTTTTAAAATTTTTAATAAGAAAGGAAAAATAATAAAACAAAAACTTACATAATTATAAGGGGGCAAAGAAAAGGATAACAAAAAACCCAATATAAAAAGTAATAAAAAATTAAATTTACTTTTTAATATATTTTCAAAGTTCATTTATAAATGGTGCCCTCGGCCGGACTCGAACCGGCACTCCGCAAGCGGCAAGGATTTTAAGTCCTTTGTGTCTACCAATTCCACCACGAGGGCACAAGGTTGTTTATTATTGAATTAAGCCATTAAATGCAACTTTAATTGACCTATTGCTTAACTTTATCAATAAGCTCATTAACTTCTTTTTCACAACTTTT
>JAYNJZ010000058.1:0-617 GCA_038110645.1 Candidatus Pelagibacteraceae bacterium
ACGGTCAGGTTATACAGGCGAGGATGGTTTTGAAGTTTCAATCAATAACTCATTGGTAGAACAGTTTTGTAAAATATTATTAGATAATAATAATGTTAAATTAATTGGACTTGGTGCCAGAGACTCTCTTAGATTAGAAGCAGGTTTATGTTTGTATGGACATGATCTTAATACTAAAACAACACCTGTAGAAGCAGCTTTAACATGGGCACTATCAAAAAAAAATAAAGAAGAAGGTAATTTTTTAGGAGCTAAAATCGTTAATGAGCAAATAAAAAACGGAGCATCAAAAAAAAGAGTAGGTATAAAACCTGATAAGACTATCGCAAGAGAGGGTTCTAAAATTTTTAAGGGTGATAAAGAAATTGGCATTGTAACGAGCGGAGGATTTGGACCAAGTGTAAATGGACCAGTTGCAATGGGCTATGTTCTAAAAGAATTTTCTAAAGATGGTGAAGAATTAGAATTAGAAGTAAGAGGCAAAAGGCATTCTGCAAAAGTGTTTAAAATGCCTTTTTATAAAAAAAGTTACGTAAAATAGAAAGGATAGAAAATGGCTGAAAAAAAATATTCAAAAAAACATGAGTGGGTGGAGTTAAATGGAGATATCGCTACAG
>JAYNJZ010000058.1:627-5152 GCA_038110645.1 Candidatus Pelagibacteraceae bacterium
AAAAAATTGATTTTTTTTTTACTTAATTGCATGAAAACGTAAAAACCTTTGATGCTGAGGAGAAGCTGCAGTTGTAGAGTCTGTTAAAGCCGCAAGTGATGTTTATTCTCCAATTGCAGGTGAAGTCACAGAAAGCAATGAGGCAATAGTAAGCGATCCTTCTCTAGTTAATCAAGACCCAGAAGGTAATGGTTGGTTTTTTAAAGTAAAAGTTTCAGATGCTAACCAAGTTAACGAGTTAATGAGTAAGGCAGATTACGATAAATTTGTGACGGAGAATGCATAATGACAGATAATAGGAATAAAGAATTTATAAGAAGACATATTGGACCTTCTTCAGAAGAGCAGAAAAAAATGCTTTCTTATTTAGGCTCAAATTCATTGGATGAATTTATAAAAAAAATTGTTCCAGAAAAGATTTTAGAAAAAAGCCCTTTAAAATTAGACACTCCTATTTCTGAACATGATGCTCTTCAACAACTAAAACAGATTGCTAATCAGAATAAAGTTTTCAAAAGTTATATTGGTATGGGGTATTATGGAACTTATACTCCAAATGTTATTTTAAGGAATATTTTGGAAAATCCTGGCTGGTATACATCATATACCCCTTATCAGCCTGAAGTTGCCCAGGGCCGCCTTGAGATGCTTTTAAATTTTCAACAAATGGTGATGGATTTAACGGCGATGGATATTGCAAATGCTTCACTTCTTGACGAAGGAACAGCAGCTGCAGAAGCTGTAGCTTTGTGTCAAAGAGTAGATAAAAATAAATTAAATAAAATTTTTATATCAAAAAATTGTAACCCACAAACGATAGATGTAGTTAAAACAAGAGCAGAACCATTTAATTTAGAAGTTATCATAGATAATGATGATAAAATTAAATCTATTGATGGAGATATTTTATGTGCACTTTATCAGTACCCAAACACATATGGAGAAATTAGTGGAGCCGAAGCTTTTATAAAAGCTGTACAAAATAAAAATGGAAAAGCAATTTTAGTCACTGATTTGTTAGCCTTAACAGTGTTAAAACCTCCGGGAGAAATGGGTGCAGACATTGTCGTTGGTAACTCTCAGCGTTTTGGGGTTCCCATGGGCTACGGTGGACCTCATGCAGCTTTTTTTGCAACTAAAGATGAATTTAAGCGTGCGATGCCTGGAAGATTAATTGGTGTTTCCAAAGATCGTAATAATGATCAGGCATTAAGAATGGCTCTACAGACTAGAGAGCAACATATTCGTAGAGAAAAAGCGACAAGTAATATTTGTACCGCACAGGCCTTGTTGTCCATTATGGCTGCCGCTTATGGAATTTATCATGGTCCAGAAGGTATTAAACATATTGGTGAAAGAACTCTGAAATTTGCAAATGCTTTTGCTGAAAAAATTAAAACTAAATTTGAGATTTTATCTGATCAGTTTTTTGATACTGTCACTATCCACACCAAAGATAAAACCAAAGAAATTTATGCTAAAGCTTTAGAGTTTAAAGTTAATTTAAGATTAATTGATGGCCAAGGAATTTCAGTTTCTTTTGATGAAACAACCAAAATAGAAGATATAAACAATCTATTTAAAATTTTTGGTTTAAATGATCAGCTAAAGAAAATTGATAATATAAGAGTATTTTCAATAAATAATTCTCTTCAAAGATCATCAAAGTTTTTAACTCATAAAGTATTTAACTCTTATCATTCTGAAACTGAGATGCTTCGATATCTTAAATCTTTAGAAGATAAAGATATTGCTTTAAATCGTTCAATGATTGCACTTGGTTCTTGTACAATGAAACTTAATGCAGTTGCCGAAATGATACCTGTCACTTGGCCAGAGTTTGGAGGGATTCATCCTTTTGCTCCACTTGATCAGGCAAAAGGTTATATGAAAATGTTTGATGATCTTGAAAAAATGTTATCAGAGATAACAGGTTTTTCAGGTATTTCACTTCAACCTAATGCTGGTGCCCAAGGAGAATATGCTGGATTAATGGTGATTAGAAAGTTTCATAAAGAAAATGGAGATAAAGAAAGAAACATTTGTTTAATTCCAAGTTCAGCACACGGAACTAATCCGGCAAGTGCTCAAATGGCGGGAATGAAAGTAGTTGTTGTGAATTGTGATAAAGATGGAAATGTAGATCTTGAAGATCTTACAAAAAAAGCAGAAGAGCATTCTTCAAATCTTGCAGCTTTAATGGTTACTTATCCATCAACCCATGGTGTATTTGAAGAACATATTAAAGATATTTGTGAGGTCATACATAAACATGGTGGCCAAGTATATATGGATGGTGCAAATTTAAATGCATTAGTTGGTCTTGCAAAACCTGGAAAATTTGGACCTGATGTTTGTCATATGAATTTACACAAAACATTCTGTATTCCTCATGGTGGTGGTGGACCTGGCATGGGACCAATAGGAGTTTCAAAACATTTAGAACCTTTTTTACCAAATCACGTTTTAATAAATTCTGGACCAAAAACTGGAATGGGATCAGTTTCCGCTGCTCCTTGGGGAAGCGCTAGTATTTTACCAATATCTTGGATGTATATTAAGATGATGGGCGCCGAAGGCTTAAGACTAGCCACTGAAGTAGCAATTTTAAACGCAAATTATGCATCGAAACGTTTAGAAGACTCTTATCAAACTCTATATAAAGGAAAGAATGATCTAGTTGCACATGAGTGTATTTTAGATTTTCGACCAATTAAAGCAGAGTCTGGAATATCAGAAGAAGACATTGCCAAAAGATTAATAGATTATGGCTATCATGCTCCAACTATGTCTTGGCCGGTTGCTGGTACTTTGATGATAGAGCCTACTGAAAGTGAAAGTTTAACTGAAATTGACAAATTTTGTGATGCTTTAATTAATATTAAAAAAGAAATTAAAATGGTTCAAAATGAAGTATTTGACAAACAAGATAATCCATTAAAAAATGCACCACATACCAATTTAGAATTATCATCAGATTCTTGGACACACAAATATACTAGAGAGCAAGCAGCATTTCCTCTTTCATATTTAAAAATGAATAAGTTTTGGCCGCCAGTGGCGAGAGTAGACAATGTACACGGAGACAGAAACTTGATTTGCTCTTGTCCTTCATTAGACAGTTACCGAGATGATGAAGCTGCTTAATGAAGCTTGAGTTACTATATAATCCCGGTAATGTTGTTTGTGATTTTTTAAAAATAAAAGATGATCACAAATTTATTTTAAGAGTGTTTGTAAATTTAACTTATTATGGGCATATTCTAGCTGGTCTGGCATTATATTATTCAAAACATTTCAGTTTTTAATGTTAAAAAATTTTAAAAGTTTAATTTTAATTTTGACAGTTACTTACTTATCTTCAGCAATCGCTGGATATGTAACTCGGTTAAATATTGATCCTTGGTATCAATCGTTAAATAAACTATCTTTTTCACCGCCAAATTGGATTTTCGGACCAGTTTGGACAATTCTTTATGCATTGATGAGTATTGCGATATGGGTTGTTTATGAAAAAACGAAATCTTCTGATTTAAATTTTTCAAAAAAAATTTTAAAAATTTATTTCTATCACCTTATTATTAATTTTACTTGGAGTTTTGTATTTTTTTACTATCATTTAATTTTTGCAGCTTTTATTAATATTATATTTTTAATTGCAGCAATTGTTATTTTGATGGTTTTATATTTTCCAAAATCAAAAATATCTTTTGTACTTATGATCCCTTATTTTGTATGGGTTATGTTTGCAGCAATATTGAATTTTGGATTATATTTAATTAATTAAGTCGATTGACTATATAAAAAGATAATTCTTGTAATTTTTCTACTATAAAGTTTTTTTCAAAAATTGATAATGAGTCCGAGGCAACATTTGAAAAATAATCAGCTCTTTTTTTACAAATATTAATTATTTCATATTTTTTAATTAAATTTAAAGTTTGGTCAAAATCTTGATTCGACCTTTCATTTTGAGCAAAAAATTTATTCAGCATTTCTCTTTCAGTAGAATTTGATTTTTGAAATAATAAAATGATTGGAAGTGTTATTTTTCCTTCCTTAAAATCATTACCAATTTTTTTACCAAATATTTTTTCTCTTGAAAAATAATCTAAAATATCGTCAGTTATTTGAAAGCAAATTCCAAGATTTCTTCCATAAGATTCTAAGGCTTCCTTTTCTTTTTTTGATCGATTATTAATACAACCACCCACTCTCATTGATGCCCCAAACAATGATGCTGTTTTGGCAGAAATGATATCAAGATAATTTTTTTCAACCATGTCTACTTGTTTTTCAAACTGTAATTGCATAATTTCACCTTGTGCAATTTCTGAAGACACAGAAGATAAAATTTTAAGAACTTCTTCTGACCCATCATTTACCATCATTTCAAAACATCGACTTAAAAGATAGTCACCAGCCAATATTGAGCTTTTGTTGCCCCAAATTGCATTAGTTGTTTGAAAACCTCTTCTTGAATTACTGTTATCTATGACATCATCATGTAATAAAGTTGCATTAT
>JAYNJZ010000059.1:0-5108 GCA_038110645.1 Candidatus Pelagibacteraceae bacterium
AAACACTTTTAGATGTTACCATCCCTGATTCTAACATTGCAAACCCTGGCGCCATGAACATGACTAGAAAACCACATATTAGAAATAATAATGTATTAAATACATATTGAGTTTCAGCTCCTACTTTACTTTCGGCTGAAAAGCTGGGTTCTACTAGAAATATTAAAGCGAATAGAGCAAAAGATAAGTAGTGACTTATTTTTTTCATTTTATTCTCCTTTTAAATTATTGTTATGCGATATTTAGATAGTAAAATGACATACTAAAGCGCTAATGAATCTGATCAGCTTCTCAGAAATTAGATATCTAAAAATGTAATGCTAGAATTGCATATCTTGAATATTAAGGTGTGCTTAAATTTAACTAACAGGGGACATGAAGTGAGCAAACTCAAGCACACATTAAAAACCTATAGGTATTCGTTTTAAATGTGAATGGAATTTAAACCAATTTCGCGTAATACGATTCTTAACATCAGTTAAACAGCTGTTTCTCTAGCTTTTTGAATGTATCTTTCTCGCAACATTTTTGTAAATTTTCCTGGAGCGCCTCCAGAAATTTTTTTATCATTAATTTTTACAACCGGTGTAACAAAGGTTGTGGCGCTTGTGACAAAGGCTTCGTCTGCATTTTGTACATCGGTGATAGTAAATGCTTTATAACTTAAATTATAATCTAATTCTTTGGCGCAATCGCTAACAGTTTCTCTCGTAATACCTTTAAGAATCAAGTTGTCTGCTTGTCTAGTAAAAATATTTGAACCTTTAATAATCCAAGCGTTATTAGATGTTCCTTCAGTTATATAACCATTACGTGTCATCCAAGCATCATCAAATCCTTTCTCAACGGCCTGCGCTTTTGCAAATGAAGGGTATAGCAATTGAACTGTTTTAATATCACATCTTTGCCATCTCAAATCATCTATAGTCATTACAGATATACCGTTCTCAGCTGCTTGATTTGTTATTAAATCTTTGACCTGAGTAAAAGCAGTCACAGTAAAATCAGTCTCTTTGCTTGGAAAATTAAAATCTCTTTCGGCAACACCTCTTGAAACTTGCAAGTACACAATGCCCTCTTTTAAATTATTTTTTAATATTAATTCTTTATGAAATTTTTTTATTTCATCATGATTGATGAGTCGCGGATAATTCAACTCTGACATTGAACGGTCTAAACGTTTCAAATGATTTTCGAAATCAACTAACTTTCCATCTATAACTGATGTAACCTCGTAAAGAGCATCACTAAACAATAAAGCTCGATCAAATACTGAAACTTTTGCTTCATTTTCATCTAAGTACTGTCCGTTTAAATAAACTATTCTGCCCATGATTAATTTACCTTTTTATATTTCTGATTTAAATAATCATTTAAATTATTTAATTTAAAGATATTTCTTTGACTTTCTTCATTAGTTGTTTTTGGATAGTCCGATCGAAAATGTGTACCACGACTTTCTTGTCTCATCAATGCTGCATATGTAATTAATTTTGATACAAGTAGCATATCTTTTAATTTGGCAGATAACATTTCCGCTTCTCTTTCAATTCTTAAAAATTCTATAAATGCCTGTTGTAATGAATAAGAATTTCTTTCAACACTTACAAACTTATTCATAGTTGAGCGCAATTGCCAAATATATTTTTTAGCTCTAACCTTGCTTATTGTTTTTTCTTTTGGAATATAGTTTTCAATATTTATCAATTTATGAACTTGTTTTGATGGTTCACTATTTATTTTATCAGCAATTCTTTTTGCAAATACAAAGGCCTCCAACAGTGAATTACTTGCTAAACGATTTGCACCATGTGCACCTGTTGAACTGCATTCGCCACAAGCCCATAATCCATCTACACTTGTTTTCCCATCAATATCGACTTTAATTCCACCCATATGATAATGAGCAGCAGGTATTATGGGAATTAAATCTTTTTTTGGATCTATTGAAGCTTCCTTTAAATAATAACTGGCTGTTGGAAACATTTTTTTAAAATTAATTTTAAAATGTCTACAGTCTAAAAAAGTGGAATGTCCTTTTAATTTGTGACGATGTATTGATCTTGATACAATATCTCTTGGTGCCATTTCTCCTAAATTATTATCATCTATAACAAATCTATTATTATTTTCGTCAACGATGTAAGCGCCCTCTCCTCTAATCGCTTCAGTCAAAAGTGGTGTTGGATCAAGTCCAATATCCAACGCTGTAGGATGAAACTGTACAAACTCTAAATCAACCAATTCCGCTCCAGCATGGGCTGCCATAGCAATAGCTTCACCATATACATCTCTTGGATTAGTAGTATGGGCATATATACTTCCTATTCCTCCAGTAGCTAAAATTACATTTGGAGATTGAAAAAAAACAAAATTATCAACTATTTTGTTTCTATGAATATGGCCCATAATTCCATGACAAATATTTTCTTTTTGTATAATGTGGTCAACAGATACATTCTCTACAATCGTTGCATGTCCTAGTTTTTTTAAATAATTTATTAGAAACTCTACGAGATATTTTCCGGACTGATCACCATTAATTTTTAAAACTCTTCTATGACTATGTGCAGCTTCTTTCGATAAACAAAAATCGCCATTTTTTTTGTCAAACTTAACTCCAATTTTTTCTAAAAAATTAACAATTTTTTTTGCATCTTGCGTAATGACTTCAACAGCTTGTTTATTGCTTAACCCTGAGCTAGCATTAATTGTATCTCTAAAATGAGACTCTGTACTATCATTATTGTCAACCGCAGCTGCAATTCCTCCTTGAGCCCAGGCACTTGATGACATTTCACCTAGTTTTCTTTTTGTAACAACAGTCACTTTTCGTGGGTACAATGATATTGCCGTCATTAAGCCTGAGATACCTGATCCAACAACAACGACGTCAGATTTATAAATACTTTCCATAATAATTTTCTATTATATATGTCTAATTATGAAAACTTTTTTAGTTATTTTTTTGTCGCTATTTTTATCATTCAATGCCTTTGGTGCAGGAAGTGATGACGATAATACCCTTGTAAAACCAAAAGATTATAAAAAAGCGGTTAAATTAATTAAAAATGAAAAATATTCTGAAGCTATTGCCTTATTAGAAAAAATTTTAAAAAAAACAAAATATCAAAAGGATCCTGATATTTTGAATGAATATGCATTTGCGTTAAGAAAATTTGGGGTCTTAGATAAAGCAGAAAATTATTATAAAAAAGCTCTAGATATAGACGCAAACCATAGAGGCGCGCTTGAATATTTAGGTGAATTATATGTTGATACAAAGAGAATTGAAAAAGCAAAAATCTTACTTTCAAAATTAGAGAATTGTAAGTGTGAAGAATATTCAGAATTAAAAAGTTATATTAATAATTCTAATTAGAAGACTCTAATAGTCTTAAAACACACTCGCCAAACTTCTCGGTCTTTGGTTTAAAACCAAGCTCCTCACATTGTTTTTTAAATTGATCTAGGTTTTTAGTTTTTTTACCTGATAATTTTTGTTGTTCTGGCCGGTCTTCATCTTTCCCAACTTTTTTCAAAACCTTTGCAAACTCATATTTTGAAAAATTGATAAATTTAATATTACATTTTTTTGTATCAGAAATTTTTAAATCTTTACCATTTTGAGTTTTTAAATTCTTAACTTTAGTTTCACTGCAGTGATCCAATGCCATATTTATAAAAGTATCTTTATCTAAGTCTTCATCATCAACAACTTTAACTTTTAAATAATCGCATTTTGATAAATTAAGTGGTCCAACAACCACTCCTTTCTTCCCAACGCATTTTGATTTTTTATCACCAAAAAAATGGTGTTTGCTGTTATAAATATGCTGATTAATTGTCTCTTTACCATTAACTTTCATTTTTTGAGAAAGAAGAGCCAAATACTTTGGTTTGATTTCCAAATGCTCCTCAAGTTTAAACCAATAAGCTTTTGTTCTTGAATAATCATCAGCATAAGCATCTATTTTATTATAGCCTAAATTAACTAACTCTTGATAATCACTAGGTCCTAATCTTTTTTCTGCAAAACACTGTGATGATAAAAAAACAATAAAAATAAATATAAATTTTAACATTTACAATAATTTTGTATCAATTGACTTTGTTTAGTCAACATAGTTAAATATTAACATGTATAAACATATAAAAGTTTCTCCAAATGAAAACAATGTTGGTGCAATTATTGAAGCTGAATTATCAAAATTTAATAATGATATTATTGAAGAAATAAAAGATGCACTAGCTGAATACGGTGTTGTTTTTTTCAGAAATCAAAACTTAAACTCTGAGACCTATATTAAATTTGCAAAACAATTTGGTCCTCTTGCTGAGTATCCAATGTTAAAAGGTTTAGAAGGGTATCCTGAAATTACTGTAGTAGAAAAAAAACCTGACGAAAAAATTATGTTTGGAGAAGGTTGGCACACAGACTCAACTTATACAAAAGAACCTCCCAGGTTTACAATGTTATATTCAATTAAAACTCCTGAAAAAGGAAAAGGAAATACTCTGTTCGCATCTCAATACAGAAGTTACGAAACATTAGATGATAACATGAAGAATAAGTTAAAAAAATTAAAAGCAGTATTTAGCGCTGATGGTCCAATTTCAAGAACAAGACAAAATAGAGTTCATGAAAAAGGAACTGGAATTGATCCAAAATCATTAAGTGCAATTCATAATATTATTAAAGAAAATGAGAGAAATCATAAAAAATCACTTTATCTGTCTCCAGGTCATGCAATTAAAATTTGTGACATTGATGAGGAAGAAAGTAAAAAATTAATGAAGGAATTAGTTGAACACCAAACTAAGAATGAATTTATTTATGGTTTCGAATGGGAGCCAAACTGTTTGGCATTATGGTCTAATTATTCAGTATTGCATAATCCGGTAAATGATTTTAACGCTCACCGCGTAATGCATAGAATTACTATTCAATAATTACCAAGGCAATTCAGACCCATCCCAATTAAAAAATTTTCCGGTTTGAGATTGATCAACTGAGTCTAAAATTTTAACTAGATGTTTTGCAGATTCTTCTGGCTCTTGAATTTTAAGATTAGCTTTTTGGAATGGTTGAGATAAATTTGATTTAA
>JAYNJZ010000060.1:0-5029 GCA_038110645.1 Candidatus Pelagibacteraceae bacterium
TTATCAGATGAGGAAATTGAAAAAATGGTTAAAGACGCAGAAGCTAATAAAGAAGAAGATAAAAAGAAAAGAGAAGAGGTTGATACTAAAAACTCAGCTGATGCTTTGGTTGCTTCAACTGAAAAAAGTTTAAAAGAGCATGGTAGTAAAATCAGTGATACTGATAAAAAAACTATCGAAACTGATATTCAAAATCTTAAGGATGCTATTAAAGCAGATAAGGTCGAGGATATTAAGACAAAAACTCAAACCCTTGTCCAATCATCAATGAAACTTGGTGAAGCAATTTACAAAGAGCAACAAGCAAAAGCAGGTGGAGCTCAAGCTCAAGGGGCTGAAGGAAAAGCGGAAGCAGGATCTGACAAAAAAGAAGATGTTGTTGATGCTGAGTACGAAGAAGTTAAAGACGATAAAGATAAAAAATAACGCTTAAAATTTAAGCGGATAGGATTTTGAGGCATGTCTAAAGCGGATTATTATGAAACGTTAGGTGTAAACCGCAATGCCTCAAAGGACGAAATCAAAAGCGCTTACCGAAAACAAGCAATGAAATATCATCCGGATAAAAATCCTGGTGATAAAACTGCAGAAACAAAATTCAAAGAAGCAACTGAAGCATACCAAGTACTATCTGATCCTAATAAAAAAAGTAGCTATGATCAGTTTGGGCATTCAGCATTTGAAAATATGGGTGGTGGCCAAGGTGGTTTTAGTGACTTTGGTGGTTTTGATTCTGGATCTTTTTCAGATATCTTTGATGATTTTTTTGGAGACTTTATGGGCTCTGGGAGAGGAAGAGGTGGCAATAGAAGACGATCTAGAGGCCAAAGAGGTTCTGATTTAAAAATTAATTTAGAAGTGTCTTTAGAAGAAGCCTACCAAGGTAAAAAAACTACATTCAATATTAATTCTTCTGATAAATGTGAAACATGTTCAGGTAGTGGTGCAAAACCAGGATCAAATCCTAAAACATGTGGAACTTGTGGAGGCGCAGGAAGAGTGAGGTCTCAACAAGGTTTTTTCACAGTCCAACAAACATGTCCGGACTGCAGAGGTGAAGGCGAAGTTGTGGGAAACCCATGTAAAGATTGTAGTGGATTTGGAACACGTAAAAAAAAGAAAACTTTATCAATCCAAATTCCCAAAGGTGTTGATGACGGCACTAGAATTAGATTAGCTGGGAAAGGTGAGGCGGGTTCTAAAGGAGGGGCTGACGGAGATTTATATGTTTATATTCAAGTAAGAAAACATGAACTTTTTGAAAGAGAAGAAGAGAACTTATATTACGAACTACCAGTTTCATTAACCGATGCATCTTTAGGCACATCAATCGAAGTTCCAAATATTGATGGATCTAAATCAAAAGTAAAAATCCCAGCGGGTACACAATCAGGCAAACAATTACGATTACGTGATAAAGGCATGCCAATGTTAAGAGGCGGAGGTAATGGAGATTTATATCTTCAAATAAAAGTGGAAACACCTGTTTCATTAAGTAAAGAACAAAAAGAATTGCTTGAAAAATTTAAAGATTTAGAAGATTCTAAAAATAATCCTGAAAATCAAAGTTTTATTAAAAAAGCTAAGAAATTTTGGGAAAATATTAATTAATGAAAAAAATAAATATTACAATTACAGGCGGCCTAGGTCGTATGGGCCAGTTGCTTATTAAGCACACACTAAAAGATAAAAAATTAAAACTCTATTCAGCCACTGAATATAAAGAATTTAAGAAAGGAAAAATTAAATATCAAAAAAATACTGATACAGCTTTTAAAGGTACAAATGTTATTATTGATTTTACCAGACCCAATTGTACACTGGAAGTTCTAAAATTAGCCGTCAAAAATAAAAAAAAAGTTATTATAGGTACCACTGGTTTCCAGAAAAAACATTTAGATGCTATTAAAAAAGCATCAAAAAAAATTGCAATCTTACAATCTGGAAATATGAGCCTTGGTATTAATTTAATGCAATTTGTCTCAAAAATTTTATCTAAAGGTTTTATGAATGATTATCAAATGGAAATACATGACGCTCATCATGTCAAAAAAGTTGATTATCCATCTGGAACTGCTTTAATGTTAGGTCATGCTGTTGCTGATGGTAAAAATAAAAACTTAAAACAAATTCAAGGAAAGATCTTCCTAAATAAAAAAGGCAAAGGAAAAAATAATAAATTAAATTTTTATATTGTTAGAAAAGGAAAAATTCCTGGCACCCATTCTGTTATTTTTGAAAACAAACAAGAAAAAATAGAAATTCAACATACAGCTCATTCTAGAGATCTATTTGCAGAGGGTGCAATTAATGCTGCCAAATGGTTGGCAAATAAAAAACCTGGGCTTTATAATATGCATCATGTTTTGGGCATAAAATAATTTGTGTGAATAACAAAAATAAAAATGCAAAAATAATTTTAAAAGAACTTAATAAACTTTACCCAAAAACACCATCTCCACTAACACACTCTAATAATTTTACACTTTTAATATCAGTTTTACTGTCTGCACAGTGTACGGATCTAAATGTAAATAATGTTACAAAAGATATTTATCCAAAATATTACAAACCCGAACATTTCGTAAAATTAGGTCAAAAAAAAATAGAAAAACTAATTAAAAGAATAGGTTTGTTTAGAATGAAGTCTAAAAGCGTTTATAAATTATCAAAAATACTATTGGAAAAACATAAAGGTAAGGTTCCAAAAACTTTTGAAGAATTAGAAGCATTACCAGGAGTAGGTCATAAAACAGCTAGTGTAGTCATGTCTCAAGGGTTTGGTTACCCTGCCTTCCCCGTTGATACTCATATTCATCGATTAGCCCAAAGATGGGGGTTAACCAATGGAAAAAATGTTATCCAAACTGAGAAAGATTTAAAAGAACTGTTTCCAAAAAAATATTGGAATAAACTTCATTTACAAATTATTTTCTATGGTAGAGAATACTGCAAAGCTAGGGATTGCTTTGGTTTAAAATGTAAAATATGTAAGCAGTGCAATCCAAAGAGAAAAAAGCCGATTGTAACAAAGAAAGCTTGAAGAATGAAAGTTTTAGGAATTGGTAACGCCATCGTAGACGTACTTTGTAAAGTTGATGATCAATTTATTGACGATCACAAACTTACTAAAGGAACAATGAAATTAGTCGATGAGCAAGAATTTCAGAAACTTTTACAAAATTTAAAAATTGAAAATACTGTTTCTGGAGGCTCTGTTGCAAATTCAATTGTCGGAATGTCTCAATTAGGCGATGATGTTTCGTTTATTGGAAAGGTTAATGATGATGAGCTTGGACAAAAATATATTGATGGTCTTCAAAAAGAAAATGTTCAATATTTTTATAAAGCAAAAAAGGAAAATGTTCCAACGGGTACTTGTTTAATTTTAATTACACCAGACTCTGAAAGGACAATGTGCACTTTTCTGGGAGTTGCAGGAAAAATTAGTGATCAAGATATCGATGAAAATGCAGTTAAAAATGCAGAAATAACTTTTCTCGAAGGTTACTTATGGGATGAAGGAGAACCAAAAAAAGCATTTGAAAGAGCATTACTGTCAGCTAATAAATCCGCAATGTCTTTATCGGATCCATTTTGTGTAGATCGACATAAAGCAAGCTTTCTTGATTTAGTAAATAATAAACTAGATATTATATTTGCAAATGAGAAAGAGGCGATGACATTAATAGATGCAAAAGATTTCAATGAAGTCATTGAATTTGGAAAATCACTAAATAAACTTTTCATAGTAACTCGCTCGAATAAAGGCTCAATTGCTATAAATGGGAATGATATTTCAGAAACAGATGCAAAAAAAAATCTTAAAATCTTAGATCTCACTGGTGCAGGTGACTTATTTGCAGCAGGATTTTTACATGGACTTGTAAATAATAAAGATGTTTATGAAAGTTTAAAACTCGGTACTGAAATGGCTTCAAAAATTATTCAAAAAATTGGTGCTCGTTTAGATTAGTTAAATCTCTTAATAAATATAATGGGCGAAAACAAAGCAATTATAAAAGACCAGAATAGTAAATAATTTGAAATCATTACTGGAAACATAGATTTATCAAACAATACACCTATTAATAAACTCTTTGAAAAATCTAAACTTGGAAATAATAATAACCCTAAAACAATTCCAAAAATAATTGATTTAAATACATCCTGGTGTTTAATTTTTTTATTATAAAAACCATAAAAAATTGGAATAGCGGCGGCACAACACAATAAATCAGCTAGTAAAAATAAATATAAAACACTCATGCCTTTTGATGAAATATAAAAAGCAGATCCAGCTAAAATAATACCACCTGTAATATAAAAATTATTAATATTCTTTTTTTTAGCGAACTTATTTGCATGAATAACAAAAAGACTTGAAACACTTGCAATTAAAGTATCAAGACTACTTAACACCAAAGTCAAAGATAAAATTAAAATTACTAAATTTAATAATAAGTAATTTTTATTAACTAAAAGTGAAAAAATAATGATACTTGGATCCTCAATCTTTCCATTTAAAGAGGCATAAATACCAACCAAACCTAAAAGCAAAATTGTTATAAAAACAATGCAAAACGCGGCTCTAAAACTTTTTTTTAAAACTTCAATATTCTTTGAGGCATAAACTCTTTGCCAAATACCTTGATCAAATAAGTTAGTTGCAAAAACAGCAATAAAAAAAGTAAGGCCAGCAGTAAAACCTCCAAAGCCAATACTTAAATTTGAAGATTTACTTATAATCAAACTTGGAGAAAGAAAATCAATTTTTTGATTCAAAATAATAAAAATAATAAATAAGAAAATTATGATAATCCAGAACTGAAGTTTATCTGTAATGATAGATATTTTTAGACCACCTTTTAGCGAATAAATTAATGTAGAGATAATAGTCAAAGCTGCAGTTAACCATAAAGGAGTACCTAAAATTAAATTAACAACCTTTGAAATCGCAGTTACTTCGGCACAAAAATAAACATAAAGATAAAGTATCGTTAAAATTAAAATTAATTTTAAAACTTTT
>JAYNJZ010000061.1:0-4904 GCA_038110645.1 Candidatus Pelagibacteraceae bacterium
AATGCAGATTATAGAAATTAAGTGAATTTTATTTTTGTATCAGTTTGTATTTTAAAAAAAAATAATAAAATTCTTTTCACGAAGAGACCTCCAAAAAAATATTATGGTGATTACTGGGAATTTCCAGGGGGAAAATTAGAAAAAAACGAAACTTTTGAAGAAGCTATTCAACGAGAGCTAGCCGAGGAACTTGGTATTCAAATTGAAATAAATAATTTGATAAACTTAGATTTGATTAATCATACTTATGATAAAAAAAATTTTATTATTATGAATCTTTTTTGTTTAAAAAAATGGTCTGGAAAAATAAGAAATAAAGATACAAAAGATTTTAATTGGTTAAATATTAAGGGTCCTTATCCAAAAAAATTTTTAGATGGTGGTTTATTGATTTTAAAAAGGTTAAAAGATGGGTATTATAAAATATGAAAAATATAATTTTTATTTTTATTTTTTTTTTAATAAATGGTTGTTCAAATATGAAATTAGATGATTACAAAGATAAAAAACCAGTTTTAAAGTTAGAAGAGTATTTTGATGGAAAAACTATCGCGAGAGGCGTTTTTGAAGATCGTTTTGGTAATATTAAAAAAAGTTTCAAAGTATTTATAGATGGTTCTTGGGATGGAAAATATTTAATTTTAAAAGAAGACTTTATTTATGATGATGGAACCAAAGATTATAGAGAATGGAAATTAACTAAAGATCAAAATAATCCTAATTTTTATACAGGATATGCAGATGGTGTTATTGGCACTGCCAGCGGTTCTGTAAGTGGCAATGCATTTAATTGGAAATATGGATTTAAGTTAAAAGTTGGTAGCAGCACCTTGAACGTGAAGTTTGATGACTGGATGTTTTTGCAAGAAGATGGTTATTTAATAAACATTGCAAAAGTTAAAAAATTTGGAATTACTTTAGGAAGGGTCATTCTTTTTTTCGAGAAAAAATAGTTTAACTATTGAAAAAATATAATTCAATATTATTTTTAATATATGATTAAATATCAATTAAA
This sequence comes from Candidatus Pelagibacteraceae bacterium, assembly GCA_038110645.1. Classification (GTDB taxonomy): domain Bacteria; phylum Pseudomonadota; class Alphaproteobacteria; order Pelagibacterales; family Pelagibacteraceae; genus HIMB114. Next base: position 1,016 of record JAYNJZ010000061.1, read on the forward strand.
ATGTGAATGCGGTGTAGAGTTTGAGAGTTGGTTTTCAAGTTCAAAAGAATATGATCGTTTAGAGAAAAAAAAATTATTATCATGCCAGTGTGGAAAATCGAAAAATATTTGTAAAAAATTAATGGCACCACAAATAGCTTCAAAAAAAGAATTAAATACAAAAATATCTAAGCAAGAAAATTTTTATAAAACAGTAAATAAAAAATTGAGAGATTTAAGAGAATACGTAGAAAAAAATGCTGAGTACGTTGGAGATAATTTTGTATCTGAAGCTAGATCAATTCATTATGATAAAAAAAACGTTAGAAGCATTTATGGAAAAGCTTCAACCGAGCAAACAGAAGAGCTTTTAGAGGAAGGTATTGAAGTAAATACTGTTCCTTGGATCGAAAAGCCAAATAGTTAATTTTTTTTAAAATAGCACATATAGTTTACATCGGTATCATTGCTTAAATTCCATTTATTTTTAAAAGGATTAAAAGTAACACCTTTGGTTTCAATATGAGTTAGAAAGTGTTTAGAAATTTTATTAATAATATCATTAGGTGATATAAATTTTTTCCAATCATGAGTTCCAATTGGAAGCCATCGTAATACGTATTCAGCCCCAACTATTGCAAGAGCAAATGATTTTAGTGTTTTATTTAAGGTTGCGAAGAAAATAATTCCTTTAGGTTTTAATAAATTAACACAACTCTCAATAAAGAAATTTACATCTTCTACATGTTCAATAATCTCCATACATAAAATTACATCAAATTTCTGATCTTTAATTTCCTCTGGTTTTGTATTGATATATTTAATATTTAAATCATTTTCCTTCATATGTATTTTAGCAACTTCAATATTTGTTGCTGCAGCATCTATACCAGTGACATTAGCTCCAAGACGGCTCAGTGGTTCACATAAGAGTCCGCCCCCACAGCCTACATCAAGAATATCTAAATTATTAAACGGTTTTTCTTGATTTAAATTTAAATTAAATTGATTTGAAATCTCATTGATTAAATACTCTTGTCGAACTGGATTAAATTTATGCAATGGTGCAAATTTTCCTTTCGGATCCCACCATTCTTTTGCAAGTTTATCAAACTTAGCAATTTCTTCTTTATTTACTGTATTTTTTGTCTGCATATTTTTTACTGTTGGTATTGTTTAATTTATAACTGAAGAGTATTTAAGTACAAATTTAAATTAATAAAATGTCTATAATTGTTATGAAATTTGGTGGAACCTCTGTCGCAAATATCGACAGAATTAAAAACGTAGCCAATATAATTGAAAGCAAAAAAAAAGAAGGTTCAAAAATAGCTGTTATTGTTTCTGCAATGGCTGGTGTAACAAATGATTTAATTGAAAAATCAAAAGAAGTTTCAAGTAATTTTTCTATCGAGGAATATGATGTTTTGCTTTCATCTGGTGAGCAAGTGACCGCAGCTCTTTTGTCTGCTTGCTTAATTGATAAAGGAATTAAATCAAGATCAATGATGGGATGGCAAATCCCAATTGTTACTGAAGGTCAGCATAAAAATTCAAGAATTATATCTGTAAATTCAAAGTCTATATTGGAATATTTAAATAATGATCATGTTGTAGTGGTTCCTGGTTTTCAAGGAATTTCTGATAAATTAAGAATATCTACAATAGGTAGAGGCGGATCTGATGCATCTGCTGTTGCTTTAGCCAAAGCATTAAATGCTGAACGATGTGAGATATATACAGATGTTGAGGGCGTATTTACTACCAATCCAGATATTTGTAATGATGCAAAAAAAATTGAGAAAATTTCTTATGACGAAATGCTAGAGATGGCATCTTTGGGTGCAAAAGTGATGCAAAGCTCTTCAGTTCAAAAAGCTATGATGAATGATGTTGAGATATTTGTTAAATCTACATTTGATCCAGAAAAAAGCGGGACTCAAATCTTGCCTGATGATAGAATTTCCTATGACAAAGTTATTACAGGTGTAACTTACACCAAAGATGATGCAAAAGTTACATTAATTGGAGTTAAAGATAAACCGGGAGTGGCTTCGGCGATATTTAAACCTTTGAATGATCAAAATATTGTAGTGGATATGATTGTTCAAAATATCTCTGCCGATACTCAGAAAACTGATGTTACGTTTACAATTAAAAGAGATGATTTGAATAAGACGGAAAATATGATTCAAAATCTAAAATCTGAGATAGGTTTTGATAAACTTTTAACAGATAATAAAGTATCAAAAATTTCAATTGTGGGCGCAGGTATGATAACTTATCCAGGTGTTGCTTTTAAAATGTTTAATACTTTGGCTTCGAAAAAAATAAATATACTGGTAATTTCTACATCAGAAATTAAAATATCAGTATTAATAAATGAAAAAGATACAGAGCTAGCTGTAAAAACATTACACTCTGCTTTCGATTTAAATTAGATTATTCAAATGTCATCTATAAGACCATTTAGAGATATAAAAAGAAGATTATCAAAAGAAATAACTGTTGGTGAAGTTAAAGTTGGTGGATCAAATCCTATATCTGTCCAATCGATGACAAATACATTAACAACAGATGTTTCAAAAACAGTAGATCAGGTAAATGCAATTCATGAGGCAGGAGCAGATATAGTTAGAATATCTTGCCCAGATGAAGATTCTACAAAATCTTTAAAAGAAATAGTTAAACAAGTTAAGGTTCCTATTGTTGCCGATATTCATTTTCATTATCAAAGAGCGATAGAGGCTGCAAAAGCAGGTGCAAGCTGTTTAAGAATAAATCCTGGGAATATTGGTTCCAAAGATAGAGTTGCTGAAGTTGTTCAAGCAGCCAAAGATTATAATTGCTCAATAAGAATTGGTGTCAATGGCGGTTCATTAGAAAGAGAAATACTTGAAAAATATAAAGAACCCTGTCCAGAAGCATTAGTTGAAAGTGCAAAAAAAAATATTTCTCTACTTGAAGATAATAATTTTAATAATTTTAAAATTAGTGTTAAAGCCTCTGACATTTTTTTAGCTGTAGGGTCTTATAGATTGCTAGCAAAAGAATGTGATTATCCATTACATTTAGGAATTACAGAAGCCGGCGGGTTATTTTCTGGTACAGTAAGATCTTCAATAGGACTAGGTCTTTTATTATTGGAAGGTATTGGTGATACAATTAGAGTTTCGTTGTCAGCTGATCCTGTCGAAGAAGTGAAGGCTGGATTAGAAATTTTAAAAAGTTTAGGATTAAAAAATAGAGGTGTAAAAATTATTTCCTGCCCATCATGTGCAAGACAAGCTTTCGAAGTTATTAAGACCGTTGAAATTTTAGAAGAAAAACTTTCACATATTAAAGAGCCGCTTACCTTATCTATAATTGGCTGCGTTGTTAATGGCCCTGGTGAAGCCGCTCAAACTGATATTGGACTTACCGGTGGTGGCAAGGGTAGTAATATGGTTTATCTTTCTGGCCTACAAGATCATAAAGTTCCAAGCGATGATATTGTTAATCATATTGTCAAGTTAGTAGAAAAGAAGGCTGAAGAGATAAGAAAAGATAATAATGTTACCAATTAACAAAGTCAAAGAAATTGTATCAAGGTATGAGACACTAGAAACAGCCTTATCAAAAACTGATATAGATAAAAATACTTATGTAAAACATTCAAAAGAATATTCCTCAATAGGTGAAATAATATCAGATGTAAAAATCTATATTAAAATGATTGAAAATAAGGAGGGTTCAGAAAAAATTCTTGAGGATAAATCTGCTGATAAAGAATTAAAAGAAATGGCTGAATTGGAACTTGAGGAAATTAAAGCAAAGATCGGTGAATTAGAAACTAAAATCAAAATATTCATGTTACCAAAAGATGAAGCAGATGAAAAAAATGCTATAATAGAAATTAGAGCTGGTACAG
>JAYNJZ010000062.1:0-4567 GCA_038110645.1 Candidatus Pelagibacteraceae bacterium
CCGCGGGTTCGAGTCCCGTCACTCCCGCCAGATTAATACCTATTTTTTTTTTGATTTTATCTCTAAGTTTTTGATTTCTTCTAATATTTTTTTTTTAATTTTTTTATTAAAATTTTCATTCATAGAAATGGTTTTGCATGATAGTTCTTTACTACAAGTTTTTTTAAAAGCTTTCACTGTAAAGGAAGAAACTTTAATTTCATTTGAGTTAAATTTTACATTAATTTTAATACTTTCATTTGATGAATTTGGAGAATACCAGTCTGTAACTATAACTCCGCCGTCATAGTCTACGGTATTTATGGGTATGAAATTTAATGTATTAAGAGTAGCTCTCCACATTACATTTTGATTACCCAAAGTATCCTTTTTACTATTTGATGAAAAAAAACCATCTGATTCAGTGGACATTACTCTCTCAGAAACATTTACTGGTTGACGTTTTTTCTTTGCAAGTATCCCAGTTTCACCATCTTCTTTTTCAGATTTAAATAAACCACAAGATGTAAGAAATATTAGAATAGAGAGTAAAACTATGTTTTTCATTGTTTGATTTATCGCTTTCTTTACCTAATAAATTAGAAATTTAAACATTTATATGCAGGATGTTGTAAAAATATCACACTATGTAAAAAAAGTTATACTTTCCCTTTAATTTATTAATTTTTCAGCATTAAAACTTATAAATACTCTGTTTTTAAATTTAAAAATAAAAACACAAACTAATAACATAGAAAGGTCAATAATAATGAAAAACAAATTATTATTAACTACTGCAATTGCTTCTGTAGCATTTGCTGGTTCTGCTTTCTCTGAAACAAAAATCGGTGGTAACTTAGAGCAAACTTTTGTTGCATCTTCTAAAGATGGAACTCCATCTGCTTCTGGTAGAGGTTTTGGTGCAGAGCATAACATTTCATTATCTGCTTCTAAAGATTTAGATAATGGTTTAACTGCTAGTTATGGTACAGTTTTAGAAGACGGTGTAGCTGATACTCATTACCTAACTGTTGGAACTGATACAATCAAGTTCTCAGTAGCTAGAGATAATGGTAACAACTTATCTTCTTCTGCAATTCCTTACATTGGTGATGCATTTACATCAATCAATCAATTAGGTGCTGTAACTTCAAACACATTGTCAGCTTCTGACTATCATAACGTTGAACACGCTAGAATAGATGTTTCTGCTGCAGGCGGTACATTTACTTTAGGTTATGCTCCGGATAACGGAACATCAAGACCAAGTGATTCAGGTGTTACTGATACAGGTGTTTCTGCAACAGGTATGATCTACAAAGGTAATTTCGGTGTAGATGGTTTAAACGTACTTGCTGGTATTGAAAAAGCTGATGGTCAAGGTAATAACACTGACGCAGAAAACAAACAGTTTGGTGCTAATTACACTTTCGGTGCAATCACTGTAGGTGCTGAGAGACAGCAAACAGAAAATTCTGCTGCAACTGCTAGCCAAGTTAAATTAGATACAGACACAATTGCTGTAACATTTGCTGCAAATGATAATTTAACTGTTGGTTTATACTCTTCAGAAACTGAAGAAACTATTGGTTCAACTGATTCAGCTAATGATGAAGAAATCAAAATGATCCAAGTTGGTTACAACTTAGGTGGTTTAGGTTTATCAATTTCATATGCTGAAGTTGAAAACATTAGTAACGTAGCAGGTACTGATGGTGAGCAATTACAAATTAGAACAATTCAAAAATTCTAGTTTAGTTTAGTTCAAAAATTAAACCCGCCACTTAAGTGGCGGGTTTTTTTTTATGTCTGATCAATTAAAAAAATTAAATCTTTATTTATCCCAGGGCAAGGTACTAGAGTTTAATGAGACATTAAATAATTTAAAAAACTTAAATCAAATTAGCGAAGAAAAGTATTTTAAATATTTGGGTTTTTTCCATTTACAAAATAACAATTTTAACCTTGCTGAAGAAAATCTTTTAAAAGCAGTCAGTTTCAACAAGAATAGTTTTGATAATTATTTAAATTTGGGTGTGTGTTATTTAAAACAAGATAAAAACCAACTGTCTGTAGAAAATTTTGAGAAAGCATTAAAATTAAAAGATGATTTTTTAGATACGTATATTTTATATAGCAGGGCTTTAAGAAATATGAGCTTAGATGATAAAGCTATTGAAATATTAAAACAAGGTTTATTAAAAATAAAAAAGAATAATTTAAAAATTCATTTAGAATTAGCTGAAATTTATAGAGAGAAAAGAGAGTTTCTTTTAGCCATTACTAATTATAATTTCTTAATAAAAAACAATCCTAATAATTATATTTTATTGAACAGCATAGCTGTTTGCTATGAATCTATTGGTGAGATCGGTATGGCAGAGAGTAATTATAAAAAAGCATTAAAAATTAAACCAGATTTTTTTGAAGCTATAGCTAATTACGGCAATCTATTTAGAGCCAGAGGCGACAATGATAATGCGCTAAAATTGTTTGAGCAATGTTTAAAACTCGATCAGCCCAAATCAAAGATTTACAGATACATAAGTATTTTTCACAAATTTAAATCAGATAAAGATGTTTTTTTAAAAAATATGATTGAATATCAAAACAGTAAAATGGCAGAAAAAGATACTGATATAGAGGAGCTTTATTTTGCTATTTCAAAAGCCTATGAGGATATAAAAGATACAAAAAATTTTGGTAAATATTTACATTTAGCAAATAACGAAAAACATAAGAAAATTTCAAGTTTGAAATTTAAAAAAGAAGTAGAGTTTTTTGACATTGTAAAGTCGACATTTTCAAAGGAATTTTCAGAATCTGTTGTTCCTGAAAGTAGTGGAGACAAAGTTATTTTAGTTATGGGCATGCCAAGATCAGGTACAACATTGGTAGAACAAATTCTTGGGTCTCATGATGAGGTTAAAGCGGGGGGAGAGCAGGTGTTCTTTCAAAATATTTTAAAAAAATTTTTTAATTTTTATGATCACCAAAAATTTAAAACTGATGTTGTTGAAAAGTTAAAAACTCATAAAAAAGAAATTGCAAACCAATATTTAAATCAACTTAAAACAATTGATAAAACAAAGATTGTAACAGATAAATTGCCATTTAACTTTTTTTATGTCGGTTTTTTTCTTGCGATATATAAAAACATAAAAATTATAAATGTTGTGAGAGACCCAATGGATAATTGTTTTTCAATTTATAAAAATTTTTTTCCAGAAGAAATTAATTTTGCATATAACCAAAAAGATTTATCTGAATATTATTTAAATTATTATGATTTGATAAAATATTGGGAAAAAATTTATTCAAATAAAATTTTCAACTTAAATTATGAAAATTTAATTTCTAAACCTGAAGATGAAGTAAAAAAACTGCTTTCATTTTGCAATCTTAAATGGGATGAAAATTGTTTGAGGTTTTATGAAAATAAAAATACAGTTAATACATTAAGCTCTTTTCAAGTAAGAAATCCAATTTATTCATCATCCATCAAATCTTGGGTTAAATACAAAGATTATTTAAAAATACTTGAAAAAAATTTACCTCAAGACAAGTTTTGTTTGTAATTTAATGATGTAAGTAATGAAGTTACTGCATTTGAAACATTTAAACTTTCAATATCATTATTAATTCTTATTTTAATTTTATTATCACTATAGTTGTTAATAGAATCTTTAATCCCTTCTCCTTCTGAGCCAATTATAAACGCTTTTTTTTCAGGGAATTCAAATTGATCTAAATAATTATTACCATAAACATCTAAACTATAAATCCAAAAATTATTTTTTTTTAATACTTTGATGTCATTTTTAATATTTGAAGTAATGATAGTTTTTTGTTTTTCAAAAGCACCTGATGAAGATTTTAAGAATAAATAATTATCTTGGTTAAAATATCTTTTATCTATGATTACAAAATCAACATTAAACGCTAAACAACTTCTAATAATCGACCCTATATTTCTTTGATCAACTATCCTGTCTAAGATAATTATTGTTTTGTAATTATTCTTATTTAATTTAATTTCATTAATCCTTGGTATTTCTAATTTTTTTGTTTGGACAGCAATTCCCTGATGGGCAAAATGCTTATCTTTAAAATATTTACCTATTATATCTGCAGACACAATTTCAGCTTTAATTTTAATTTTATTTTTCTTTAAAAAATCTTTTGTACAAATTAATTTTTTTATTTCCCTTTTGTTATTGCTAAGAATTGAAAGACAGGCATGCTTACCACCAACCCAAAACCATTCTCGATCCAAGTAATTTTTCATTTTAACAGATATAATTTGTTATTTATTTTTGATAAATTATTATTTCACAATTAATCTATTAAATGTATAAGGTCAGCTAATATTTTTGGAGGGGTACCAAAGCGGTCAAATGGGGCGGGCTGTAAACCCGTTGACTTCGGTCTTCGAAGGTTCGAATCCTTCCCCCTCCACCATAAAAAATCTCTTGAATATAAGGGTTAAAAAGGTAAATACCCCCTTTACGCGGGTGTAGTTCAGTGGTAGAACTCCAGCCTTCCAAGCTGGTTGCGTGAGTTCGATTCTCATCACCCGCTCCAGATT
>JAYNJZ010000063.1:0-4393 GCA_038110645.1 Candidatus Pelagibacteraceae bacterium
GATCGTCTGACTACGGATCAGAAGGTTGGGAGTTCGAATCTTCCCGGGCGCGCCATTAAAGCAATGAAAATTATTTTATTAATTATAATTTTATTTATTCAAACCTTTACAATAGCTAAAGCGGAAAAAATAAATATTTTTGAGTTTACAAAAGATGAATTATCAAAGCTTAAATCTCACAGTATAAAGAAAAAAACAGACTATAGTATTATCAAAGGAAAAAATGATACCAGTTATCTTAAAGCAGAAGCTAAAGGACAAGCTTCTGGATTAGGCAAAGAAATTAAAATTAATCTAAATAAAACACCTTATTTAAATATCACTTGGAAAATTGAAAAGGGTATTCCGGGAATTAGTGAAAATACAAAAAAGGGACATGATTTTGCTGCACGCGTTTCAGTAATTAAAGAAGTTGGATCACTACCATGGCAAAAAAAAGTCATGAATTATGTATTTTCAAGTAATGAAAAAACAAATTCATATTGGCAAGGTCCATACAGAAAACAAATCATTGATTATGTTGCTTCATCATTAGTTGATGAAAAAATTAATACCTGGGTAACGGTTAGATTAAACGTAAAAGAACATTTTAAAGAATATTTAAATATGGATATCAATGAAATAGATGGTGTTGCTATCATGACAGACACAGATAATACAAAAAAAAAGGCTGTGTCTTATTATAAAAATATTTATTTTTCTAATTAGTTTTTTTAAAAGTTAAACTAGCCCATTTACTATAGTAATCAGCTTTATATTTTATTTGATTAATATAGTTTAAAGTAACCAGATGTACTGCACTCACTAAGTACAGACCAGGTTGCGAGGTATCTATCTTGGCAAATCCATTATTATTTGTTTTATATTTTTTTTTTTTAAATTTATCTCCATCAAGATAAAAAACTAAAAATTGTCTGTTACTAAAGGGTTTACCTTGAATAAGAATTTTTATTTCAGATATGTTATTTGTGTATGGATCATTGAGATTAATAATCTCAAATTCTAAATTTTGTTTTGGATGAAAAAAGTTTTTTCCATTATATTTAAAAATAATTTTTGCAAACCTTTGATATATTTCTTTTGGAATACTTTTTTTTTCTGAATTATATGGAAGTTTGTAGTCATTAATAAATTCTAAAAATGTTTCGTAATTTTCGTATTGTAAAATCTCTTTATTCGATTGGTAATATAAATATTGTGTATCATTTTCTATTAAATTTTGTTGAATGGCAGGAAAATCTCCATCAATCTGTTTTAAATTAACCAGCCCTTTTTTATTTTGAATAAACAATTTTTCCGTTTCTTCTTTTAAATAAGGATAATTTTCACCGATTAAATTTTGTCCAACTTTAATATGTGCAATTAATTTATTACCTTTCTTGATTTCATACTCTTTGGCCTGCAACCATAATTCGTGAGCACTTAATTGCATTGCATTAACTAAAAAAAATATTAATAAAACTGATAATAATCTCATATGATCCGTTTATTATTTATTCTATTATTCATACCTGCGGTAGCTTTTTCTCATGAGCTTAAACCATCTATCGCAAATTTTAAATTTGTTAAAAAAACCGATACCACAAATTTTAAATTAAAAATTCAACTTAATTTAGAAGCAATTCTTGCAAATATTGACCCCTCGCATTCAGATACTGATCAATCAAAGAACTCAAATTATTATAATCAATTGCGAAAATTAAAACCTGATATTTTACGTAATGAATTTAATAAAATTCTATATGATTTTAAAAACAATATTTTTATCACACAAGCTGATCAAAATTTAAACTTTAATATAGATAAGGTTGACATTGATGAGATTGGAAACATTGAGGTTTCTAGAGAGACAATTATTTATATTTCTGGTCAAAATATTAATAAAGAAAAACTAAAAGTAGGTTGGAACGAGAACTATGGTCCTTTAATTTTAAGAGTTTTAGATTTTAATGAAGAAATTGTTTATACAGAATATTTAAAGACAAATTCTATTTCAAAATATTTTTGGATTAATAATAAAAAACAGAGTTTATCTTCAGAAATATACAATTATTTAATCGTTGGCTTTACACATATTGTTCCCAAGGGTTTAGATCATATATTATTTGTTATTGGTTTGTTTTTATTTTCTCCAAAATTCAAACCACTTTTAATTCAAGTTTCGGCTTTTACATTAGCCCATACAATTACTATTTTTCTAGGAGTGCTTAATATTATTAAAATTCCTACAACTATTGTGGAACCAATTATAGCATTATCAATTTCATATATTGCAATCGAAAATATTTTTTTAAAACAAATATCTATCTGGAGACCCATAATTGTTTTTATTTTTGGTTTATTGCATGGACTTGGTTTTGCTGGAGTTATTAGTGAGATTGGCTTATCAAAAAGTAACTTTGTAGCGAGTCTTGTATCATTTAATGTTGGTGTTGAGTTAGGACAATTGTTTATTATTGCGATTTGTTATTTTGGGGCAGCTTATTGGTTTAAAAATAGAGCTTGGTATAAAAAATTCTTTACAAATCCATTATCAATAATAATTTCAATCATTGGACTTTATTGGTTCATTGAAAGAATAATTTAAATGTCATTACATAAAAAATTTTCAATTATTGTTATAGCATCTAAAGATGAAAAAGATTTTTCACTATTAAAAAGGCTGAAAGAAAAATTTTCTGGTCATGAAATTATTTTATGCCTAGATGAAGCGAATGAGATTTCTATTGAAGATTTAAATGATATTAACTTAAATATTAATAAGCTTGTCAAAGTTCCACAATCGACTAGAGGCAAATCTCTTAACGCTGGAGCTTTAAAAGCAGAGCATGATTATTTATGGTTTTTACATATTGATAGTCAGATAGATAAAATTGAAAGAGATGATTTAGATAGACTTCAAAAAAAACAACTTGGATATTTTAAACTCGCATTCGATGATAAAAAAAATACTATAAACGCTCAAGGAGCTAATTTTAGATCAAAAAATTTTGATTTACCTTTTGGAGATCAATCTTTTTTAATTCATAAAAATTTATTTAATCTAATTGGTTGCTTTGATGAAACATTAAAAGAAGGCGAGGATCATAAATTTGTTTGGGATGCAAAAGCGCTTGGAGTAGAGATTAAAGAAATAACAAGAGAGATTATTACTTCAGCAAGAAAGTATGAAGAAAGTTCTATTTGGCAGACCGTTAAAACAGTTTTTAAAACAGTAACACAAGCTAATAAATTCAAACAAACTAGAATTAAAAATATTTTTTGTTTTTTTACTAAAGATCCTCTTTCAAAAGACTCTAAAACTAGACTTAGAGAAACATTAAAAGATCAAAATCTTGTTGATCATTTTAATTTACATTGTTTAGAAATTGTAAAATCTAATATTGTATCTTTAGATCATAACGAAAATAAAATTGTAATAGTAAATAACAGTGCAAACAGCGAGTATTTAAAAGAACTAGGTTTAGACAAGTATAGTGTATTAAATATTCACGAAGAAAATATAGGAAGGTCGATGCAAGAGACCTATGATATTTGCGCACCCTTTGCTGAAAATATAATTTTATCGGGATCTGATATTCCAGAATTAACATCAAGTCATTTAATAGAATCTGTTAAACGGTTAAAAAATTTTGATAGTTATATTATAGGCACGAAAGATGGTGGCTTTTGTTGTTTTTCAACAAAATTAAAAAATTTGGAAGGATCTTTCTCTCGTATTAATTATTCTTCAAATCATGTGCTAAATGATTTTACTAAATATTTATACAATACTAAAAAAAGTGACTTTACCCTTGTAGATGTAGATACGCTAGGCGATCTTCAAGCAATGTATGAAGAGTTAAAAGATAAATCAAATCTGTCCAAAGAACAAAAAGATTTAATTGAGTTTATTGATAAGAGAAAATACTCATAAATGTACAAAAGATCATTTTTAAAAATTATTTTAAAATCTTTTTTATTTTTAAGTCTAAGCCAAACTTCTGCATTTTCAGTTTTAAAAAAATTAATAAAAACGGAAGAAGAGTGGAAAAAAATACTAACGTCTGATCAATTTTATATCTTAAGAAAAGAAGGAACAGAGCCTCCATTTTCTAGTCCACTTAATTTAGAAAAAAGAGAAGGAGAATATGTTTGTGTAGCTTGTAATACAAAACTTTTTCATTCATCAATGAAATATGACTCTGGAACAGGCTGGCCATCTTTTTTTGATTTTTATAAAGGCAGTTTAGGCACGAAGACTGATTACAAGTTAATTTATCCAAGAACAGAGTATCATTGCATTACATGTAATGGACATCATGGACATGTCTTTAATGATGGACCAAAACCAACTAATAAAAGATATTGTAATAATGGGATAGCTTTAAAATTTATTCCAAAATCCTAAAAA
>JAYNJZ010000064.1:0-1071 GCA_038110645.1 Candidatus Pelagibacteraceae bacterium
AAGAAGGAGTAGTACCAAGAAAAAAAATCCGAATTAGAGAATATCCAGAAAAATCAAAAAAAATAAATTTAGAAATAAAAATTTCTTCAATTGAAGGACGATTTAAAACTTCTAAAGAAATAGATAAACTAAACTTCAAAAAAATTAAAACATTTGGATATCTGGACAAAGTTTACGGTATTTGTAAACCAATAATCAATGTTACATATTCTAGAGAATATTATGAATATAAAAAATCTAGATTTACTTTTGATAGAGATATTTTTTATACTTCTCTAAATGGGAGAAAAATTTTAGATAGTTGTAATGTTTTTGAGATAAAACTATCTGATCAAGAGAACATAGAGGAATATATTAATAAGTTTGGATTAAAAAACTCTAGATTTTCTAAATATTGTAGAGGAGTAAATTCTATTTATTTTAAATATAAATAATTTATTAAAATTAAATAAAAATATAGGCGTTCTGTTTCCCACTGTCTACGCCAAAAGCTATTTTTTTAGAGACAATATCTCATAACATAATTTATCCTCTAATTTTTTTAAAGATAGTTTTGCTGTATTGTAATATTTTGATTTATTTCCAATCATTTTACTTTCAGGTGCAGTATGTAGAGGGCTATATAAAATTAAAACTCTTTTATTATATGATAACCCTAAACATATGGGTCCAGATTCGTTACCTACTACTATTTCAGAGTTTTGAATTTTTTTTACAACTAAATTAAAATTTATTTTAAACGTAAATTCAAATTTTTTTTCTTTAAACTCTTTAGTTATTTTTTTTATAATTTCAAAATTTTTTGGAGAACAATTTATATATATTTTTTTAAACTTATGAGAAATTTTTTTTATTACGTTTATATAATTATCTATTGGCCAGTTATTTTGATTATGATGAGAGTCTAAATTAAAAAAAATTGTATTTTTAAAATTTTTATTTTTATAAGTAAGTTTAAAATCTTTTGCAAAATTTTTTAATTTTAAATTTTTTGTGTTATAATATATTCTTTTACAGTTTATTAAATATTTTGTTTTTTTACTCCAAAAAAATAAATTTGACAAATCAAAC
>JAYNJZ010000064.1:1081-4245 GCA_038110645.1 Candidatus Pelagibacteraceae bacterium
ACTGTGCCTAGAAGTTATAATTAGCAAATCTGCATTATAAGAATTAATTTTTTTTAGGTAATATTTTTTTATATTATAATTGAAAAACAAATTTTTATGGCTTAGGTCAAATAAACTTATAGATTTAATACATTGTTCATTTTTATAAACTATATTTGCCTTATTAGATTTATTAGAGAGTATATTTATTTTTGAATTAAATGTTTTATTTAAAGATCTAATTAATGGTAAAAGATATATCAGGTCCCCTATTCCTCTATGAGGTATAACAACTAAAATTTTCATAATTTTAAATTTTAATATTTATATTGTAAGTTTATATTTTAAAGTTTAATTTTCTAATATTTAAAAATTCTAAATTGTTAATGACAAAAAAAATACCTAAAAGCTATAAATATTTGATCCCACATTCCTTTGATAAACTTATAAGAGTTGGTGGTCAATTTGATGGAGGTTACGTTGTTGCTAAAAAACCATTGGATGAAACTGATTTGCTAATATCATTTGGTTTAGGTGAAACTTTCGATTTAGAAATTGAATTTGTTAATAAAACAAAACCTGTGTATGTTTACGACCATACCGTTAGTAAAAAAGTTTTTTTGTTTCGTTTATTAAAACAGATAAGAAGATTGTTTCATTTTAAATCAAATTTTAATTCAATTTATAAAAAATATTGTACATTAAAGAAATATCGTCTTTTAAATAAGAGTTTAAAATTCAAACATCATCAGATAAAAATTACAGATAATCCAACTAACCCAAAAGAAATTAATATAGATAATATTTTAAAAAAAATTGATCATAAAAATATTTTTTTTTCAATTGATATAGAGGGAGATGAATATAAAATTATTAAAGATTTGAATTATTTTCATGACAGAATTAATATAATTGTTCTAGAATTTCATGACATAGAAAAAAATATTTATAATTTTGAAAAAGCAATTAATTTACTTAGTAAAAATTTTTTAATTATTCATTTACATGGAAATAATTGTTCTTATATTTGTGAAAATGGCATACCAAATGTAATGGAAGTAACTTTAGTTAATAAAAAAAAATATTCCCACCTTAAACAGAATTCAGTTATTACTCGTTTTCCAATTGAAGGTTTAGATCAGCCCAACTACCAATTTGTGCCAGATCATAAATTTGAGTTTGAGATATAATGTTTAAATTAAATTGATTTATTAATTATATCATAGGTTTTTTTTATTAATTTAACTGCTCTGGCATCTGCGACCATCCCCGAATTAATTTTTCTAGTTACATATGATATACCAATACCTTCTATTGGATCGGCGAAGCCCAAAGATCCACCCCACCCATTATGACCAAAGGCTTCTTTATTTTTTCCAAACATCCAGCCGCCTCTCAAAATATATCCTGACCATGTCCATTTTATTGGAAGTTTAAGGCTATTATCAATTCTTGAATTTGACTGCTTTAAAATTTCTAACAAATTATTTTTAGATATTATCGTCTCTTGATTATTTTTTAAATCATTGGCTAATAAATCATATAATTTTGCAACTGATAAAGCTGAACCGTGCCCTCCCATTGAGGGTACGCCAGCAATTCTCCATTCTTTAGAATTATAAAAATTAATTTTATGTTTTGGATTATTAAAAGCATCAAAATGACTCTCCGTTTCATTGTGGATTGTCGTTATATCTTCAACTAAATCACTTACATCTTTAAAATTACTATCTTTAAAGCCAAAATTAAAATTTAAGTTATATTTTTCGGCAAAGTTTTTTTCAAAAAATTTTTTTAGACTCGATTGAGTTATTTTTCTTATTAAATTTTCAACAAGATAACCATGAGTTTTTGCATGATAATAAGTTTTTTCTCCTGGTCTATGATCTGGATTTTGTTCTTCTAATATATGAGTTATTTTATCAAAATTTAAAAGATCGTTATTTGTTATTTTTTCTTTAAATCTATAAAGCCCAGATTGATGAGATAGTATATCTTTAACTTTTATATCTTGTTTATTTTTTTTAAATTCAGGCCAATAAAAATAAACCTTTTTATTAATATCAATTTCTTTTTGTTCAATAAGTTTTGCAATACATGCAGCATAAATTCCTTTGCTTAGAGAGAAAGTATTTACAATTGTATTTTCATCCCAAGGTTCATCTTCATTTTTAAGACCAGCATAGATATTTACTAAAATTTCTTTATTTTTAACAACAGAGAAATTTGCACCAATTTCATCTTTGTTGTCAAAATATTCTTGAAATATTTTTTTTAATTCTTGAAATTTAGGAGGACAAATTCCTTTAACAATCATTAACTTGCTAATTTGAATGCAAAATTTCGACCAAGACTAACTTTCAAATCCTGACAAAATCTAGCTGCCTCAGCACCATCAATCATTCTATGATCATATGACAAAGATATTGGCATCATTTTTCTTGCAACAAATTTTCCATCAATATGAACTTGTTTTATTTCTGTCTTACCTATACCTAAAATACAAACTTCAGGTAAGTTGACAATTGGTGTAAAAAAGCTTCCTCCTATACCCCCTAAACTTGATATTGTCATTGAACCGCCAAAAAATTCTTTTTTATCTATTTTAAGTTCTTTACAAGCCTTACTAATCTTTCTAAGTTCTTTCCCTAAAGTTAAAATATCTTTTTGATCTACATTTCTAATTTTAGGAACCATTAGACCATTCGGTGTATCAACTGCAATTCCAATATGATAATATTTTTTGTAAATTACCTCTTCCTTCTCAGGGTCAAGCGAAGAATTAAAATTAGGATATTTTTTCATTCCATTTACTAATGCTTTCATAATGAAGGCAAGCGGTGTAACAGGTATTTTTTCTCTTGTATTCAAATCAATCAAGCCTTTTCTGAAATCTTCCATTTCTGTTACATCAATTTCATCATGTTGTGTTACATGGGGAATACTATTCCATGCCTTTACCAAATGAGGACCTGATAATCGCTTAATTCTCGGAATTTTCTGAACATCTACTGGACCAAATTCAGAATGCTCATAAGGTAATTCTAACTTAATATCTTTTTTAGGTTTTTCTTCTTGCTTAGAACTGCCTTTATTTTTTACATAGTTCTTAATATCATTTATTTTAACACGACCACTTCTTCCAGATCCTTGTAGTTCATTTATATTAATCCCCAGTTCTCTTG
>JAYNJZ010000065.1:0-3706 GCA_038110645.1 Candidatus Pelagibacteraceae bacterium
TAGGTTATGATAATATCTTTGATCATTTTGAAAAAATGTTTGAAGATGATTTTTTTAAATCACCTTCGGTTAATTATCCGCCATACAACATCGTAAAGACTGGTGAAAACCAATATAATGTTGAGGTGGCATTAGCAGGTTATAATAAAAAGGATATTTCAATTGAATATGCAGATAACCTTTTAACAATTAAATCTGTGAAAAAAGATAATTCAGAAACTAAAGATGAAAACGGCAATGTTATTCATCAAGGTATTTCTAAAAGATATTTTAGTAAATCTTTTACCATAGCTGATGATACCGAAGTTAAAGGTGCTGAGTTAAAAGATGGTCTTTTAAAAGTTTCATTGGAAAGAATTATTCCTGAAACAAAAAAACCAAGACAAATCGAAATACAATAAATAATATAGATAGGGGCGGAGCCATCCGCCTCTATTTTTTTTCTCAAAATCAATTATATTTAGAAGATGTTTTCTAGACGTAATTTTCTTAAAATTGCATCACTTTTATCATTAAACCTTTTTTTAACTGATAAGCTTCCTGCTATTAATCAAAGGAAAATTATAAAAAAAATTATACCAAAATCGCAAGAGCTAATTACACCTGTTGGTATGGGAACATGGTTAACTTTTGACGTCATGCCAACTCAAGAAAATATCAAAACTAGATCTATAATTTTAGACTCTTTTTTTAAAAATCATGGTTCAATTATTGACTCATCACCTATGTATGGAATGGCTGAAAAGATTCTAGGTTTATCAATAAAAGAAATAGATAATAAAAATAGATTATTTTCAGCTACAAAAGTATGGACACCATCAAAACTATATGGAAATGAACAAATTGATAATTCATTTAAACTTTGGCAATTATCAAAGTTTTCTTTAATACAAGTTCATAACCTTGTTAACTATTCAGCACATATAAAAACTTTAGAAAAATATAAAAAAGAAGGAAAAATTAAATATCTTGGCGTTACAACTTCCCATGGCAGTCGACATGAAGAATTAATCAAAATCATGAAAAATGATAATATTGATTTTGTACAATTCACTTACAATATTTTAGATGATGAAGCCGAAAAGTATCTTCTTCCACTTGCTAAAGAGAAAAAAATTGCTGTAATCATTAACCGTCCTTTTCAAGGAGGAAATTTATTTAATTATTCTAAAAATAAAAAATTACCAAAATGGATACAAAAACTAGATATTAATTCCTGGTCAGAGTTATATTTAAAATTTATCATATCACATCCGTCTGTAACATGCGCTATTCCAGCAACATCTCGTATCGATCACATGAAAGAAAATATGGAGTCTCAATATGGTCTTCTTTTGAATAACCAACAAAGACGGGAAGTGAAAAATTTTTTTAAAAAATTAATTTAATTTTCTTTCTAATTTGTCCCAAAATTTTTTCTCTAAAGATATTTTATTTAATAAATTAATTTCTTGCATGCCTGTTGGAGAAGTAACATTTATTTCGGTCAAATAATTACCAATCACATCAATACCAACAAAAAATAACCCTCTTTTTTTTAAAAAAGATTTTAATTGAGAACATATTTTTTTATCTCTAAAAACTAAGCCAGTTTTTTTTGCTGAACCGCCAGCATGGAAGTTTGCTTTAATACTTCCTTTTTTAGGAATGCGAGCGACTGAACCTGCATACTCACCATCAAGTAATATAATTCTTCTATCGCCTTTTGTAATTTCATTTATAAATTTTTGAGCAACAATTGCTCCTTTATATTTTTTTATCATTCGATGAATAATTTTCTTGTTTGTAGAAGAGTTTCTTTTAACCTTTTTAATTCCTTCACCTCCATTACCATATAAAGGCTTTAAAATTGTATAATTGTTCTGATTAATAAATGTCTCAATTTCATTTAGGTTTTGTGAAATTAATGTTTTCGGTATCAAATTTTTAAAGTGCATCATTGAAAGTTTTTCAGGATTATTTCTAATTTCAGCTGGATTATTAACGACTAGAACTTTTTTATGTAGCATTTCTAGTAAGTAGGTTGCAGTAATATACTCCATATTAAATGGTGGATCTTGTCTTACAAGAACACAATCAAAATTATTTAAATTTACTGTTTTCTCTTTTTCTTTTTTAAAAAATTTTACTCCAGAGTTTAGTATTTTAAAATAAAACCCTTTTGCAGTAATAGAATTATTCTTTAGAGTAATATTTTTGGGTAAATAGTGAAATATTTTAAATCCTCGTCTTTGAGCTTCTTTAGCAATTACAAAAGTACTATCTTCCTTTGGATTAATTTTTTCCAAAGGATCCATCTGAATAGCAATATTAATATGCTTTTTCATCAAAGATTAAATTTATGTTATTTTTATATTTTTTTTCAAATTCTTCGATTAAAATATTTGAAAGATTTTTTTTATTAGAAACAAAGTTATCCAACTCATCTAAAAAAAAGCTTTCATTATCATTATTCGAATTAAGCTTATTTCTTTTTTCTAGTCCTTTTCTCGATAAATTTAAAAAAAAATGAGCATGTTCATAAATATATTTATCATATAATTTTGCATTAAAACCATTTTTTGCTACATCTATATAAGCAAGGTTTACGTCTTCAAATTTCCAGTCTTTAAAAATATCATAGCATTGATCTAGAGTATTTTGATCGTAAAGTATTCCTGTCCAAAAAGCAGGGATAGAACATATACCTGACCATGAACAAGAGTCGGCTGGCCTTATTTCTAGATATTGTTTCAATCTCACTTCAGTAAAGATTGTAGAGAGATGGTTTTCCCAATCCTCTATCTTGGCAAACTCATTGTTGACCTCTTTTAACTCTCCATTTATGAAATCATTAAAATTTTTACCTGAACAATCAACTATCTTATTATTTAAATTTGCAAAATACATTGGCACGTTTAATGCAAAGTCACAGTATTGTTCATATGAATTTTCTTTATCAAAAAAAAACGGGATCAGTCCAGATCTATCGGGATCTGTATGTTGCCAAATTTTGGTTCTATAGCCAATAAATCCATTTATTTTTCCTTCTAGAATTGGTGAATTAGAAAATAAAGATACAGCAATTGGTACCAAGCAACTTGAAACCTTTGTTTTTTTTCTAAAATCTTCTTCAGATATAAAATCAAAATTTACCTGAGTAGCTGCTGTTCTATGCATCATATCAAGCCCAAGATTTCCAACTTTTGGCATATAATTTCTCATTATCTTATATCTCTTCTTTTCTAATTGATTAATTTCATTAAATTTTGCATTAGGTATTAATCCAATCCCTAAAATTCCAATATTAAGCTTAGAGCATGCTTGCTTAAGTTCTTTTAAATATAAATTTACTTCTTGGCATGTTTCATGGATGTTATCACAGGGTGCACCAGATAATTCAATCTGCAATCCAGGTTCCAAAGTTATAGATAAATTTTTTTTTTTAAGTCCTATAATATTAGAACCTTCTTTGATCTCATTCCAATTATTTTCTTTTAAAATATTAAAAATACCTTGAATTCCTTTTTCGGAAAAATCTATCGGCTTTTTAGTGTTAATATCAAAAAGAAATTTTTCATGTTCTGTGCCGATTTTAAGAGAATTAGAGTCTTTTTCTCCATCGACAAAATAACTTATTAAATTTTCTTTAGTTAACATTTAGTTTATTACCCATATGTATTTATTAATTAATTTAATGGAGAAGTAAATGAAAGGCTATTGGATA
>JAYNJZ010000066.1:0-3692 GCA_038110645.1 Candidatus Pelagibacteraceae bacterium
AAATTTGATCTTGCGGGTTTTGCTGTTGGTGTCGTTGATTCTTCTAAAATTTTAGACGGTAAAAAAATTAAGAATAATGATATAGTTATGGCTGTGCCATCATCAGGCCTACACTCTAATGGTTTTTCTCTTGTAAGACATATTTTAAAATTAAAAAAAATTAAAAGTAAAAAAATGATCAAGAAATTTCTTCATCCTACTAAAATTTATGTTAAGGAAATTTTAAATTTACATACTAAACAACTTATAAATGGCTGTTGTAATATTACAGGAGGCGGTATAACAGAAAACTTACCTAGAGTCCTGCCATATGGAAAAGCTGCTGAAATAAATTTAAACAAAATTAAAACTAATAAAATTTTTAAATTTTTAAAAAGTAATAATATTTCTGATAATGAAATGTTAAAAACTTTTAATTGCGGAGTAGGATTTTGTTTAATAACAAATAAAAGAAATATTAAAAAAATTCAAAATATATTTTCAAAACAGTACAAACCATATCCAATTGGAAAAATTGTTTCATCAAATTCAAAAAAAATCTTTTTTAATGGAAAAATTAAATTCTAAAATTAAAGTAGCGGTATTTATTTCAGGAAGAGGATCTAATTTAAAAAATTTAATAAAACACTCAAAATTAAAAAAAAGTAAATATTTAATCAATTTAGTAATTTCCAATAAGTCCGGAGCAAAAGGTCTTTTATATGCAAAAAAAAATAACATTAAAAATTTTTCAATTGAAAAAAAAACCTTAATTTTTGAGAAAAAAGCGTTGAAAATTTTAAAAAAGTTTAAAATAGATATTTTGTGTCTTGCAGGATTTATGAGAATATTATCAGCTGAATTTATTAGAAAAACAAAAATACCAATACTAAATATTCATCCGTCACTTCTACCAAAATTAAAAGGTTTAAATACTCATGAGAGAGCAATCAAGGCAAAGTATAAATATTCGGGTTGTACAGTACATTATGTTAACAGCAAACTAGACTCTGGAAAAATCATTTTACAAAAAAAGGTCAAAATTTTAAAAAAAGATACAAAATATACCCTTGCAAAAAAGATATTAAAATTGGAACATATTGCCTATCCTGAGGCTTTAAAAAAAATAATTTAATTATTAAAAAATAAATCAATTTCTATTTTAGCATTTTCAACTGAATCAGATCCATGGACTGAATTTTTATCTATAGAAATTGCATATAGATTTCTTATTGTTCCCGTTTTTGCTTCTTTTGGATTTGTGGCACCCATTAGTTCTCTATTTTTTTTCACCGCGTCTTTACCTTTAAGCACCATGGCAACTAACGGGCCTGAACTAATATAATTACAAAGATCATTAAAGAAAGGTTTGTCGGAATGTATAGAATAAAACTTTTCTGCAAATTCTCTATCTACATGTATCTTTTTTAATTTTTCAACAATCAATTCATTTTCTTCAAATACTTTTATAATTTTGCCAATTAAATTTCTTTCAACTGCATCTGGTTTAATCAATGATAATGTTGTTTCACTCATAATATTCCTCTACTAACCTATTTAATAACTTTACTCCATATCCTGTTGCACCATTTGGAATTGTTTCAGTAGCTTTTTTTGTCCAAGCCATACCTGCAATATCAAGGTGGGCCCAAGGTGTTTTATTTAATATAAATCTTTGTAAAAATTGCGCAGCAGTAATTGATCCGGCGCCTCCCGAATAATTAATATTTTGAAAATCAGCAATTTGCGAATCAATTAATTTGTCAAAATTTTTATTTAAAGGAAGTCTCCACGCTTTTTCATTATCTTTATAACCAACCTTATTAATCCTATCTGCAAGTTGATCATTGTTTGAAAAAAGGCCAGCGTACTCGTTACCCAAAGAAATAATTATATCTCCAGTTAATGTTGCTAAATTAATCATAAATTTAGGTTTAAATCTTTTTTAAACATACGTTAGTAAGTCTGCAAGCACCAACCTGCCCTCGGCATCAGTATTAAAAATCTCAATTGTCTTTCCACTATATGATTTAACAACATCACCTGGTCTTTGTGCATTACCGTCTGGCATATTTTCAACTAAGCCAACAATACCAACGGCATTAACTTTAGCTTTTCTAACGGCTAAAGTCTTCATCAAACCTACAACAGTTCCTGCACCAGCCATATCGTATTTCATTTCCTCCATAAATCTTGCAGGTTTCAAAGATATTCCTCCGGTATCAAAACATACACCCTTGCCTATGAATCCAAGTGGTCTAGATGATTTTTTACCGCCGTTCCATCTCATTATAGCTACATAACTTTTATTCGCGCTACCTTGACCAACGCCTAATAACGCATTCATACCAATTTTTTTTAGTTTTTTTTCATCAAGTATTTCAATTTTGAGACCAACTTTTGATAGTTTTTTTATTTGATCAGAAAAATTTTTTGGATTTAAAATATTTGGAGGTGTTGTAACTAAATTTCTTGTTTCTGTTACTCCTGTGTCAATACTTTTAGCATGCTTTAAACAATTATTTATTAATTTTTTATTTTTGGAGATTAAATTAATATATTTTATCTTCTTATCATTTTTTTTTAATTTATAATTATCAAACAAATAATTTTTAGAAAAAATACCAATAAATATATTTTGAATTATATTTTCAATATTTTTTGATTTATTTATTAAAGTATCAAATATAATTTCAATTCTATTTTTTTTTAAAGCTAGAGCTTGACTTACAATTAATCCACCTAAATTTTGATATTCAAATTCTAATTTTTTTTCATCTACATAAAAAAAATACAAATTTTTAAATTTATTTTTTGATATACTTGAAATAAAGGTAAATCCTTTTTTATTTTTAGAGGCCTTATCTCTTAAATTTTTTAATGAATTTGAATCTGCAAAATTAGTTAAGCTTGATAAATTAGAATTCTTATTTACCAATATTGCAATAAAGTCTGCTTGTTTTGTGTATTTTGTTGAAATATTGATCATTTTTAATAAAAAATGTTATTACACTTAAAATGATCAAAAACAAGATATTCAAATATTTTTTTTTAGAATTCTTAAAATTATTTATATTAATTTCATTATCTTTATCGCTAATAATATGGATATCTCAAGCAACTAGATTACTTGAGTTAGTTACGGAATATGGAAATCCTGTTTCAGTTTATTTGCAATATACAATTTTGAGTTATCCGAAAATTTTGAATAATCTAATTATTTTAACGTTTCCTATAACAATGTTTTTTTTGTTCAGTAAACTAGAAAGTTCTAATGAGTTAGGAATTTATTGGCTATCGGGAATTGGCAAAAAAAAAATTATTCATTTAACTTTGTTCATTTCTTTTTTGATTATTATTTTTCACTCGTTTCTTTCAGTATATTTTGCTCCAAATACATCTTTTAAAGGAAGACAAGTTTTAGCAAATTCAGAATTTTCTATTATCAACGCCCTTGTAAAAGAAAATAATTTTAATTCACCACTCAAAGGTTTAACAATTTTTGTAAACAAGAATGATAAGAAAGGAAGTTTAGAAGGTGTATCAATTTTTGAAAAAGACAGGACTATATTAGCTAAAAAAGGTTTAGTTGTTTCAAAAGGAAATGAAAGTTATTTGGTATTAATAAATGGTATTACTCATGTAAATAGCGAAGGTAAAATAATTATTATAATTTTTAAGGAAACAATTTTTGATTTTTCAAAATATAAAAA
>JAYNJZ010000067.1:0-3671 GCA_038110645.1 Candidatus Pelagibacteraceae bacterium
CTACATTACAAAAGCTTCTTATTGAAACAATATGGTGTTTTTTATCCGGATATCTTTTTGTTTTATTAAAGGAATTATTTCAACATGGTCAAGGACCTGGTAGGTCATATATTCTAGCAAACCAGTTTGATATTGATTGGATATTTGCGTCATATAAATGGGATGGCTTTAAATCGACTGATCTTTTAAATGAATTTATCTTTGGTTTTGTAGTTTGTGCAATAATTATTTTTACAATTAAAATTTATAAAAAAGCTTCGACACCAATTTTTTTATTTTCGCTATCTAGTAATTTGTAGAAAATTTCTCTTTCTTTTTTAAGATCGCTTTCAATTGTATTATCAATTTTAGTCAATTTTTTTATTTCGATTAAACTTGATTTAGGTTTTGAAGCAATATTTTTTAAAAATTTAAGTGAGTCATTTTTAAAATCTTTTTTGTCGATTACTTTGCTTACAAATCCTATTTCAAAACCTTGTTGTGCTGAAATAATATCTCCACTCATACATAAAAGATTTGCATGATACTTTCCTACATATTTCTTTAATCTTTGAGTGCCGCCAATTCCTGGAACTAAACCAAGATTTATTTCTGGTTGACCAAATTTGGCTTCTGTTGATGCAACAATAAAATCACAAATTAAAGCAAGTTCCATCCCTCCACCTAAGGCATAACCTTCAACCACAGCAATTATTGGAATTTGAATTTCTTCAATTTTATCAAAATAATTAAACAATCCTTTAGACTCAGCAGATTTACTGTCCAATGAGGCAAGTTCTTTTATATCTGCGCCTGGAGAAAACAATTTTTCATTACCTTGAATAGCAATGCAACGAACATTGTTGTCTGACTCTAGTTCCTTTAGCCCATCATAAATTTCTTTTGAAGTTGCAATATCCAAAGAATTTTTTTCTTTATCTCTTTTTAAAGTTAAAAAACCAAGATTTCCTTCTTTTGAAATAGATATATTTTGAAAAGCCACTAATAAATTTTATTTATGATTTAAAAAGTCTCTTTCAATACACATAGCAATTCCCATACCGCCGCCAATACAAAGGGTTGCTAGACCTTTTTTTACTTTTCTTTTATGCATCTCGTGGATTAAAGAAACTAAAATTCTCGCACCTGAAGCTCCTATAGGATGACCTAATGCAATAGCACCTCCATTCACATTCACTTTATCTGGAGTAAACCCTAATTCTTTATTCACTGAAATAGCTTGAGCAGCGAAAGCTTCGTTTGCTTCTACCAAATCAACTTGATCTTCACCCCAGCCTGCTTTCTCTAAAGCTTTTTTTGATGCTGGTATTGGTCCGGTTCCCATTATAGATGGATCAACACCGCACTGAGCCCACGAAACTATTCTTGCTAATGGTTCAATCTTTCTTTTTTTTGCCTCTTCAGCTGTCATTAATACAACAGCAGCAGCACCATCATTTATTCCTGATGCATTTCCAGCCGTTACAGTTCCGTCTTTTTTAAATGCAGGTCTTAAGCCTGATAATTTTTCTACTGTCGTATCTGATTTAGGATACTCATCTGTATCAAAAGTTTTTTCTTGTTTTTTAATTTTTACTTTTATTGGAACAATTTCATCTTTAAATCTTTTTGCTTCAATTGCATCACTCGCTTTTCTTTGAGAGGATGAAGCAAATGTATCCTGATCTTCTCTAGTAATTTGATATTTTTCAGCAACATTTTCAGCTGTAATCCCCATATGATAGTTGTTGTAAGCATCCCACAAACCATCAATAATCATAGAGTCAGCCAAAGTTCCTGGTCCCATTTTAATTCCATTTCTTAAGTTTGCGAAATGAGGCGCATTACTCATACTTTCTTGTCCACCTGCAATCAAAACATTTCCGTCACCACATTTTAAAGAATTATAAGCTAATGCTACCGATGCTAATCCAGATCCACAAACTTGGTTAATAGTTGTTGCAGTTTTGTCGTTTGAAATTCCAGCATGAATAGCTGCTTGTCTAGCTGGGTTTTGTCCAACTCCAGTAGTTAAAACTTGACCCATATACACCATATCAACATCTTCTGATTTTAAATGAGAATGATTCATGCATCTTTTTATAACTTCTGCTCCTAGTTGAGGTGCAGTTTGTGATGCAAGAGATCCTCCAAAAGAACCAATTGCTGTTCTAAATGCACTTGTAATTACAATATGATTTTTATCTGACATTTTATTCCCCTTTATTTTTTATTGATAATATTGACCACCATTAATGTTAAATGTAGCGCCAGTGATAAAGCCTGCATTCTCACTACAAAGATAACTAACCATTGATGCAATTTCATTTGGTTCTGCAAGTCTTCCTACTGGAATTTGTGCAACGATACTTTCTAATATTTTTGGATCTATTTTTTTTACCATATCAGTTCCAACATAACCTGGGGCTACTGCGTTTACAGTTATACCTTTGTTTGCATTTTCTTGTGCTACTGCTTTTGTAAAACCGATAATACCTGCTTTAGATGCTGAATAGTTTGACTGACCCATTTGTCCTTTAACACCATTAATAGAACTAATTGAAACAATTCTACCAAATCCTTTTTTTCTCATTTGTTCAATAACATTTCTAGTTACATTAAACATTGAATTTAAATTAATATTAATAACCGCATTCCATTCTTCAACTGACATTTTGTGTAAAAATTTATCTTTTGTGATTCCGGCATTATTTACTAAGATATCAATTGATTGATTAAAATCTTGTTCAATTTGCTTTATGGCTTTTTGACAATCTTCAAACCAAGCTACATCAAATTTTAAACTTTTTATTCCTGTTTCTTTTGTAAATTTCTCCGCAGGTTCTGCGTGACCAATGTAACTTGCTACAACTTCATGACCATCATCTTTTAATTTACGTGCAATTGCTGCACCAATCCCTCTAGTTCCACCTGTGACTAATGCTAATTTTTTTGACATAATAAAACGCTTATATTCTTTTCAAAAATTACTACAAGGCTAGTAATGCTCGGGGGAGAGAAAGCTAGCCTTGTAGATAAACTTAAATTAGTTTTTAGTAGTTTCAGCTTTAACTGTAGCTTTTTTTGTTTCATCAGAAACAACTTTTTTAAGTTCAGTTAAACCGTCTAAAAATCTTGTATTTAAGATTTCGAATGCTTCTTTAGCAGTTTTTTCATTGATTTTAGCTAATTCAGCAACGTTAGCTTGCGCATCTACGATTGCTTTTTTTACTAATTCAATTGATTTTGCTGCTGATTCTTGAGTGTTACCTTTAGCAACTTCAGTTGTAGCATCTTTAACACCTGCAATTGCAGTGTTAAGAATTTCTACTTGTTTGCCAGCAAATGCATTTACACCTTCAAATACGGCTTTAGATGCACCAGCAACTGCTTCAAGAGTCTTCTTTTGAGCTTCGATGTAACCTTGTGAATTAACATCTACACTTGGAATTTTTGTAGCTGATAATACTTTTTGAAAATCAAACATTTCAAAAGGGTTATTTACGTTAAACATTTTTACTCCTTGTTTTAAATTGATGATTATATATGTTGCATCGCGCAAAATATCAATAGAAAAAATATAGTATTATAATAAATTACTGAATTTATTGACTTTTTTTTATATGCTAAGCAACATAATATATTGCAAAACAAAATAATATATTGCAAATGCTTAAAATTGTAATTTAATA
>JAYNJZ010000068.1:0-3659 GCA_038110645.1 Candidatus Pelagibacteraceae bacterium
TACATGATTTATCAGAAAAAATTAAAATGATCATTAAAACTGAGCAGAATGTACTTAATTTAATTGGTCGACAGGGTAGAAAAAATGTTAAAGAAAACTATACCAGAGAATTAATGGTATCAAGAACACTGGAAATCTACAGATCATTAGTTTAATAATCTTATAATAGTATGGTTTCAATTACTCTTCCTGATGGAAATATAAAGAAGTACAAGTCTTCAGTTACTGGAGCACAAATAGCAAAAGATATTGCTCCATCATTGTTAAAAAAAGCATTAGCAATCAAATTAGATGGAGAGAATATATATTTAAAATTGTAAAATAAAAAAGACTCAAGTGTTAAAATTATTACCATGGATGATGATTATGCTCTTGAATTAATTCGACATGACTCTGCTCATTGTATGGCTATGGCAGTACAAGAACTTTTTCCCGGAACACAAGTTACAATTGGTCCAGTAATTGAAAATGGATTTTATTATGATTTTGCTAGAGATGAGCCGTTTAGTGAGTCAGATTTAGAAAAAATTGAAAAAAAAATGAAAGAAATAATTGATCAGGATCCCGCAACAACTCGTGAAGTTTGGGATAGGAAAAAAGCAATAAGTCATTTTAAAAAAATTGGAGAAAATTATAAAGCAGAAATAATAGAAAGTATTCCTGAAGGTGAAGAGTTGTCAATTTATTTTCACGGAAATTGGCATGACCTATGTAGAGGTCCTCATTTACCAAGTCTTGGAAAGATTGGAAAAGCATTCAAATTAATGAAAGTAGCAGGAGCATATTGGAGAGGAGATTCTAATAATAAAATGCTTCAAAGAATTTATGGAACATGTTGGAAAACAAAAAAAGATTTAGATGATTATTTAAATCGAATTGAAGAGGCTGAAAAAAGAGATCATAGAAAGCTTGGTAAGGCTTTAGATTTGTTTCACTTTCAAGAAGAAAGTCCAGGAGCTGTATTTTGGCATCAGAAAGGATGGAATCTATTTCAATCCCTGGTTCAATTCATGAGAGATAAACAAACTGAAGCTGGGTATTTGGAGGTAAATACACCTGAAATGTTAGATAAAACATTGTGGGAGAAATCTGGGCACTGGGAGAAGTTTCAAGAATATATGTATACAACCAGTGTAGATGAAAAAACTTTTGCAATTAAACCTATGAACTGCCCGGGTCACGTTCAAGTATTTAATCAGGGTCTAAAAAGTTATAAAGATTTACCACTTAAAATTTCTGAATTCGGTAAAGTTCATCGCTACGAGCCTTCAGGTGCATTACATGGTTTAATGAGAGTTCGAGCATTTACGCAAGATGACGCTCACATTTTTTGTACTGAAGAACAAATTACAGAAGAGTCTTTAAAGGTTACCAACTTAATTTTGGATATTTATAAATCTTTTGGTTTTGAAAATGTTAAATTAAAATTCTCAGATCGACCTGAGAAAAGAGTGGGTGATGATGAAATTTGGGATAAAAGTGAAAAGGCATTGCTAGATGCAATTAAAGAAAGTGGTTTAAGTTATGAAATAAACAAAGGAGAAGGTGCTTTTTATGGACCTAAAATAGAATTTGTTTTAATTGATGCTATTGGACGTGACTGGCAATGTGGAACTTTGCAAGTTGATTTTAACTTACCGGGAAGATTAGGCGCATCATATGTTGCAAATGATGGAACAAAAAAAATTCCAGTAATGTTACATAGAGCAATGTTTGGCTCTTTAGAGAGATTTATAGGTATTTTAATCGAGCATCATGCTGGAAAATTTCCGTTTTGGTTATCACCAGACCAAATTGCTATTTTACCTATTAGTAGTGAACAAAATGATTATGCAACAAAAGTAAAGATGTTACTTGAAAAAAAAGGATTAAGGACTATTATTGATTTAAGAAATGAAAAAATTAATTATAAAATTCGAGAACATTCTGTATCGAAAATTCCAATTTTAATGATTTGCGGCGCTAAAGAAGTTCAAAATAATTCTGTTACAATTCGTAGACTCGGACAGCAAGAACAACAAACTATAAACCTAGATGAAGCTATAAAAAAGCTACTATTAGAGTCTTCAAATCCCAATATTTAATGTTTCAATTCATATTCTCTAATTAATGAAAGGTCCAAGAGTTAACAATAAGATACGTGCAACTGAAGTCCAATTGATCACACATGATGGTGATAATATTGGTGTGGTACCAATTGGCGAGGCCTTGGATCGTGCAAAAGAAGTTGGATTAGATTTAATTGAAGTAGCTCCCAATGTTAAACCTCCAGTTTGTAAAATAATTGATTACGGAAAGTATAAATATGAAATTCAAAAAAAAGCTAGTCAGGCGAAAAAGAAACAAAAGGTTATTACTTTAAAAGAGCTTAAGATGAGACCAAGTACTGATAAACATGATTATGATTTTAAAATGAAAAATGCAAAAAAATTTATTTCAAAAGGTGATAAAGTTAAGTTTACAATAAGATTCAAAGGAAGAGAAATGGATTATATGAAAGCAGCATATGATTTAATTGATAAGATAATTGAAGATACCAAAGATATTTCAAAAGTTGAGCAACAAGCTAAACTTGAGGGTAGACAAATGACCCTGATAATTCAGCCAAATTAACTAATTATTGTTATTGTCATTATACCTTTTTTTAGTATAACCACCCTCGATATGCCAAAGTTAAAGACAAAAAGTTCAGCAAAAAAAAGATTTAAAATTACCGCTAAGGGAAAAGTAAAATCAGCTCAAGCTGGTAAAAGGCATGGAATGATCAAAAGAACAAATTCTCAAATCAGAAAACTAAGAGGTACGACTATTTTATCAAAACAGGACGCTAAGATTATCAAATCTTATATGCCAAATAGTTTAAGAGGTTAGATATGGCTAGAGTAAAAAGAGGCAAAACAAGTAAAGCAAAACATAAAAAAGTCTTAAAAGCTGCGAAAGGTTATTGGGGTAGAAGAAAAAATACAATTCGAGTTGCTAAGCAAGCAGTTGAAAAGGCGATGCAATATGCTTATCGTGATAGAAGAAGAAATAAAAGAAATTTCAGATCTCTATGGATCCAAAGGATCAATGCTGGAGTTAGAGCCGAAGGCTTAACTTACTCAAAATTTATTCATGGACTAGCGAAATCTAAAATAAGTATTGATAGAAAAGTGTTAGCAGATATTGCCTATAATAACCCGGAGACTTTTAAATCTATTGTAAAAAAGGTACAATCGCATTTAAATTAAAATTTAAATGTTAGATCTAAAAAACTTATCTACAGAGATAAATTCAAAACTTCAGCAAGTTAAGGATCGAGAAACTTTAGAGTCTTTAAAAACTTTTTATCTAGGAAAAAAAGGTGTCATTACTGAGGCCTTTAAGAGTATGGGAAAAATTGATGCTGATGAAAGAAAGAATTTTGCATCAGAATTGAATATTATAAAATCAAATTTACTTGATCAAATTAATGCACATCAATCTAAAATTGAACTTAAAGAAATAGAAGAGAAACTAAACTCAGAAGAAATTGATGTTACACTTCCAACAAAAGAAATTAAAAAAGGAAAAATACATCCTGTATCTCAAGTGATAGATGAGCTCACTTGTATCTTTGCTGAAATAGGATTTTCTGTAGCAGAAGGTCCTGATATTGAAAATGAATTTAATAATTTTAC
>JAYNJZ010000069.1:0-3647 GCA_038110645.1 Candidatus Pelagibacteraceae bacterium
AACTCCCGACCCTCTCGGTGTAAACGAGATGCTCTACCAACTGAGCTAACCGCCCCTTAAACAACCCTGAAATACACTATTTTAAATATTAATAAACATTAAATTTGTTATATTTGCAGCATGGTTAATTTTATAAAAAATATAAAAATTTTAACATTTTTATCAATTTTACTGACTGGCTGCTCTAATATAACAACAATTCATAATTACTATGCCAACGAAGAAATTAATTTATCTGACAAACAAAAAATAAGATTAAATAATTATTTATCTGGAGAATTTTATTCATACGATATCGAAAAAAAAGTTTTTGCCTATCCAATGGTTTTTTTTATTTCTTCCAATGGAGAAAAAAGTCTCATTTTAGCTTGCCGAGGAATTTTGGATGAATGCAATTCTTCAATCCACATATATCCACTAATTCTTAAATATAAGAAAAAAACAAATATGGATTTTAAAATTTTAGCTTTAGGTAAAAAAATAGTTGTAAAAAAAATTAACCAAAAAACCAATAAAAAAAAAATAAGATATGTTAAAATCAATAATAATCATAAAAGTATATTTTACGACTTTATAGTACTACCTTCTGATAATTGTAGTAGTGATGATTGTTAAGTTAATGGGCGTTTTTTTTAGTTTTTGATTTTTCTTCTTCTTTGATATGATCAACTTCAATCCAATCAATTGGATTAAGATTATTTGTAAGTGCAATTTTTAATACTTCGTCAACATGAGTAACGGGAACAATCTTTAAACCATCTTTTACATTTTGAGGTATCTCTATTAAGTCTTTTTCATTCTCGGATGGAATTATCACTGTCTTGATTCCTCCTCTTAATGCGGCTAACAACTTTTCCTTAAGTCCACCTATGGGTAATACTCTACCCCTTAAAGTCACTTCTCCTGTCATTGCGACATCTCTTTTAACCGGGTTATTAGTTAATGCAGAAACAATTGATGTAACCATTGCAATACCAGCAGACGGACCATCTTTGGGGGTTGCGCCTTCAGGTACATGAATATGAAAATCTTTCTTCTCAAAAGTTGGTGGTATTATACCGTATTCCAAACATCTAGATCTAATAAAGGATTTTGCTGCTTTAATAGACTCTTTCATGACATCTCCAAGTTTTCCAGTATGTTCTAATTTTCCCTTACCTGGCATCATTACAGACTCGATAGACAATAATTCTCCACCCACTTCTGTCCATGCTAAACCTGTTACAACTCCAACTTTATTTTCATCTTCAATTTCACCAAATTTAAATTTTTTTACACCAAGATAATTTGAAATATTTTTATTATCTATCTCAATTTTTTGAGTTTTGTTTGATACAATTTCTTTAACACTTTTTCTTGCAAGTTTAGAAATTTCTCTCTCTAAACCTCTAACTCCAGACTCTTTTGTATAGCTTCTAATTATTTCTAATATTTCATTATCATTAATTTTTAATTCTTCTTTTTTTAAACCATTATCTTTAACTTGTTTTGGTAATAAATATTTTTTTGCAATTTCAAGCTTTTCTTGTTCTGTATAACCCGCTAAACGAATTACTTCCATTCGATCTAATAATGGTCCTGGAATATTTAATGTGTTTGCAGTTGTAACAAACATTACATTAGATAAATCATAATCAACTTCTAAATAATGATCATTAAAATCTTTGTTTTGCTCAGGATCCAATGCTTCCAATAAAGCCGAGGACGGGTCTCCCCTATAATCCATTCCAACTTTATCTATTTCGTCTAATAAAAATAATGGGTTTGTTTTTCCAGCTTTTTTCATCATTTGAATTATCTTTCCAGGCAAACTTCCAATATAAGTTCTTCTATGACCTCTGATTTCTGCTTCATCTCGCACACCACCTAATGACATTCTTACAAACTCTCTACCTGTCGCTTTAGCAATGGATTTTCCTAATGAAGTTTTTCCAACCCCTGGCGGGCCTACTAAACAAAGTATCGGTCCTTTTATTTTTTTTATTCTAGACTGAACTGCTAAAAATTCTAATATCCTGTCTTTTACTTTTTCTAATCCATAATGGTCTTCATTTAATATATTTTCTGCTTTTTGAAGATTGGTACTCACTGCTGAGCTTTCATGCCAAGGTATAGATATCATCCAATCTAAATAATTTCTGACCACTGTAGACTCTGCTGACATTGGACTCATAGTCTTTAATTTTTTTAATTCGGAAAAACACTTTTCTTCAGCGTCTTTTGGCATTTTAGATTTCTTAATTGAGTCTTCTAACTGCTTTAGCTCATCTTTTCCTTCTTCAATATCTCCTAGCTCTTTTTGGATTGCTTTCAGCTGCTCATTTAAATAATATTCTCTTTGCGTTTTTTCCATTTGATTTTTCACTCTACCCCTAATTCTCTTTTCTACTGACATTAGTTCAAGTTCACTGTCTAAATGACCGATAATCATTTCAAGTTTTTTTTGTATATTTAATGTCTCTATAATCTTTTGTTTATCCTCTAACTCAATGCCTAAAACTGAGACCGCTTTATTTGCTATTACATCTGGATCGGTTAAATTCTTAAAATCAATACTATTTTCATCACTAAATTTTTTTGATGTTTTGGATAATTTATTAAATTTATTTATCAATGCCTGAGATAATAAATTATTATTTTTATCATTGATTAAATTACATTTTTCAATTTTTGCATCTAAAAATTTATCATTCTTATTATATTCAAGTACTTTGCATACAAACTTTCCCTCAACTAATATTTTTACAGTTCCATCTGGTAATTTTAAAAGTTGCAAAATTTCAGCTACAGTTCCAATAGAATAGAGGTCTTCTTCTTTTGGAATATCAATATCTGAGTTTTTTTGAGCAAGCAGTAAAATTTGTTTTGAACTATTCATGACAGACTCAAGAGCACTAATCGATTTGTCGCGTCCAACAAACAAAGGAGTGGTTACATTTGGAAAAACAACTATATCTCTTAATGGTAATACAGGTAGGGATTTGTAATCTAAGCTCATATTTTAAACATAGTTATTAAAACATATAAAACAAGGTAGATATTGAGAAGATATCACCAATTAGTTAGCTATTTTTTCTTCTTTTTCAGGATTTATTTTAGATGATTTTGATGATTTTGAGAAAATCATTAGTGGCTTAGTTTTTCCATTAATTACTTCTTTATTTAATATTACCTCTTCAACATTTTCCATAGAAGGTAAGTCAAACATGGTTTCTAAAAGAACTTCTTCTATAATTGACCTTAATCCTCTAGCACCAGTTTTTCTAACAATTGCTTTTTGTGCTATTGCCTTTAATGCATCTTTAGCGAATGTTAGTTTTGTACCCTCTATTTCAAATAATTTAGAATACTGTTTTGTTAATGAATTTTTTGGTTCCTCAAGAATTTTTACCAAACTATCCTCGTCTAAATCCTCTAAGGTTGAAATTATTGGTAAGCGACCGATAAATTCTGGTATTAAACCAAATTTCAAAAGATCTTCAGGCTCTACATCTTGCATTAATTCTCCAGCACTTTTATCAATTTGATTTTTAATTTTAGCTCCAAATCCTATTGACGAACCTTGTCCTCTAGCAGCAATGATTTTATCAATTCCAGCAAAAGCGCCTCCAACAATAAATAAAATATTTGTAGTATCAACTTGTAAA
>JAYNJZ010000070.1:0-3643 GCA_038110645.1 Candidatus Pelagibacteraceae bacterium
TTTTTTACTTTTTTCTTTAATTGATTTAGCTAATTTCTCATCATCAATAAAATTTGTGTCAAGATCAATGATATCTCTTACAAGCATTTCATTATTTATTAATTTTTCTTCCCATTCAAAAATTTTTTTTGCAGTAATCGGACTCTCTGATAAAGAACTTATCATTACATATCTTCCAGCCTCGATTCTTTTTGCTATAGCTGTTTCTCCTTCTCTTGAAAGAAGCTCTACTCCACCCATTTCCCTTAAATACATTCTTATGGGATCGTCACTTCTCTCTACAGTTTTAGTCTGCTTAACGTTCTCTGATTCTTGTTTTTTTATTTTAAAGTCAGATTTTTTTTCAACTAATGAAATCGCTTGATCAAAAATGTGTACTAAAGCTTTATCTATACTCTCAATATTGCTATTTCTTTTACCTAACGATTTTTGGAGTTCTTCATAGGTTATAAACCCTCGGGTTTTCCCTTTTTCTAACAGTCTTTCAAATGATTTTGATATTAATTTTTCCACAACAGGGAGCTGAACTTATATTTTTTTTTCAGAAAATAAATGAAAGATTTTTGCTATTTTTAGCTATTTTTTAAAGCAATATATCTCTCATAGATTGCTTCATCTGGATTTTTAGCAAGTTCCGACTCGAGACTTGATAACTTCTTCTTTTTTTTAATTAGACTAAGTTCATCTAAATAGTCATTATAAAAAGAATTAAATGACTCTTTATTTAAATTCATAATGATACCTTTGTTATTAGAGTACATATCAATTTTTTTAATTAATGTTTCAAAATTAATGATTAATTTTTTTCTTAAATCTTCTTTAGTTTTAATATTTTCGTTAACTAAAGCATTAACTAATTCGGATAAAAAAATTGAATTGTCTTTAAAATTGAAATCTAAGAGAGATATATCTTCAATTTTACTTTCGCTAAATTCTGGGTAATTTAATATGAGATTTATTAGTGATAACTCTAATATTTCTTCTTTTGAAAACATTAACCTTACACTTGCCCTCTTAATTTCTTCTCGACTTTGAATATTTTGATTTTTCTTTCTAATAATATTTTCAAAAATTTTATTTTTAAAAGAATTTTTAATATATTTTTTTGATGTTAGGTCTTCGATTTCCTCTGCTAAATTAAAAAGTTTTTTTTCTAGCAATGCTATATCTGTAGGTTTTGATTTATTAACATTTATAGCATTATGACTGAACATAATATCCACCAGATCTTTACTTTGGTTTATTAATTCACTAAATCCCTGTTTACCAAATTGATTGACAAAATCATCAGGGTCTTGTCCATTTGGAATTTTAGCAAAATAAACGTCTTTTCCAGGTTTAAGTATTTTTAATATTCTTTCTGCCGCTCTGTAAGATGCATCAATTCCACTTTGATCACCATCGAAACAAATTATAATTTTATCAAAATTTTTCCAAGCGAGATTAATTTGTGACGTTGTTATTGCTGTACCTAATGTTGCAGCAACATTCTTCACTCCTTTATTAAATAAAGACACAGCATCCATGTATCCTTCTACAAGAATTAAATTATTTGAATTTAAACTTTCTTTTTTTCCATTATTTAAGTTATATAAATTAAATCCCTTTTTAAAATAATCTGTCTCAGGTGAATTTATATATTTTGCCAAAGCATTAGATAAAACTGTTCTGCCTCCACAGCCTATAAAATTGTTATAATAATTTTGTATTGGAAAAATAATTCTATTTTTAAAACGATTAACCAATTCTTCACTATCATCTTTTTTATAATACATCCCTGATTTTAATAATTCATCAGCAGTATAACCGTGTTCAAAAAGTATATTTTGTATTTTTTTACTATTTTCACAAAAACCTAATTTAAAATAATTGATTGTTTCAACGCTTAATCCACGATCAATCAGATATTTTAAATGGGAGTCTTTATATTGATTAAACAAATCTTCCTTGCATTGTTTAAAAAAAACTTCAAATAATTTTTGAATTTTCAAGTTTTCTTTTTCAATTTTTTCGTCCTCTTTTGTAAACCTATAAGGTTGCATACCAGCTCTCTGGGCCAATGTCTTTACAGCTTCTCCAAAGTTTACATTGTCAAGCTTCATTAAAAAATCAAAAATATTTCCATGTTCGCCAGTACTAAAGCAATGATAAAATCCTTTCTCATCATTTACTGTAAATGATGGCGTCTTTTCATTCTTAAATGGAGATAGGCCAATAAATTCTTTTCCTCTTTTTTTTAAATTTACTTTTAATCTCACTACATCTGAAACTTTTAATCTGTTTCTAATTTCTTCAATATATGATCTTGGGTATTTCATTATCCCTTGAGATTCTCTTTAAGAATTTTTCCAGCTAATGAAAAATCCATTTTTCCTAGATATTTTTCTTTTAGAATTCCCATTACTTTCCCCATATCTTTCAAACTAGATGCACCAGCGTTAGATATTGCTTCTAAACATGCTTTATTTACTTCTTCTTCACTTAATTGTTTGGGTAAAAATTCTTCGATAATTTTTATTTCAAGGTTTTCTTTATCAACTAGATCTTGTCTGCTGGCTTTTTGATACATGTCTACAGACTCTCTTCTTTGTTTTAACATTTTATTTAATATTGCAATCATATCCTCATCAGTAACTTCTTTGGTTTTTTGAGTTCTTTTCTCTATTTCTTTGTCTTTTTTTGCAGATATTATTGCTCGCAAAGTTAATACCCTGTCACTTTGCTTGTTTTTCAATGACTCGCTAAGAGCTTTGTTAACATTTTCAAAAATTGCCATGACGATTATTTAATTTACTTTCTTGACGAGTGTAAGACTTTTTCATAATTAACGCCAAAGTTTTTTTTTAATTTTGATTCTTAACCTATGAGTTGTATTTTTGTTAAATAAGGAAATAAAGGCAAATTCAAATTTTTTATCATCACAACCCACAGGTATTTTAGTTTTTGAAAATGGAATAACATTAAATGGCATTGGTATAGGTCATACTGGATATGCCGTTGGTGAAGTTTGTTTTAATACCTCTATGACGGGCTATCAAGAGATTATTACTGATCCTTCGTATTCAGATCAAATTATAAATTTTACTTTTCCTCACATAGGGAATGTTGGAACAAATTTTGAAGATATTGAGGCTGAAAAAATATGGTTAAAAGGAGTAATTTTTGCAAAAGAAATTACTGAACCTTCAAACTATAGATCTTTAGAAAAATTAAACATTTGGTTAGAAAAAAATCAAATTGTTGGAATTGCAGGTTTAGATACCAGGGCAATTACTAATCTAATTAGAAATAATGGTGCTTTAAAAGCAACTATAGTTAATGGAGATATAACTGATACAAAAAAATACTTAAATGAATGCAAAAACTGGCCGGGGTTAAAAGGAATGGAGTTGACTCAAAAAGTATCGACAAAACAAATATACAATTGGAATGATGAAAGTTTGTGGATAAAACATAAAGGTTATCAAACAAATAAAAATTACAATACTCATATAGTAGTCATAGATTACGGCTGTAAAAAAAATATTTTAAGAAACTTCTCAGACTTAAAAACTAAACTTACCATTGTACCTTCGGATACAAATTTTGAAAAAATAATAGATTTGAAACCAGATGGAGTTTTTTTATCAAATGGTCCAGGGGA
>JAYNJZ010000071.1:0-3599 GCA_038110645.1 Candidatus Pelagibacteraceae bacterium
TGTTAAAAAAAAAGGAGATGAAAAACCAAGTGTAAGTGCGTGTACATTATTACCTTATATTTCTGAATTTAATTTAGGTAATAGCCTTAAAGAATCGATGAAAAAAATTTATCTTAATCACCCTCATTGTTCGAAATTTTGTGTCTTAGGTGGCTCAAGCTGCAGTTAATGACTAATAAAATTTTAAAAATTATAATTATTTTAATATTTATAGGAACGATTTCTTTTGGATTATTTTTTGACTATAGCCAATACTTTTCTTTTGAAACGATTAAAAGTCAGCATGAAAAACTAAATGAATTTATCAAATTAAATTATTCTTTTTCTATAGTTGTTTTCTTTATTATTTACATAATAGTTACAGCGTTTGCTTTGCCCTTTGGAGCATTAAAAACAATATTAGCAGGCGCTCTATTTGGCTTAATTCCAGGTGTAATACTAACATCATTTGCAAGTTCAATAGGCTCAACTTTATGTTTATTAATGTCAAGATTTGTTTTGAAAGATTATGTAGAAAAAAAATATTCAAAATACTTAGAAAAAATAAATGAAGGAATTAAGAAAGATGGCATTTATTATTTATTTTTTTTAAGGCTAAGTCCAATATTTCCATTCTTTATTATTAATTTAGTATTTGGTTTAACCAAGATGAAAGCATTAACTTTTTACTTAGTGTCTCAAATTGGTATGTTTTTAGGAACTATCATTTTTGTTAATGCGGGTGTCCAATTATCAAAAATTAATAAAATTGAAGATATACTTAGTATTGAGATAATTGTTTCATTTATATTGATTGGTTTAGCTCCACTGATTATAAAGAAATTGTTAGAAAGATTTAAAAAATGAGTAAAGATATCACTAATTATATTAAAACAGAGTGCGGTTTATCAGAGTATTATCTGCTTAAAGCAAGAAAGGGTTTTTTTAATAAACTCAGATTTTATTGGTTTGTTGCTATAGCGACTTTAAGAGATTTACCTAAAAAAAAACCTGAATTTAAAGATAATTAGTATTTACATAAGATATTATTTAACTATAAGATCACCTAGCGCTGATTTATATCAAATTGCGGGCGCTATATAAAAACTGCTAAAGCGATTTTGACCACCGCTTTAGCCGGTGGTTTTTTTTTACCTTCCGGCAAATTTGAAACTAAAATTATGAAAGAAGAATTAAAATTTAGTTTTGAATTTTTTCCATCCAAAACCGCAGAGGATGAAGTTGCTGCGTGGAAAAGTTTAAAAAAACTTGAAAGCTTTGATCCGCAATTTTACTCGGTTACTTTTGGTGCTGGTGGTGGTGAGAGAATAAAAACAGATAGTTTTGTTAAAAAAATTAATAAAGAAAGCAATGTTCCTGTGGCAGGTCATTTAACATGTGTTGATATGTCAAAAGATGAAATTAATGATATCGCTCTTAACTGGTTTGAAAAAGGTATTAAAAGAATTGTCGCTTTAAGAGGCGATGTCCGAAATTCAGGAGAACAATACAAACCTCATCCAGATGGATACAAAAATGCAACTGATATGACTGCAGGTCTTAAAAAGTTAGCGAATTTTGATATTTCAGTTGCTGGATATCCTGAAATACATCCAGATTCTAAAAGTAAAAAAGATGATTTAGATAACCTTAAAAGGAAAGTTGATGCTGGAGCTAACAGAATTATCACACAATTTTTCTTTGATGAAAAAATATTTTTAAATTTTAGAGACGATGTTACCAAAGCAGGAATAAAAGTTGAATTACTTCCAGGCGTAATGCCAATCCAAAATTATAAAAGAGTTAAAAACTTTAGTGATAAATGTGGAACAAATGTTCCAGATTGGATTAGAAAAGAATTTGAGGGCTCTGATGAGAATCCAGAAATTCAAAAAATGATTGGGTCAAGTATTGCTACTGATTTAGTCAAAAAACTTCAAAAAGAAGGTGTTAATGAATTTCATTTTTATACTTTGAATAAATATGAATTAAGTTACGCGGTCTGCTCAAGACTAAAATCTTATAAAAAATTTTTACAAACTAAGAATAATAAAGAAAAAGGAGAAATAAGAATATGATTACAACTGCAACTATCGGCTATCCAAGAATTGGGCCTAAAAGAGAACTTAAAAAAGCTCTAGAAAGTTATTGGAAAGGAGATATCTCAGAATCAGATTTGCAAAAAACTGCAAAAGAATTACGAAAAAATGTTTGGCAAGTTCAAAAGGACAATGGGATTGATTTAATAACATCTAATGATTTTTCATTTTACGATCAGGTATTAGATATGATTTGTCTTTTAGGAGCTGTACCTGAAAGATATAAATGGAATGGAGATGAGGTAGATCTAACTACTTATTTTGCAATGGCAAGAGGATCTCAAACAAAAGATCTTGATGTTGGAGCATTAGAAATGACAAAATGGTTTGATACAAATTATCACTATTTAGTTCCAGAATTAAAAAAAGATCAAAGTTTTAAGATTAGCTCCTCAAAACCTTTTGATGAATACAATGAGGCTAAAGCTTCGGGTTTTGAAACTAAGCCAGTAATCTTAGGTCCAATTACGTTTTTATTACTAGCTAAATCTGTGGATGGTTCTAATACAATTGATTTATTAGATAGAGTTATTCCTGCCTACAAAGAAATTGTAAAAAAATTAAATGAACTTGGTGCAAAATGGATACAAATTGATGAACCTATTTTTGTTAAAGATTTGAGCAATGATGTCATTTCAAAAATTAAAAATTCATTAAATGGAATTAAATCTGCTGCAGGAGACACTAAAATTCTTTTGGCTACCTATTTTGAAAGTATTGATGAAAAAATTAAAGAAGAAATTTTTGCATCTGATGTTGATGCTGTACACCTTGATTTGGTTAGAGGAGAAAAAAACAAAGATTATATTAAAAACTCTAACAAAGCATTGTCACTCGGAGTTATTAACGGAAGAAATATTTGGAAATCTGATTTATCTAAAATTATTGAGGAATTAAAAGGGGTAAATAATGATTTTATAATCTCTAGTTCGTGTCCATTGCTCCATACTCCTTATGACTTAGGTTTAGAAACAAAAGTTCCAGAAGAAATAAAAAAATGGTTAGCTTTTGCAAAACAAAAATTGCAAGAATTAAATATTTTAAAAGAAAATATTAATAATGGTAAAGCTAAAGATAAACTGTCAATAAATAAAGCTGACATTGAAGATAGAAAAAAATCAAAACTAATTCATGATGATGCTGTAAAAGCAAGAGTTAAAACTATAAATGATAGCGTTTTAAATCGTGTCTCAAAATATGAAGAAAGAGCCGCTATTCAAAGAGAAATTTTCAATCTTCCTTTATATCCTACGACTACAATAGGATCTTTTCCTCAAACTAAGGATGTAAGGCAAGCAAGAGCAAAAAATAGAAGAGGAGAATTATCTAATAAAGAATATGAAAAGTTTTTAGAAGAAAAAACTATAGAAACAATTAGACAACAAGAAGAGCTGGGTATTGATGTTATTGTTCATGGTGAATTTGAAAGAAATGATATGGTTGAATACTTTGGTGAAAATTTAAAGGGATTTACTTTTACATCAAGTGGTTTTGTCCAAAGTTATGGATCTAGATGTGTTA
>JAYNJZ010000072.1:0-3522 GCA_038110645.1 Candidatus Pelagibacteraceae bacterium
AGATGTGGAAGCAAAAGTGCATTTTGCATAAATCTTAATTTATGATTTTCTGGCAAAGGTTCAATATCATAAACATCGATTCCAGCACCTGCAATTTTTTCCTCTTCTAAAATTTTTATTAAATCATTTTCGTTAATAATTGCTCCTCTGGATGTATTGATAATATATGAAGTTGATTTCATTTTACTTAAATCTTCATATTTAAATAAGTTTGTAGTTCTTTCGCTTAAAACTAAATGAATACTTAAAATATCAGATCGCTCTAAAAGATCTTCTTTTGATACAGCCATAACACCTTTACTTTCTGCATCAGATATTTTTAAATTTTCGCTCCATGCAATCACTTCCATTCCAAATGCCTTGCCAATATTTGCAACCTGAGTTCCTTGTTTTCCTAAACCGGCTAGACCTAGCACTTTGCCTTTTAACTCTGTTCCAAGCGTTGTCTGCCAATACCCTTGAAACATATTTTCAGTTTCTTGTTTTAAATTTCTAGTTAATCCCAGTATTAGTGCCCATGTTAATTCTGCAGTTGAATTTACATTCATTTCTGTACCGCAAACTTTAATATTTTTTTCTTTTGCCGCTTGTAAATCAATTGATTTATTTCTCATGCCACCAGTACAAATAATTTTTAATTTTGGACATGACTCTATGACTTTTCTAGTCATTGGAGTTCTTTCTCTCATTAAAAGCAAAGCTTCAAAACCTTTTAAATTTTCAATTACCTGATCTTCATTTTCGAAAGGTTGATTGAAAACTTTGATCTCACAATTAGAGTTTTCCCAATCTGCAAAGTACTGTGCTACGTTTTGGTAATCGTCTAAAATTGCAACTTTCATCTATTCCCAAATTTTTTTTAATTTCGCTTCCCTGCCGCAACCTGTTTTGTACAAATTATATCTAATTGGATTTTTCTTATAATAGTCTTGATGATAATCTTCAGCATTATAAAAAATTTCAAGAGGTTTGGACACAGTTGTAATTTTTGATTTATCAATTTTCAGCTCTTCTTTTGATTTTTCAAAAGCCTTTTTTTCCTGATCGTTTTGATAAAATACTGCAGATAAATAACTAGATCCTTTATCACAAAATTGACCTTCAGCATCAAATGGATCAATATTTCTCCAAAAAATTTTTAATAAATCTTCATAAGAAACTTTCGAAGGATCATAAGTTACTTCAACAGCTTCGAAGTGTCCTGTCTCTTTGTATGTTACTTGTTCGTATGTAGGATTTTTTACATGACCTCCTGTATAACCGGATATTGCCTTTATCACACCAGTAGTTTTTTCAAATGCCTCTTCAACGCACCAAAAACATCCTCCAGCAAAGTAAGCTTTTTTCTCTTCAGCCATTGATAAATTGTTTAAACTAAATAGGATTAAAAAAAAGACTATAAATCTAATCACCT
The DNA here is from genome assembly GCA_038110645.1 of Candidatus Pelagibacteraceae bacterium. Lineage (GTDB taxonomy): Bacteria > Pseudomonadota > Alphaproteobacteria > Pelagibacterales > Pelagibacteraceae > HIMB114. The sequence continues at coordinate 1,415 of JAYNJZ010000072.1, forward strand.
ATAGAAAACGCCTCGTTGTCTCAAAAGCTCTCTATATAATTTAGGGTGAGGCTTAAATGCTTTTCTTCCATGAAGCATAAAATAATTATTAGAAAAAATCGCGTAACCTGGAGGCAACTTAAAAGCAATATGTTTAGCACTGCTCTCTAACGATTCTGACAGGCTATTTAAGTATAAGCCTTGTTTTAAATTTTGAGGTTCAGGGAATTGGTCGATGTATGAAATAATTGGTTTCCCCTTTGCGTCAGTTGAAAATATTGGGTGTTCAACTTTATATTCTACATTTTTACTTTTGGGAGAACCCCATATAAAATTTTCTTTTCCAATTGGATCATTAAAAAACTTTTCACAATCTTCCCAATCATCCAAATGTAACAACGTACTTTCGCCACCTACAGAATTTTCTTCTTTCATTTTCATCATTAATAACCAGTCTGTTTTTTCTTTTACATAGGTACCATCAGTGTGTAGATCTAATTTTTTAGCAGCTTTTCTTAAGTAGCTATCACTGTTATCAGTATTCTTTACTTCAAATCTTGCATAATATTTACCATACATTGAATCAAAATTAGGGATTCCAACCAAATGTGTTAATGCAGTCGATAGTTTAACTAGAAAATCTGTGTCATATTTTGCTTCATCCATTTGCTCAGGACCAATAACAAAAGCGCCTTGATTTCTATCAGTTAAGATAGATTTCACTACATCTTGAATTTTTTCATCAAAAACTTTGTTAAATATATCGGTAATATGAAACCTCAAAAAAGGTTTATACTCAATATCAATTAGATCATGCTGGTCAAACTGTTCTTTTACTTTATCTAAAAATTTATTTTGTATTTTTATATCAACTAATCTTTCACTAGATGAATGATTTTTAATATTTAAACCTGTTATATTTTTCATTTAAATAAAATGATTTATTAGTACAAAACTTATTGCACTCACTGAAACTGCTAATATCACATTTTTTTTAAAAGAAAAATAAATAACCAAAGCTATAAGAGTACATGTAATTCTACTCATTGAAGTTGCCTCGCCTAGTATACCCGCTGGAAATAAAATAATTCTAGCAATAACTGCTGAAATAACTCCGATAGATACACATTTTATCCAATTAAAAATTGGACTATCAGTGCTAATATTCCTTGCACTAAAAACACCAAATGCTCTACAAAAATAAGTTCCGATACTTGCAACTAAAATTGAAAGGTAAATAAATTGACTACTCATTTAATCCTTCCTTTTTAAATAAAAAATAACCTATAGTTCCCGCAGTCACACCCGCTATCAAAACAGACCAGCCAGGAAATAAATTATTTAATAAAATACTTAAAGCTGCACCTGTTAAAATAGAACAAATCATTTTTTTTTCTTTTAAATTGCTTACGGTCATAATTAAAAAATACATTGGATTAATAAAAACCATTCCTATTAAAATTTCATGAGAAACTATGTTGGAAAATAGATATCCGGCTACAGTGCATAAAACAGAATTGGCCCATAAAAATCCTCCTAATCCAACAAAGTAATTAAATTTATCTTCTTGATTTATCTCACGATGGACTGCAAACATGTTGAACCAACTTGTTACCGCAATAAAATGAGCTGCTAAATATTGTTTCCATTTAGGAATTTCTATGTTTCTAATTATTGGAGTGATATTTACTGTCATTGGGTACAGCCTGCTGTTCGTTAATAAAACAGCTAAAAAAACATTTAATAATGTACCCCCAGCTAAAATAGTTTCTGCCATTACAAATTGTCCAGGCAAAGCAAATGTGAAAAAAGTTGATAAGAAACTTTGAAAAATATCAAAACCTGCGCTATTTAAAAAAGCTCCAAATGCAAACATACTTGATCCAAGCCCTAAAGCAGGAACTCCGATTGCATGCTTAACTCCATTTTTAAAAGATATTGATGAAAACAATTTTTAAGATTATCCTCCAAGGAATAATCTACCGACATCCGGATTATTTAGCAATTCATCACCTTTTCCGACAATTGCCAATTCTCCTGAAACTAAAACATATCCGATATCTGCAAACTCAAGACCTTTTTTTGCATTTTGCTCAACTAAAATAATAGTTTTCTTTTCATTTTGTTGA
>JAYNJZ010000073.1:0-3457 GCA_038110645.1 Candidatus Pelagibacteraceae bacterium
CTCTTACAACCATTGTTGCAGCATTCCACCTAATTAATGATCTGATACTTTTTTCAATATTTTGATCTCCTGGTGATTTAGCTTCAAGTTGCGGAGGAATGGTATTTATATAAGGTGTATTTTGAGTAAAAGGTAAATTAGATCCAGAAACGTAAGCCTGATTTATTAGTTTTGATAGTAAAAAGTGAGCTCTTCTAGAACCGTCTCTTTTTACTACTGAATTTAAAGATTCAATCCACTCACCTGTTTCCTCTGGATCAATATCTGCGATATCTGGATTCGATCCATAAACACCCTCTTGTTTTACTTCCATTCTTTTAGATTGTACTTGACCATTAACTTGTGCCTGACCGTTGCTTTGAATATTTTGAGGCATTTCTTTCTTTAAAACTTTTTGTTCTACTTGGTTAGAACCAGATAGCTCAGCAATGGTATCTCCTTGTGAAACTTTATCTCCGATTTTAACTTTTAAATTTATTATCTTTCCTGAAAGGTTACTCGGCACTTCCATACTTGATTTATCACTTTCAAGAGTAATGATTGGATCTCCTTTATTAATTTGATCACCTTCTTTTGCGAGTACTTCGATTATTTCGACATTTTTAAAATCACCAATGTCAGGAACAGTAATAAAATTTTGTGACTCTGAGGTTGGCGTTGAATTAATTTGATTAGGTTCGTTTGATTTTTCTTCTATTTTTGTTTGATTACTATCTCCATCTCCATCTATAAGTCCTATGATGCTTCCTTGTGAAACTTTATCTCCAATTTTTACATTTAATTTTTTTATAGTTCCATCAACTGATGAAGGAACCTCTACACTTGATTTATCGCTTTCAAGGGTAATGAGAGGATCATTTTTAGAAATTTTCTGACCTTCTTTTACAAGAATTTCAATTATTTCAACATCTTTGAAATCACCTATATCTGGTACTTTTAATTCTGATGACATTGTCCCTAATTATTTCTAGATTAAAACTATATAATTTTTATTTTCTTAATATATATGATCCGCTACATATATAAATAATTAAAATAATGTACGAAAATTTTGGTCAATTCATTGATAATAAGTGGCATAAATCAAAAGATTCTTATGATGTTATTAATCCGTCAACGGAGGAGATACTGGGATCTGCATCCAAAGCTTCGGAGCAAGAAGTGGAACAGGCAATTCAATCTGCAGCAAGGGGTTTTATTAGTTGGAAAAATACACAAGCATGGGACAGATCAAATAAAATAAGAAAAATTGCAGACTTAATTAGAAAAAGAAAAAATGAAATAGCCACGTGGATTTCACTTGAGGTTGGAAAACCATTTTTGCAAGCACAAGAAGAAGCAATAGCGTGAGCAGATATTTTTGAATGGAACTCAGAAGAAACAAAAAGAATTTATGGTCAAACTGTTGAAAGTCGATTTAAGGATACTAGAGTAATTATAAATTATGAACCTGTTGGAGTTGTTGCAGGTTTAGTTCCATGGAATTTTCCATGTATTTTGGCATCAAGAAAAATATCAACCGCTCTTGGAGCAGGATGTTCAATAGTTTGTAAGCCAGATGTAATTACTCCAGGTTCTGTGATGGTATTAATAGACATTATTAAAGAAGTTGGTTTGCCAGATGGTACAGTTAATATGCTTTCAGGAGACCCTGCTGGAATTGCTCAACAACTTATTAACTCAGATATAATAAAAAAAATATCAATTACAGGATCAACGCGTGTAGGAAAATTAATTTTAAAACAAGCAGCTGAAAAAGTTCAAAGAGTTACCATGGAATTGAGTGGACATTCACCTTTCATAGTTCATGCGGATGCAGATATTGAAAAAGCAGTTAATATGGCAATGTTAGCAAAATATAGAAACACAGGACAAGTATGTATTTCTCCATCAAGATTTTATATCCATGAGAGTAAAAAAAATGATTTTACAAAAAAATATGTTGAAGCAACTCAAAAATTAAAATTAGGCCCAGGTATTAATAAAGATACTGATCTTGGTCCAATCACTACTGAGAAAAGGATCAGTGAGATAGAAGAGCTTGTAAGATTGACTGAAAAAGAAGGTGCAAAAATACTTTGTGGAGGAAAAAGATCTGCAAAATTTAACAAAGGGTATTTTTATGAGGCTACAGTTTTTGACAATGTAAGAGATGATTGCACTATAAACCAAACAGAACCATTTGGTCCATTATCTCCAATTATGTCCTTCAATTCATTTGATGATGTAATTAAAAGAGCTAATAACCATCCAAACGGATTAGCAGCTTATGTATGTACATCTTCAATGAATGTTGCTCATGAAACATCAGAAGCTTTAGAGACCGGAATGGTTGCAATTAATACACCTGTCATACCAACGGCAGAAACACCTTTTGGTGGAATTAAACAAAGTGGATATGGAAGAGAAGGTGGTTCAATGGCAATCAAAGATTATCTTAATATTAAGTATACTCATTTAGGTTTAAAAGGTTAATCAATGAAAGTTGGAATTATCGGCACAGGTCTAATGGGCTTTCCTATGGCCATTAATATATCTAAAAAGTTTGAACTTAAATCTTTCAATAGAACTTTTGAAAAAATGAAAGATCTTGAAAAATACAAAATCACTCTTTGTGATACATTAGAAAATTTGTTCAAGGGAACGGATGTTATTATATCCATGCTTCCTGGCGATAAAGAGGTAATAGAAACTGTAAATCAAAGCAAAAAATTTATTAAATCTGGAACTATATTTATAGATATGAGTTCTACAAAAGTTTCAACAGCTAACGAATGTTATAGAATATTAAAAGAGGTTAATTCAAATTTTATAGATGCTCCAGTTTCAGGAGGTCCAGAGGGTGCAAAATCCGGCTCTTTAGCTATTATGGCTGGAGGTGATGAAGATATATTTTTAAAAGTAAAAAATGTATTAGAAACTATGGGCAAACCAACTTTAGTTGGCCCCAATGGTAGCGGTCAAGTTTCTAAGTTATGCAACCAAATTATTGTAGGAGTTACAATTGGAGCTGTAGCTGAAGCTATTATTTTATGTGAAAAAAATGGAGCAGATCCAAATAAATTTATTAAAGCAGTATCTGGAGGTTTCGCTGATGGAAAAATTTTACAAAATCACGGTCAAAGAATGATTGATAAAGATTTTGTTGCTAGAGGGAAAAATATTACACATTTAAAAGATATGAATAATATTCTGGAATGTGCATCACAAAGAGGCATAAAACTTCCAATTTCAAAACTTATTCAAAATATGTTTAAAAATTTATGTGAATCAGGATTAGAGAATGATGATCATTGTTCGCTTTATAAGGAAATTTCCAATACATAATAGATGGTGCCCACAACCAGAATTGAACTGATGACCCCGTCCTTACCATGGACGTGCTCTACCAACTGAGCTATGTGGGCATTGAAATAATTAATATATTTTCTGTTGTCTAATAAAAGTCTTTTTTTAA
>JAYNJZ010000074.1:0-3404 GCA_038110645.1 Candidatus Pelagibacteraceae bacterium
AAACAATAAGCATTCTTTCCTGGCTTTCAGAAAGCATCATTTCATAAGGAGTCATACCTGTTTCACGGCATGGAACTTTATTTAAATCTAACTCAATACCAATTTTTCCTTTTGAAGCCATTTCAACTGAAGAAGATGTTAATCCCGCAGCCCCCATATCTTGAATAGATACAATCGTATCAGTTTGCATTAACTCAAGACAAGCTTCTAATAAAAGTTTTTCTGCAAAAGGATCTCCAACTTGAACAGTTGGTTTTTTTGACTCTGAGTCTGAGTCAAATTCTTGTGATGCCATAGATGCACCATGTATTCCATCTCGTCCTGTTTTTGACCCAACATAAATTACAGGATTTCCAACACCACTTGCTATTGAATAAAAAACCTTGTCTTTTTTTGCTAGACCAATATTCATTGCATTAACCAAAATGTTACCATCATAGCAACTATCAAATTCTACTTCTCCTCCAACTGTAGGAACTCCAATACAATTTCCATAACCAGCAATTCCCGCAACTACACCATTTAAAAGATGTTTAGTTTTTGGATGATCAGGTGAGCCAAAACGAATTGCGTTTAAATTAGCTACTGGTCTAGCTCCCATAGTAAATACATCTCTTAATATACCTCCAACACCTGTAGCTGCACCTTGATAGGGTTCAATAAATGATGGATGATTGTGACTTTCAATTTTAAATATAGCAACATCACCGTCATCAATATCAATCACACCTGCATTCTCACCCGGTCCTTGAATTACTCGTTCATTTTTAGTTGGCAACGTTCCTAACCAGACTCGTGAAGATTTATATGAACAATGCTCGTTCCACATTGCAGAAAAAATTCCAAGTTCTGTAATATTTGGATTTCTTCCTATTAGCTCAATAATTTTCTTGTATTCATTTTCTGTTAAACCGTGCTCAATAGCTAAATTTAAATTTACTTCTGTCATTAATTTAGCAAAGATTGAAAAATACCTGAGCCGTCGGTTCCGCCCAATATATTTTCGACACACCTCTCTGGATGTGGCATCATTCCTATTATATTATTATCTTTGTTAATAATTCCTGCAATATTTAAACAAGAACCATTAGGATTGCCTTCATCATTAATATTTGATTTTTCATCACAATATCTAATCACTATTTGATTATTATCTTTTAATTCATTTAAAGTTTTTTCATCAGCAAAATAATTACCTTCATTATGTGCAATTGGAATTCTAATTCTTTCATTTTTCTTATATTTAGATGTAAATGGAGTTGCATTATTTTCGATTAATAAATTTACATATTTACAAATAAATTTTAACTTTTTGTTTCTTAGCAATGCACCAGGCAGCAAACCAGTTTCAGTCAAAATCTGAAAACCATTACAAATTCCAATTAAATAACCACCTTGTCTTGCATGTTTAATAACTTCATTCATTATATTTGATTTTGAAGCCATACTACCGCATCTTAAATAATCTCCGTAAGAAAAGCCTCCAGGCAAAACAACTAAATCGGACTTTGGCATTTCATTATCTTGATGCCAAACCATTGTTGTTTGTATTTGGAATTTTTCTAAAGCAACTTTTACGTCTCTATCACAGTTAGATCCTGGAAAAACTATGACATTAGCTTTCATTAAATTTTGTTAAATTTAAAGTTTTCAATCGTTTGATTTGCTAGCAGTTTTTCACACGAGGATTTTACAACTTCTGATGCTTTATTTTCATCATTTTCGTTAACTTCTAATGTAAAATACTTTCCTTGACGAATATTTTTAATTGAAGAAAGACCGATGTCTCCTAGAGCATTTTCTACGGCCTTACCCTGTGGATCTAGCACCTCTTTTTTAAGTGTAACAAAAACTTCGAACTTCAATTTATTTTTTTTTTAATTTTATGGTTTTAGAAATACCTGATTTGATTTCCATAATGTTACTGCCTTCTGGCATGATTCCCAATCTTTTTGCAACTTCTGTATATGCTTCTACTAGTCCACCTAAATCTTTTCTAAAACGATCTTTGTCTAATTTCTTTTCATCTTTTGAGTCCCACAATCTGCACGTGTCTGGGCTGATTTCATCTGCTAGTATGATTTTACTTTCATCTCCGTTCCATACTCTTCCAAATTCAAGTTTAAAATCAATGAGTTTAATTCCCACTCCTCTAAATAATCCGATTAAAAAATCATTAATTCTAAATGCTGTTTCAGAAGCTTGTGCAATCTCTAAGTTGGATGCCCAACCATTTGCATCAATATGCTCTTCAGTTACCAGAGGATCATCCAGATCATCATTTTTGTAGTAGTATTCAATTATTGGCCTTTTAAGCATAGTCCCTTCAGCCATACCTAATCTTGATGATAATGAACCCGCAGCTATATTTCTTATGACAAATTCAATTGGAAGGATTTCACAATTTTTTATTAATTGCTCTCTCATATTAAGACGTTTTATTAAATGTGTTTCAATACCAATTTCATTTAATTGACTTAAAAGAAATTCCGAAATTCTATTATTTAAAACACCTTTGCCTTCAATTACAGCTTTTTTCTTATTATTGAATGCAGTCGCATCATCTTTAAAATACTGAACCAAAGTATTTCTTTCTGGACCTTCGTAAAGGATTTTTGCCTTACCTTCATAAATTTTTTTTCTTCTCATTATTTTAAAACTCTTCCTAATATATGGTTAATATATCTCTTATGGTAGTTTACATCAAATAACTGCTTAAGTTCTTTTGTAGTTAAGTTTTTTTGTATTAATCTATCTTTTTTTAGATTTTCGTAGAAATCTTCGTTTTTATCCCATGTTCTCATTGCATTTTTTTGAACCACTTTATAAGCATCTTCTCTTTTAACCCCTTTTTGTGTCAACTTTAACATCACTCCTTGAGAAAATATTAAACCTTTGAATTTATTTAAATTATTTTCCATTGACTTGGAATGGACAACCAAATTGGTAATTACATTATTAAGTCTGACAAGTAAAAAATCCAATGTTACTGTTGCATCTGGTCCAATATTCCTCTCAACACTTGAGTGAGAAATATCTCTTTCATGCCATAAAACTATATTTTCCATAGCGGGAATAGAATAGCTTCTAACCAATCTAGCTAACCCGGTAATATTTTCGGACAAAACTGGATTTCTTTTATGAGGCATTGCTGAAGATCCTTTTTGACCTGATGAAAAATATTCCTCAGCTTCTAAAACCTCTGTTCTTTGTAAATGTCTTATTTCGGTAGCTAATCTTTCAGCAGAACTTGCTATTAATGCAAGAATATTAAAAAAATAAGCATGTCTATCTCTTGGGATAATTTGAGTTGAAACTGGCTCAGGTCTTAAACCTAATTTTTTTGAAACATATTTCTCAATATTAGGACCAAGGTGCGCAAAGGTTCCTACGGCACCTGAAAT
>JAYNJZ010000075.1:0-891 GCA_038110645.1 Candidatus Pelagibacteraceae bacterium
ACTCACATGTATCTTCAACTACTATTAATTTATATTTTTTTGCTAATTTAACTAATTCTTTTAAATTTGTGCTATTACCCAAAACATGAACAAGCATAATTGCTTTAGTTTTTTTGGTTATTTTTTTTTTTAATTCTTCAATAGAAATATTCATTGTTTCCAAGTCCACATCAACAAATACCGGTTTTAAACCACTTTGAACAATTGGCCACAAAGATGTTGACCAACATAAAGTTGGTATAATTATTTCATCTTTTGGATTTAATTTTTTTTTTCTATAAGGATTTATCAGGCATTGAAATACCAGCAAGTTTGCTGAAGATCCGGAATTTACCATTAAAGCATGTTTAACTTTTATTTTTTTTTTAAAGGTCTTTTCAAAAAGCTTAACTTCCTTTCCCATTGTAATTTTTTTTGAAGATAATACTTTTTTAGCTTTGTAAATATCTTTATCTCTAAATGGATTTAAAACTAATGGATAAAAAAATTTTTTCATTTTTTTGAATTATGAACTACATTTAATATTTTTTTTGACAAAGACTGACTATTATACAATTTATGATATTTGATATACCCATTTTTAGCGATTCTCTTTCTAATTTTGTCGTTTTTTTTAAAAAAAATAATTTTTTTAATCAAATCTTCTGTTGATTTATAGTAAACAGCTTCATTTTTATTAAAAATCTTTTGTAAACCGGTTTTGTAATCTATGAAAGTTAAAAGACCGTTACCTATATAAGATGCTATCCTGTTGCTAGAGTATAGATCTATAGGCTTTCCTCTGCTTAAATTTAATCCCATACTGCATTTTGCGAGCTCCTGATTGTAATTAGAAGCCCATATTGGTTCTTTATTATTAAATCCAAAAAAATTTGAATTAATATTTTTGTT
>JAYNJZ010000075.1:901-3370 GCA_038110645.1 Candidatus Pelagibacteraceae bacterium
CTTTAATTTTTTTTAAAATTTTTTCTCTTTCATCTTCTTTGCCTTTTTTTAGAACTCCTCTATTAACACCATGACTTAGGGCAAAAAAAATATCAAATTTATTGTCTTTTTCAAATTGTTTTAAATTTTCAATATTTTTATCAACTGGAACAAGAAAAAAATATGAATTTTTAAGTTTGCCAATAATTTTATTTGGATTTGTAGTTATAAAATAATAATCAATAAATTTTTCTTTTAATTTTAAAGATTTATAATTTTTTCTACTATCTGGTCCCTCTATACCTAAGTAATCTTCATTCCATTCTATCAATATTATATTTGGATAACTTTCTTTAATTTTTTTTAGAAAATTAACATCTATTAATCTACAATGTGCAAAAATTAAAATTTTGGGTAAATAATTATTTAGTGTTTCAAATATATAATTTTGAAACTTTTTAACCTTGTTAAACCTTGAACCTTCTTCAAAATCTCTATCTGAAATATCTATAACATCGTATCCATTTCTAGTAAAACCTGAAGATATTTTCTTTCCAATAGAAATATTAAATAGTCTATGATTTAATTTTGCACCATGATTATAAATATTAATTATTCTTTTTTTATTAAGAGATTTTGATTCATCTAAAAAAATATTTTTTCTAATATTATCTAATTTTAATGTATTTTCTAAAATTAAATGTTTTACATTCTTTAATGCTTTCGTTTGAAGATTTTTTTTTATATTTTTATTTTCAATTGCATATTTAATTTCATTATAAATTTTTTGTTCAGTGATATTATTTATAAGAATAATATTATCTGATGTTTCTTTTAATCCACCAACATTGGAAACTATAGTGTAACAACCGCATCTGGAAGCTTCCATTGAAGTTCTTCCAAAAGGTTCGTTCCATATAGATGGAATAGTAGCAATATCTGTTTTTAGCAAATATGAGATCGTTTTATTATATGTTAAAAAACCTAATTCTTTAAAGTTTTTATGCTGAAAAAAAATTTTTTTTCTTTTTTCATCTCCTATCGCAATTGCTTTGTAATCTGGAAATTTGTCTAAAATTTTCTTTATTGCTTTAGTAAATAAATCATAACCTTTTGAATGATTTAATTTTCCAACAAATGTTATTAATTTTTGTTTTTTTGGAAATTTTTTAATTTTATTTGTAGAATTATAAATTATATCATACTTATCAATATATGATTTTTCATTCAAACCATCAAAAAAGCATTTTTTTGTAAATACACTATTAAATATTATTTTTTCACAGCCATCTAACATTTCACGTCTTAGCTCTGAAGTCTCAGAACCTTTCATTGAGAGTGGGTCATTATGGAAAAAAAAATTAATTTTTATCTCAGTTTTTTTTCTTAAATAGTGGAAATAATTTGGTCTATTATGAATTTCTATTAATTTAATTTTAGATTTTTTTAAATAAAGTAAGTAATTATCTAAATATCTTTTAGTTTTAGATGAAATTAAATCATAACCTATTTCTGTACCAATAAAATTGTTACTTAAGTGTTTACCCTTAAACTTTTCGCCAAAAACATAGATATTATTTTTAAACCTTGAAGACCTACTTAATTCACTAACATATAAAGATACAGCCCCTGCTTTTCTTTTATTAAAATTTTCTTTATAAGGTAAAAGAATGCTAATGTTTTCTTTAAAAGAATATTTCATTAAAATTTTTTGTAGTCACTTTCTCTAATTCATCAAGCTTTAAATTTTTTAAATGAGACAGTTTTGCGGCAATATATTTAAGATTCTTTGGATAATTAACTTTTCCTCTAATAGGGTCTGGTGAAAGATATGGAGAGTCTGTTTCGATTAAAATTTTACTTAATGGAACAAATTTTGCGGCTTCACAAATATCATGTGAATTTTTAAAAGTTATAATGCCACTAAAAGAAATATAACAATTAAGATCTAAAAATTTTTTTACAATTTTTTGATTGCCAGTAAAACAATGGATAATAATTTTATTATCTTTATATTTTTTTAACACATCATAAGTATCATCAAAAGAATTTCTTGTATGTATAACAATCGGTTTTTTTTTCTCAGTTGCAAAATTTAATTGTTTTTCTAAACAATCAATTTGCATTTTTTTTGAACTAATATTCCTGTAATAATCTAGTCCAATTTCGCCAATAGCGTTTACACTTTCTGGTAAGAATAGTTTAAAAATATTTTCAAGGTTATTTAAATAGTTATCATCAACATAATTTGGGTGAAGACCAATTGATATTAAAACATTTTTAAATTGTTTCTTTATTTGCAAATTTTCCAAAGAAGATTCATAATCAACACCAATTGATAAAAATTTTTTTACATTATCGTTTTCAGCTTCGTTGATAATATTCTTTAAATTTTCTTTAAAAATATTTTGATTTTGATGGCAATGTGAATCTATTAACATTAATTATATTTTTTAAATAGAATATTTGGTTTGGTGAGCTGTTCATTTG
>JAYNJZ010000076.1:0-3352 GCA_038110645.1 Candidatus Pelagibacteraceae bacterium
AGTGAGTATTTTTACTCAAAAGGTTATAATGTAATAATCAATGGTAAATGCAAATTATCACAACTTAAAAGTGTAAAAAAAAAATTTAATTCAAAAAGAGCACTATTCTTTAATATTGATTTAACAAAAAGTTCAAACGTAAAAAAAATTATAAATGCTACTATTAAGAAATTCAAATCAATTGATGTTTTGGTTAACTGCGCAGGTATTCAATATGTTGAAAGTATAGATAAATATCCTGAAAAAATTTGGAGGAATATGATGGATATAAATCTAACCACCCCATACTTATTTATAAAAGAAACGCTACCAATAATGAGAAAAAATAAATGGGGTAGAATCATCAACATCGCGTCAACACATGGATTAATAGCTTCAAAAAAAAAATCAGCATATACTGCAACTAAACATGGCCTAGTAGGATTATCCAAAGTAGTTGCTTTAGAAACTGCTGAAGAAAATATAACCTGTAACTCAATATGTCCTGGATTTGTATTAACAGAATTAATTCAAGATCAAATTGATGTAATTGCGAAAAATAAAAACCTTTCAAATAATGAAGCAAAAATTGAGCTTTTAAAAGAAAAGCAACCATCTTTAAATTTTATAAAAAAAGATCAAATAGCTAAATTAATCTATTTTTTGTGCTCAAAAGACGCTTCAGAGATAACTGGTTCCGCAATATCTATCGATGGTTCTTGGACTGCTCAATAAAATGTATAAAATCGATAATTGATAAAATGATTAAAAACATTATAAAAGCTGAAAATTTAACAGCGGGAGTGGTGGAATGGTAGACACGCTAGTCTTAGGAACTAGTTCGGCAACGAGTGAAGGTTCAAGTCCTTTCTCCCGCACCACTTTAGTAATTTTATGAAAGTTAATTTAACTGCATCAAAAGGTTTAGAGTCCAAACTAACTGTTGTTGTAACAAAAAAAGAAATACAAGAAAAAATTGATAATAAACTTGATGAAGTCAAAGGCACAATCAATCTAAAAGGTTTTAGACCGGGTAAAGCACCAAGAGAATTGTTAAAAAAACAATTTGGAAAAGCATTATATGGTGAGGTGATTGAAAAAACATTAAATGAATCAACATTTCAGGCCTTAAAAGATAAAAATATCAAACCTGCCGGTCAACCAAAAATAGATATAAAATCTTCAGGAGAAGATAAAGATTTAGAATTTACAATTGAAGTTGAAAAAATACCTGAGATTAAAAAAGTATCTTTAGACAAAATTGAAATACAAAAATATGAAGTTAAAGCTGATAAAAAAGATTTAGATAATAGGTTGAGTCAATTAGCAGAAAGTTCAAAAAAATATAACGATAAAGAAAAAACAAAACCTGCTGAGAAAAATGATTTAGTAGTGTTTAATTATGAAGCAACAGTAGACGGAAAATCATTTGATGGAAATAAAGGAGAAAATTTGCAAATAGTTTTAGGTAAAGATCTTTTTATCCAAGGTTTTGATAAACAAATGATTGGAGTTAAAAAAGATGAAGAAAAATTAGTTAAAGTCAAGCTTCCTGATAATTATCCAAAAAAAGAACTCGCGGGAAAAGAGTCTAAATTTCAATGCAAAGTTTTAAATATAAAATCTCCAGAGGATCAAAAGATTGATGATAATTTTGCAAAAAATATGGGAGCAAAGAATTTAACTGATCTAAAATCAATGATTGAAAAACAAATTTCAAAAGAATTTGAAAGTATTACAGACCAGCTTGTTAAAAAAGAAATTTTAGATCAATTAGATAACAAATATAAAATGGAATTACCGAAAAGAATGCTTGATGATGAGATAAAAAATGTTGAACATACTTTTATTCATGAAAAAATGAGTGAAAAAGGGGAAAAAGATCATTCAAAAATAAAATTAGATGAAAACGATAAAAAAGAAATAAAAAAAATTTCTGAAAGAAGAGTTAAGCTTGCTTTAGTATTAAGTAATATTGGTGAAGAAAATAATATTAAAGTTTCATCACAAGAGCTTCAAGCTGAATTGGAAAAGCAACTTAGAATGTATCCAGGCCAGGAGAAAACGATTAGAGAATATTACCAAAAAAATCCAGCTGAATTAACTAAATTAAGAGGACCTTTGTTTGAAGATAAAGTAATGAATTTAATACAACAAAAAGCTAAAGCTAAAGTAAAAATAGTAACAAAAGAAGAACTTCAAAAAATTATTGGATCAGAAAACAAAAAAAACTCTGAACTTAAGGCAAAAACTAGCAAAAAAACTAAAGCCAAAAAAACTAGTAAAAAATAATTAATACATATAAATTAATTAAACGATTCGTATGAAAGATCCATTTGATGTTTACATGAATACTTTAATCCCAATGGTGATTGAACAAACACCTAGGGGAGAAAGGTCATTTGATATTTATTCACGACTATTAAAAGAAAGAATTATTTTTTTAACTGGTCCAATTAATTCTTATATTTCAAGCTTAGTATCTGCTCAGCTACTGTTCTTGGAGTCTGAAAGCAATTCTAAAGAGATTTATTTGTATATTAATTCACCAGGTGGAGTTGTTACTGATGGTTTGGCAATCTATGACACTATGCAATTTATAAAACCAACTGTATCCACTTTATGTATCGGTCAAGCAGCATCGATGGGCTCATTTTTGTTGGCTGCTGGAGAGAAAGGTTTGAGAATGTCATTACCGAATGCCAGAATAATGGTTCATCAGCCTTCAGCTGGGTTTCAAGGACAAGCGACAGATATAGAAATTCATACTAAAGAGATTTTAGCTACAAAAAAAAGATTGAATGAAATTTACTCTAAACACACAGGTCAGCCAGTAGAAAAAATTAAAGAAGCCTTGGAAAGAGATAATTTTATGAGTGCCGATGAGGCAAAAAACTTCGGTCTTGTAGATAAAGTCGTTGAAAAAAGAGAAAATTAAATTTTAAAGATTCAACTATTGCTTGATTTAATGACTCTTAATGAGTTATTGTATATTCAATTGATTCGAAATGTCTAAAGAAAGCAAAAATACTCTTTATTGTTCTTTCTGCGGAAAGAGCCAGCACGAAGTTAGAAAATTAATAGCAGGTCCAACAGTTTTTATCTGTGATGAATGTGTAGAGCTTTGTATGGATATAATTAAAGAAGAAAGTAAAAGCCAAATTACAAAATCAGATGAAGGTATACCCGCACCAAAAGAAATTTACTCTATTTTAAATGATTATGTAATCGGTCAAAAAAAAGCTAAGCAAATTTTATCTGTAGCCGTTCACAATCATTATAAAAGATTAGGACATACAGAAAAATCTTCAAACGATGTTGAGTTATCAAAATCAAATATTTTATTAATTGGACCAACAGGTTGTGGTAAAAC
>JAYNJZ010000077.1:0-3212 GCA_038110645.1 Candidatus Pelagibacteraceae bacterium
CCTTTAAAATTTAGATTAGATTACCCTTTTTTACACTTGAAAAAAAGGGTCAAAAGTTATATATGCATAATACGCATAGCTGCTATGCATGCTATGTAACCATTTCACATGGTTAAAAAGTGACTCATAGCCATGAGTTAAAAGGCGTAACAATTTAACTAAGGAGGTTCTATGTTCTACAAGGATTTTCAATTGTTGCGTAAAGCCAGCACTACTGGCGCTAATGCTTTACGTTTAATTCGTAAGACTTTTAAGGAAAGACAAAGTCGTCCTAGAGCAAAAGTAAACGTAATTAACCCATCTCAAAAGGGCATCTAGTTACTAATTAAATTTGGGGCAGATAACTGCCCCAAATAAATTGACTTCAATACCAATACCATCTACCAACAAATTAATTATGAAAGGTACAAATATTTTACTTGGAATTATTGCAGTTATTTTAGCCATGTTTTTGGGACTTCAAATTGAAGAGCAGTATAGGGACGTAAGATATTTAAACAATTGCATTAAAGATATTAAAGCAAACGGTATCAAGTCTGATGATCATAAAGCATACTGCGCTGGATTAGTTAGACAAGATCCATATCTTTTTACTTTCAATAAAGGTTTAGTAGCTAAATATTTACAACAAGATACAAGTTCAAAACAAAAAGAACCTGAACCAAAAAAATAACTTAATTAAAATATTTTAGAGCAATAAAGACAACTATTGGTATTGTGACAAATGATAATGTTGTCGAGGTAACAATTACCGAAGCAATATTGTCAGCATGAATTTTTTTAGAGTACATTTTAGCAAGTAAAAAGTTTAATATTGCTGACGGCATGGAAGCCGAAATTAGTAAAACACCTGCTTCATAACCTTTTAATCCAAAATATTTTATAATTAAAAAAGCAATAATGGGCCCACTAATTAATCTAGTGAATGCAATAATAATATTTGTATTAAAGTTTTTTGTCTTTAAGGTACTTAAAGCAATACCAAGTGATGTTAAAATTAAAAAAATCGTTGAGTATCCAAGAAGCATTGTTGTATTAACTAAAAATGTTGGAGGTTTAATTTCATAGAAGAGCATAAAACCTGAGATAAAAAGAACATACATTGGAACAGAATTTAATAAAGGTTTTAGACTAAATTTTTTACTAGCAATAAAAATTCCAACAGTAAAGTGAAGAAGCATAATGACTGCTGCAATAGAACTTGCAACAGAAAAACCTTTTTCGCCATAGGCAAATAAACATATAGGAAGTCCAAGGTTACCAGTATTTGGTAAAATTAACGGACTTAGTTCTAAAATAACATCGCGTTTTAGAATTTTTAAAACAATAATGCCAATAATTGCAAAGCTTGCAACAAACAAAAAAGTAAAAGATCCAAATTTAAAAAAAGTTTTAAAATCTAATGTTGTAGAAGCTGCAAGCGAATAAAATAAAAGTGCTGGAACTCCAATTTTTCCTGCAAATGCTGTAATGATATCACTATTAAATTTGGGGTTTTTTTTCCCAAACCAGTAGCCAATACCAATAATAAAAAATACAGGAAAAATAACCTCAAATAATTTAAAAAAAATACCAAATGACATAACTTTAAAGCCTTTTACTTTTATGGTTTTTCATTACAAGATAAACAATTATAAATGAGAAATTTTATAGCTATTTTTATTCTTTTACTAAGCTTTAACAAAGTTCATGCTCATGTTGGTCATCATAGAGGCATAGAGAATTTGACATTTGATATTTATCGTAATGGACAATATGCAGGCTATCACACCATTGATTTTATTTGGAAAAAAGACGGGAGCCTTGAAGTTAAGAATATTATTGAATTTGGTGTTAAGAAATTTGGAATTACTTTCTACAAGTATCTGTCAAAGGGTACTGAAAAATATGATTCTAGTGGAAAATTGACTAGGTTTAATTCAAATACAGATGATAATGGAAAAGAAAAATTTTGTAATATTTATCATGAAAGATCAATATACAAGGTGAATGGAACTAAATATAAAGGCGAGTTTACAAAACCATTTTTGATTTCTTCTTATTGGAACCATGACATTGTAACTGTTCCATATCAACTGTCAGGCATTACCTGCAAAGTAACAGAGCAAAAAGTAAAATTTTTGAAAGAAGAACAATTTCAAAGTGTTAATAAATCATTTGAAACGAGGATTTTTGATATTCAAGGAAAAAATTTAGATACTCAAGTGTGGTTTGATAAAAAAACCAGAATGATTGTTCATCAGGTTTTAATCCGAAAAGGAAAGTGGGAATATAAGTTAAAAAGTTATAAATTAAGTCCATGAAGAAATTTTTAATTTTAATATTAATCTTATTATATCCATTACAATCTTTTTCAGATGAACCCGGGGTTATATCTTTGATGTATCATCGGGTAGGAGAAGGCAAATATCCAAGTACAAATGTTTCAACTGAAATGTTTATTCAACACTTACAGTTAATTGAAAAAAGTGGTTTACAATTTATTGAACCAAAACAATTTAAAAATCAAATTTTAGAAGGAAAACCATTTTCTCAAAGATATATTTTATTAACCGTTGATGATGCATTCAAAAGCTTTTATCAAAATGCCTGGCCTATTTTAAAACAAAAAAAAATTCCATTCATCATATTTGTAAATACAAGAGAGATATCAGTTAACCATCCAAACTATATGACATGGAACCAAATTAGAGAGTTGAGAGACTCAGGCCTTGTTACAATTGGTGGGCATTCATGGAGTCATGAATATTTTGTAGATATGAAAATTGAAGATGTTAAAAAAGATATTGAAAAATCTCACAAAGATTATCTTAAAGAATTAAAATTTATCCCAGATATTTATGCTCACACATATGGAGAAACGAGTGCTGATATAATTAAATTGATAAGAGAATTTAATTACAAGATAATTTTTGGACAACATTCCGGTGTAATTAGTAAAAATGAAAATATAAATTATTTACCAAGATTTAGTTTAAATGAAAATTACGGAAAAATAAAACGTTTTAAAAATATTTTAAAGTCACGTGCTTTTAATATTAAGTCTTATCAACCCAAAACAATTTTGTTAAACAAAAATAATAATCCTACAAATATGAAATTAACTTTCAATGAAAGCGTTAAAGGTATTAATTGTTTTGATAATTCTGGTGGTAGCTGGAAAAATACTAAAATTAATTTTATTCAATCAAATGAAATTGAGCTTATTTTTG
>JAYNJZ010000078.1:0-709 GCA_038110645.1 Candidatus Pelagibacteraceae bacterium
GATACAATTAAAACATTTTTCTCACGTGCTTTTCCCATCAAATCATTTTCACTATCTTGGATTGAACGATACACACTTTCAGACCTTACAAACATAATGGCATGGGGTGCTGTTTCACCAGGGATTATATAGTCTCCTGAAATCTTCTTAACATTTTTCATCACATCATCTTCAAAGAGTTTTTTATATTTCTTTATCTCCTCTTCATTTTCAGATGATTTAAAAACTTTAAAATTATCTAAAACAAATTTACTATCAATTCCAATTCTTGAATTAGCATCACCAAAATCAATTAAACAATCAACTCGTTTTCCATTACTAAGTGTTTCTTGAAACTTTAAATAATTTGCAGGCAGCCGATCACGTAATAATTTTTCTAGTTCAACCTCAGAAAAGGCACCTCTTTCTTGTTTATCATCAAGCATATTCTGAAAGTTTTTAAATGTCGTATCAATAGAAGATTGCATCGTGCCCATTTGTTTTGCAGCTTCCTCGAGAACGGTAAACCTTTTAGATAAGTCGCTAAGCTGGGTACTTAAAACAGATGAGTCTCCGACATCCTTTTTCTTTAAAAAAGAAAACAGGATAAAGCCAACAACCAAACCACAAGTAATATAAACAATTATTTCCATCATCATTAAATCAGCACATGTAAGGAAATATAATTAAGAACTCTAACCATTAGCTTCCCAATACAATGTTAACTAAA
>JAYNJZ010000078.1:719-3198 GCA_038110645.1 Candidatus Pelagibacteraceae bacterium
GTTATAGAATCTGTTATTCCCAAATCCCAGAAAAATACACTTGCAGCAATTTTTCCACCTTCAATTGTACTTGGAATACTTCCAAAACCTTTTTTTCCAGTTTTTGTTTCACAATCATACCTCAAAGCATCGTCTGATCTTCTGATTAAATGTGTTCCTGGAACCTCAACATCATAATTTGCTCTTTTATTTGAAAGCTTACAACGTCCTTCACTTCCATCACTAAATGATAGTGCAACAGGAATGTTCGCATCGTTTACTATAGTTGCGCAAGAAGTTGTTAGAATAATGATTGATAGAGAAAATAATTTTTTGAGCATGATATATAAGACTACTTTATCTATCTTAAATCAAGCTAAAAAATCAAATCTTTTTTACTAGAAATAAACCAATAGCTACAGATGGTCCTATTCCAAAGGCAAAGATGAGTGTTCCAATTCCAACCGTTCCTCCAAGGTACCAACCGATTAAAACCACACTAATTTCAATTGAAGCTCTAACAAATGCTATGGGTAAATTAGTAACTCTAGTAAGCCCTGTCATTAAACCATCACGTGGACCAGGACCTAGGTTTGCAACTAAATAAATTCCACTTCCAAGACCAACTAACAAAACAGAAATTATAGCTAATATATATTTTGAAACAATTGATGTTGGTGGATCAAAGTAAATTAACGTTAAATCAATAACCCCTGCAATAATGATAATATTCATTATCGTTCCAATGCCAGGCTTTTGTTTTAAAAAAATCCAAAGTGATAATACACCGACACTGACAAGAAACGTTGAGGTTCCAATACTAATTCCAGTTATTTTAGTAATTCCTTCTGCCAATACAGACCAAGGTGAATTTCCAGTGGTTGAAACTAATAATAACCCCTCACCTAATCCAAAGATAGCTAAACCAATACAAAGTAAAATGAAGGTAGAAACTTTTGGTTTAAAATTAAGTGGTTTTTCTGAACTCCAGTTTTTTTGCGGGATATTTTTGATTTTAAAGACTTCAAACATTAAAAAACTTTACTCTGGGTTTGCAACAAGCTCATCAATATATCTTACTACATCATCATAAAGTGTATCGGGAATATCTTTATAGCTCAGTTTAAATTTATTTTTTACACATATCGCAACATGTGCATATGGATTTCTACCTTTTGGATGGTTTGGATGATCAGGTAATTTTCCAACTAATTGATCGCCAGCTTCCTGAATAATTTTCCAGAGTTTTGCGGCATTTTCTTTATTCAAAAAATTATTTAACAGGTAATTTGTTAACTTTCCAAGAAGGTGTTACTTCATCAACATAAAAGCCATCGGAAACATTGTAAGTATCAAATCCTTTTTTTTCATAAATCTCAGCAGTCTTATCACTTCTTTGACCAGAGCGACAAATAAAGAAAATTTTTTTTGATTTATCTAAATTTAAATTATCCATCTCTTTTTCAAAATTCGGATTTAAAATTCTGACATCACCTTGTTGAAATTGATAGGATACAAAATGCGTCTTCATCCCCAAAGCCTCACCATCTGGTCTTCCAATAACTGCCCACTCTTCAGGTGTCCTTACATCAATTAGATAATTATCTTTTAAATCTTTAAGTTCTTTTAGTTGTGAAATAGTAATTTGCTTTACCATGATAAGTTTGTCCTATGATAAAACGCCTGCAATCCAAAATGCTAAAAATAAATATACCATACTAAAATTATAAAAAATTTTAAAAATCATGCAAGCTCATATACATAAGCTTTTTGCACAGACCCATCTTCAACATATGCTTCCGTAATTGATCTTTTGTATTCAGAGCCTTCATAAATATCAATGCTTTGAATAATGCTTTCTAGATTATTAGAGTTAAATAATTTACCTTTTATTTTTTCACCATTTGGATCTAATTTTATAACAGGATATCCAATTTTAGAGTTAGTTATCCATTTTCCTTTTACATAAGCATTCAACCAGGAACCTTTGGTTTTTTGCAATAAATAATTTGCTTCTTCACCGGGTTTCAAGGTTCCATAGGTAAAAAGTGCATTAATGTTCATCTAGAATTTACAAATAAAAAAGCAAAAATAATACTCATCGTGAATATAACTGTTTGACCTTGGCTTGAATACCAGATGAATGGACTTGGAAGATTACCAAAGAAAAAAAATACCTGAAGGACAACATTCGCTGCTCCAAAAATATATAAAAATCTCTCTAATTTTGACAATCTTTAATTAATATTAATCTTGGAGATCATGCCAGCTTCTAAATGACCAGGGACATTACAGCCACCATACAATTCTGCATTTGAAGTAAATTTCCAAATCAGTTCTGCTTTCTGCTTTGGCTCTAGTAAAACGGAATTTGAATGTGAGTGAGCCATCTTGTGGTTCATTTTTGCCATCTTTTTCATTTTCTCTCTGTTAATTTTTGTTGGTGTTAAAATACCATTCTTCATCATTTCAAGCATTTCAGGACCATGTTTTTTATGCA
>JAYNJZ010000079.1:0-3168 GCA_038110645.1 Candidatus Pelagibacteraceae bacterium
GGCATGAGGTGTTTATACTATGAAAAAATTATCTTGGAAGATCAATAAATAAAATCTCACTATCTTCTAAAGATGTTATTTCAACATCTTTTAACTCGGTAATTTCTGCACCATCGCCTTTTTTAATTTCAGTATCATTAATTTTAATTTTTCCTTGTGAACATAGTACATAAGCTTGATCTCTATCGATAGTTTGTTTCACGCTTTTACCTTTATTCACTCTTCCTGCATAAATAACAGTATCTTGATATATTTTTAATGAGTCTGTGTGATCATTATCAAAGCTGGTAACTAATGGCTTTAATTTCCCTTCAACTGGATCCTTTGGAAATTTTTTTGCATCCCATCTTGGTTTTACATTTTTTTTATTTGGAAACATCCAAATTTGATAAAGATTAGTATCTTCATCTTCTAGGTTATATTCTGAATGAACTACGCCTGTTCCAGCAGACATTACTTGAATATCACCAGCTTCGGTACGTCCTTCATTTCCCATATCATCTTTATGAGTAATTGCTCCTTTTCTTACATAAGTAATGATTTCCATATTGTCATGTGGATGTGGATCAAAGCCTTTTTTTGGAGAGACAATGTCATCATTGATAACTCTCATTGGACCAAATCGAACTCGGCTAGGATCTTGATAGCTGGCAAAACTAAAATGGTGTTTAGCTTTTAACCATCCATGGTCAGCTCCACCCAACTTTTTATATTCAATTACTTTTATCATAAAACTAGTCTAAAATAGATCTAGTTTAAAAAATTATAATTTCAATGATAAATATAAAAGAAAAAATCAAAGATCTGACAATACTAGATGGTGGAATGGGTCAAGAACTGTTGGCAAGAGGGGTAAAACCTATTTCAAACCTATGGTCAGCATCGGCATTATTAAATAAAGATTATCATAAAATCATTTACGAGTGTCATTTAGATTTTATCAAAGCTGGGGCAGAGATTATTTTAACTAATACATTTGGCTCAAGAAAACGAAGGTTAGAAGAGAATAATTTGTTACATAAATTTAAAGATATAAACTTAATAGCATTAAATCTTGCAAAAGATGCGGTTAAAAATTCAAAAAAAAAAATATTTATTGCTGGAAGTTTACCTCCACAAAATTTTACTTATATTGCAGATTTAGGTGAAGATAAAAATCAAATTTATCAAAATTTTAAAGAACAGGCTAAAATTTTAAACTCTGGAGTAGATTTATTTTATCTTGATGTAATGAGTAGCTTGGAAGAATGTGAAATTGCTATCAAATCTATTAAAGAATTCAATAAACCATTTATCGTAGGAATTCACTTTAGAAAAAATGGTATTTTGCCATCTGGTGAAAGATTTATAGATGTGGCAAAAAAAATAGAAAAATATCAACCACTTGCAATAATGGGTTCATGTGTAAGTTACGAAGATACTATCTCAATAAAAAAAGATTTTCAGAATTTAAATATACCTTTTGGTTTTAAAATAAATGCTTTTAAAGAAATTCCTACTGGATGGAAACCAGATGCATCAAATCCTAAGGAACAATTAGGTAAAAATGAAGAATTAAATATGCTAAAATTTATAGATATTTCAAAAGAATTCATTAATTACGGAGCTAAAATAATTGGAGGATGTTGTGAAATTCCTCCATACTATATAGCAAAACTTAAAGAGTTGAAATGAGCTTTTTAATTATATTATTTTTTATAACTGCAGCAATTTATTCAAGTGTTGGATTTGGTGGAGGTTCAACTTATTTAGCGTTACTTTTGCTTTGGGGCGTTCCATTTACTATTTTTCCTGTTATTGCGCTTTGTTGTAATATTATTGTCGTTTCAGGAAATTGCATAAATTATACGAGAGCTGGTCATTTAAATTTTAAACTTATTATTCCCTTTCTAATAGGCTCTATTCCATTAGCATATATTGGTGGCGCGCTTCCTATAGAAAAGGAAATATTTGAAATTCTTTTATTTTTAATTTTAAGTATTGCTGGAATTTTATTACTTATCAATTTTAAAACATATGATGACAAACAAGAAAATTATAGAAAAATTCCCTTTCTATTTTCAGTTTTAATTGGCGGAGTCCTTGGATTTTTATCTGGTATTGTCGGTATTGGCGGGGGAATATTTTTGAGTCCAATTCTTTTTTTAATTCGTGCAGCAAAGCCAAAGCATATTGTAACTGCAGCTTCAATTTTTATTTTAATTAATTCTTTGTCAGGAATACTTGGGCAAATTACAAAAAATGAAGTGTTGAATGAAATTTTAAATTACTGGCCCCTCTTACTTGCTGTATTTATAGGAGGTCAGATTGGAAATTTTATAAATATAAAAATTTTACCAACACGAATTTTAGCTTTGATAACTTCTGGGCTTGTCTTGTTTGTTGCAGCAAGAATGTTTTATAAAATTTTTATCAACTAAAAGTTGTGCTCAATTTGAGGATTATAATCTAAAAAAACAGGTTTGTTTTAAAGAGTTGATTTGCTAATTTGCAGTTAATGAAAAACAGATCTGCTTTAAAACTAACCGAAGAAGAAATGAATTTTCTTCACAACAAAGATGGATTGTCTAGACTTGAGAAAAAAAACTTAAGTCCATCCTATGGTGAAAAAAATAGATCTAGATCTAAATCTAAAAAAAATAACAAAAAATAAAATATCTTTTTTGAATTAAGCTGAGTATTTTTGAGCTGAAATCTCTTCAACTTTATCAGCAACTAAACCAAGCTCTTTTGCTTGTTTTTCAGCTAATTTTAGCTGTTTCACTGACCTGTGATAAAGAAAGAATGTTAAACCTAATGCAATAAAATATGCAGACCAGACAAAAACTGCATAGCCGCCCATATTTAAAAATTCTAACATAACTTTATATATCTACTTTCCTGCAACATTTGCAACATATTTTGAAACAATATCAACCTCTTCAGGTGTTAATATTCCATCTTCTCCAAATGCTGGCATTACTCCTAGGCCATTTTGAACCATATCTTTAACATATGCGACATTTTTTGAGTCCTTTGACATATCTAAGTTTGGGCCAATATTACCTTTAGAGCCAGCATGTTTTAATACATGACAAGCAGCACATCCTGCCTTTTCATTGAAGATTTGCAATCCTTGTTTCATAACATCACCCCAAGATTGGGATGATGTTATTGAAACGATGAATA
>JAYNJZ010000080.1:0-3048 GCA_038110645.1 Candidatus Pelagibacteraceae bacterium
TATTATACCGCCAACAACTAACAAATATTTAAATTTAAAAAAAATCTCATCGCTTGCTGCAGCAATTGCATATCCAGATATCGTTTTGGTATTTGCTGGAACAGCATTAATGCAAACAGGGCGAGCAATAGAAATTGTAACCATTACAATGTTAACTTATTTAACTTTAAGTATTTCAATTTCAATATTCATGAATTGGTATAACAAAAAAGTGGCTTTAACGGAGAGATAAAATGAAAGTATTAAACATTATAAGAGCAAAGTTTTTCTCATCTCCGCTAGATGCATTTTTAACTTTATCCATTAGTTATTTAATTTATTTAACTATCCCGCCATTAATTGATTGGATGT
Organism: Candidatus Pelagibacteraceae bacterium; assembly: GCA_038110645.1. Taxonomy (GTDB): domain Bacteria; phylum Pseudomonadota; class Alphaproteobacteria; order Pelagibacterales; family Pelagibacteraceae; genus HIMB114. The sequence goes on from JAYNJZ010000080.1 coordinate 352, forward strand.
TTATAGAAGCAACTTTTTCTGGAGAAAAGAAAAAGGATTGTGTTGCAGGTGGTGCATGCTGGGTTTTTTTTAAAATATGGTTTAACAGATTTTTATATGGACTTAACCCTAATGAATAAATTTGGAGAATTAATTTAGCTTTTTCAATTCTAATAATTTCAATTATTGTTTATCGTTTTTTAAATCAAAAACTTAAAAAATACCTTTTTTTATTTTTAGTAATTCCGTTTCCTGTTTTATCTTTAATGTTATTCTCTGGAGGTTTTCTTGGATTAGCTCCTGTCGATACAAGAGAATGGGGAGGTTTATTTTTAACATTAGTCATTTCAATTTTTGCAATTATCTTTTGTTTTCCAATTGGTGTTCTTTTGGCTATGGGAAGAAGATCAGAACTTCCAGTAATAAAATATTTCTCAATTGGATTTATTGAATTTTGGAGAGGCGTTCCATTAATCACAGTTCTATTTATGGCTGGAGTAATGTTCCCACTTTTATTACCATCTGGAACTAATTTAGATAAACTGGTTAGAGTTATTATTGCTATCACTTTATTTGAAGCAGCCTACATGGCTGAAGTGGTAAGAGGTGGTTTACAAGCTGTTGGGCGTGGTCAATACGATGCCTCAAAGGCCATTGGAATGGGTTATTGGAAGAGTCATATCTTCATCATACTGCCGCAAGCTCTTAAACTGGTGATACCTGGAATTGCAAATACTTTTATTGCTTTATTTAAAGATACACCACTTGTGTTTGTAGTAGGTCTTCTTGAAATTTTAGGGATGGTAAATTTGGCTAAAACAAACCCATATTGGCTAGGTATGGCAACTGAGGGTTATGTGTTTGTAGCATTTGTTTACTGGATTTTTTGTTTTGCTATGAGCAGATATAGTTTAAGTATAGAGAATAAATTAAAAACAACTAACTAGGGACGATGGAAAATATAATTCAATTAAAAAAAGTAAATAAATGGTACGGAGATTTTCATGTTCTTAAAGATATTGATTTTGAAGTAAGTGAAAAAGAAAAAGTAGTGATTTGTGGACCATCAGGATCTGGAAAGTCTACTCTAATTAGATGTATTAATCGATTAGAAGAACATCAAAAGGGAGAAATTATTGTTGATGGTATGACTTTAGATGAAAATACAAAAAACATATCTGCAGTTCGTAGTGAAGTTGGAATGGTGTTTCAACAATTTAATTTATTTCCACACTTGTCAATTTTAGAAAATTGTACCCTTGCTCAAATTTGGGTGAAGAAAAAAACAAAAAAAGAATCTGAAGCTTTGGCGAATGAATATTTAAATAAAGTTCAAATTGCTGATCAGTCACACAAATTTCCAGGACAACTCTCAGGTGGTCAACAACAAAGAGCTGCAATTGCAAGAGCGCTTTGTATGGAGCCAAAGATTATGCTTTTTGATGAACCAACTTCTGCACTAGATCCTGAAATGATTAAAGAGGTGTTAGACGTTATGGTTGATCTTGCAAAAGGTGGGATGACCATGTGTGTGGTTACTCACGAAATGGGTTTTGCTAAAGAAGTCGCTGACCGAGTAGTATTTATGGATGAAGGAAATATTGTAGAAGCTAAAAAAACAAAAGATTTCTTTGAAAATCCTGAAAATGACAGAACAAAGCTTTTCCTAAGTCAAATTTTATAAACTTTTTGTTTATATAATATATAATTTATTTTCATGTCAGATTATGCATTTGAAGTCGATGAAAATTTTGATCAAAAAAGAATTGATCAAGTTGTTGCTAACCAATATCCAAAAATAAGTAGATCCAAAGTCAACAAAATTATTAAAAATAATCAACTGAGACTTAATGGTGAAATCCTCTTAGATCCATCAAGAAAAGTTAAAGCAGGTGACCAAATCGAATTTGAAAATTTAAAAGATGAGGTCATTAATTTGGTTCCAAAAAAAATGGATCTTAAAATTATTTTTGAAGATGATGATATTATTATTATTGATAAACCTATTGGAATGGTCGTACACCCCGGAGCAGGCAATTACGAAGATACGATGGTAAACGGCTTACTCTATCATTGTAAAAACAAACTTTCTGGAATGAATGGTGAGGACCGCCCAGGAATTGTTCACCGAATTGATAAAGATACAAGTGGACTATTAGTGGTTGCAAAAAATGATGAAGCGCACGCTTTTATTGCCAAACAATTTGAGGAACATTCAATTAAAAGAAGCTACTTAGTTTTTGTTTATGGAATCCTAAGACCCCTTCATGGAAGAATAGAAACTTTAATTGGAAGAAATAAAACAAATCGACAAAAAATGAGCGCCGATGTTTTAAAAGGGAAAGATGCAATTACCAATTATGAAACATTAGAAGTTTTTAAAGGATCAAAAATTCCAGATATTAGTATGGTTAAATGTATCCTCGAAACGGGAAGAACTCACCAAATTAGAGTCCACATGTCTCATAAAGGAAATCCAATTTTAGGTGACCAGACTTATGGAAAAAAAATAAAAAAAATTAGAGGCATTGATCAAGAGTTTGAGGATATTTTAAAATCTTTGAAAAGACAGGCATTACATGCGCATACACTTGGGTTTATTCATCCTAAAACCAATGAAGAAGTTTTTTATGCCTCAGATTTGCCTGAAGATTTAGATAGACTAAAAAACAGGCTTGAAACATTAAAAAATTGAGCCTTGTAGGTTTGAAATTAAAA
>JAYNJZ010000081.1:0-3000 GCA_038110645.1 Candidatus Pelagibacteraceae bacterium
ATTTCTTTAAAGCCTTCAGGTTTCTCTGGTAAGTTTTCAAAAAATGGAGGTTTTTTTACATAAGTTGATCCATCATTCCAATTGTAAATATCGCTTTCAGCAACCTTTATATCTTGCCACTCTTTAGGACCTTCTGAAACATTTGCGTATCTAGATTTAAACATTTCAGCACTTATTGATTTTAAAATCAAATCTTCAATTTCTTTATTTGATGGCCAAATATCTTTCATAAAAACATCTTTTCCATCTTTATCTTGACCAATTGGATCATTGAACAAATCTACATCCATAGAACCAGCAATAGCGTATGCAACAACAAGAGGAGGTGATGCTAGATAGTTTGCTTTAACATCTGGGCTTATTCTTCCTTCAAAGTTTCTATTTCCAGAAAGTACTGAAACTGCATATAAATTTTTGTCTCTAATTGATTTTGAAATTTTATCATCCAACGGACCTGAGTTTCCAATACATGTAGTACAACCATATCCAACTAAATTGAAACCAAGATCATCTAAGTAAGGAGTTAAACCTGCTTTGTCTAAATAATCTGTTACAACTTGAGATCCAGGTGCTAAAGATGTCTTAACCCAGGGCTTAACCTTTAAACCTTTTTCAATTGCTTTTTTAGCTACTAAGCCTGCACCAATTAATACACTCGGATTTGATGTGTTAGTACAAGATGTAATTGCAGCAATCACAATATTTCCATCTCTTAATTTATAGTCTTCACCAGAAACCTCGTTCTCCTCAAATTTATCTCTTTTCGTATTTTCTTTAAAACTTGCTTTAAATGCTTTAGCCGCAATATTAAGTTCAACTTTATCTTGAGGTCTTTTTGGCCCAGAAATACTTGGAACAACTTTTGACATATCTAATGATAAAGTATCGGTAAATTCCATACCGTCACTCGCCCACATGCCTTGAACTTTTGCATATTTTTCTACAAGATTAATTGTATCTTTGTCTCTTCCTGAAAACTCAAGATATTTTAGAGTCTCTTCATCAATTGGAAAGAATCCGCATGTAGCTCCATACTCAGGAGCCATGTTTGCAATTGTTGCTCTATCAGCTAAAGTTAAATTTTTTAAACCACTTCCATAAAACTCAACAAATTTACCGACTACACCTTTTTCTCTTAACATCTTAACAATTGTTAAAACTAAATCTGTTGCCGTCATTCCCTCTATTAATTTTCCAGTTAATTCAAAACCAATAACTTCTGGTATCAGCATGGAAATAGGTTGACCTAGCATCGCAGCTTCAGCTTCGATTCCACCTACGCCCCACCCTAACACAGCTAAACCATTGACCATGGTAGTATGACTATCTGTTCCTACAAGTGTATCTGGATATGCATAAGCTTCACCTTCTACTTCACCGGTCCAAACAACTTTTGCCAAATATTCCAAATTTACTTGGTGACAAATTCCAGTTCCTGGGGGAACTACTGAAAAATTATCAAAAGCCTTTTGCCCCCACTTTAAAAATTCATATCTTTCTCCATTACGAGAAAATTCTACTTCAACATTTTTTTTAAAAGAATCTTTTCCTGCATAATTATCTACCATCACAGAATGATCTATAACTAAATCTACTTTTGATAATGGATTAATTTTTGATGGATCCATTTTTTTTGCAGCAACCGCATCTCTCATGGCCGCTAAATCTGCTACAGCTGGGATACCAGTATAATCTTGCATCAAAACTCTTGCGGGCGTGTATGCTATTTCAGTGTCAGATTTTTTTGTCTTTAACCAATTTTTAATTGCAATAATTTGTTCCTTTTTTACTGCAACTCCATCTTCTTTTCTCAAAAGGTTTTCCAATAAAACCATTAATGATTTAGGTAGTTTGTTAATTCCTTCAAGTCCATTTTTCTCAGCTTCTTTCAAATCAAAATAATTGAATTCTTTTGAGCCAGCTGATAACTTTTTTAGGGATTTAAAACTATCTAAACTTTTTTTCATTGATAAGGATCTCCTATATTTGGTAAAATTGCGAATGATTTATTAAAAAAAATCAATATTTACAATGCGACAAGAAATTTAAGATAATGAATAACAAGAAAAAGATAACAAAATCTAATATTGAATGGCAAAAACAACTAGAGGCTGAACAATATATCATTATGAGAGAAGAAGGTACTGAAATGCCAAACTCGAGTGAGCTTAATAAGGAAAAAAGAGAAGGTTCTTATCATTGTGCTGGATGCGGGATAAAACTTTTTTCATCAGAATCAAAATATGAAAGTGGAAGTGGTTGGCCATCTTTTTTTAAAGCAGAACCAGATGTTTTTGAAACAAAAATTGATCATCATACAGGGTACCCTAGAACAGAATACCATTGCTCAACATGTGATAGTCATCATGGACATATATTTGATGATGGACCTCAGCCAACAGGAAAAAGATATTGCAATAATGGTAAGGCATTAATATTTAAACCAAAAAATTAAAATGGAAAATTTTAGAAATATTAGCAAAGTTGGCTTCATGAAACATAATGGTGGATTGGAATTTAGAAAAATATCAGACACTGAATATGAATATACAACAACACTTCAAGATTTTCATATGAATGCAAGCGGAACAACACACGGTGGATATATTATGTCAATCCTTGACTCTGGAATGGGAACTTCTGCACACCAATTTATTAAAGGTGTAGCGGTTACAATAAGTTTAAATATTAACTTTATTGGAGGTTCAAAACCAGGTGACAAAATTTTAGGTTATGCAAAGATGAAAAAACAAACAAGTTCATTACTGTTTATGTACGGTGAACTAAAATGTGAAGAAAGGCTTTTAGCGACCGCAGAAGGAATTTGGAAAGTAATTAAATAATTTTAATTTATTTCTCTAAGAGTATTTCCAGACATAAATTCTTTTAAATTTTCGGCCATCTGAGAATACATGATAAAATAATTCTCTTTTGTTACATAGCCTAGATGTGGAAGCAAAAGTGCATTTTGCATAAATCTTAATTTATGATTTTCTGGCA
>JAYNJZ010000082.1:0-2889 GCA_038110645.1 Candidatus Pelagibacteraceae bacterium
ATAATTTCAATAACTGGGGATGAAACTGATAATTTTTTAAATAATATTATTACTAATGATGTAAAGAAAATTAATAATAATAGTGCTATCTACGCATGCTTACTCACCCCGCAGGGAAAGCTTTCTAGCCATTTTTTTTTAACGAAAACAAACAATCAATATTTAATAATTATTGATGACTATTTAACAAAAGATTTAATTAATAAACTCAATTTTTATAAGTTAAGATCTAAAATAACAATTGAAATAGATAATCAAAATCAGATAATTTTTTCGCTCGATCCAAACTTCAAAATTAATTCAATTATAGAGTTTACTGATCCAAGAAATAAAAAATTTGGTAAGTATTTTTTAATTTCAAATAAAGAGAGTGTAAACAATGCTTTTGACTCGCTAGATTATTATAACAAATTTTTATCAGAAAACGGTTTAATAGATGAGATTTTTACAATAATTAAGGATCAATATTTTTCACTAGAATTAAATATGAAAGAGTTAAATGCAATAGATTTTTCTAAAGGTTGTTTTGTAGGTCAAGAAAATACTGCAAGAATGAATTTAAAGGAAAAAATTTCAAAGAGAATTTTTTTACTTAAAAGTGATGAAATTTTAAAATCTAATGAAGATTTAAAATATAATAATCAAGTTGTTGGAAAAGTTTTGACATCAAATCCAAATTTTGGATTAATAAAAATGTTAAATTTTGATGATTTTAAAAATAGAAATTTAAATATTGAAAATAAGAAAGAGGTAAAAATTATTTATCCAATATGGCTTTTTTAGTTTGGTGCGGTCAGAGAGACTTGAACTCTCACGGGAAAACCCACACGGCCCTCAACCGTGCCTGTCTACCAATTCCAGCATGACCGCTTTTTTTACTATATTCAGAATATAAAATGTGACATTAATGTTAAATATTTATTTTAATTAAATATTATAATGAAATTATGAGTAGCGAACTAAAATTTAGCTCTGAAGTAGAAAGTCAGACAGATAAACTGTACAAAAAAATTCAGGGTTCAATACCAGAAATTGAGTGGACAACTATTGCTCCATATATTTATGAAATAAATAAATTAAAAAAAGAAAAAAATGTGACCATCATGGCTCACAACTATCAATCACCAGAAATTTTTTATGGCGTTGCAGATATTGTAGGTGACTCTTTAGGACTAGCTATTGAAGGAGCGAAAGTAAAAACTGATAAAATTTTAATGTGCGGTGTACATTTCATGGCCGAAACTGCAAAAATTATGTCTCCAGAAAAAAAAATAATTTTACCTGACTTCTCAGCTGGATGCTCTCTAGCAGAATCTATTACACCGGAAGATGTAAAAAAATTAAAAAAAGATAACCCTGGCGTTCCTGTGGTAACTTACGTTAATACCTCAGCTGATGTGAAAGCGGAAACTGATATCTGCTGTACATCTGCCAATGCAGTTAAAATTGTAGAGTCATTAAATGTAAATAAAGTGATTTTTCTTCCAGATGAATATTTAGCAAAATATGTTGCTAGTAAAACAGATGTTGAGATTATTTCTTGGAAAGGAAAATGTGAAGTTCATGAACAATTTACTGGTAAAGAAATATTTGAATTAAGAAAAAAATATCCAAATCTTAAAGTAATATCGCATCCCGAATGTCCACCTGAAGTTATTAAAGCTTCAGACTATACTGGATCAACAGGATCAATGATAAATTATGTTAAAAATACTAAAGCAAAAGATATTTTCTTAGTCACAGAATGTTCAATGAGTGATAACATTCAAATAGAAAACCCTAATATAAATTTTGTAAAACCTTGTAATCTTTGTCCCCATATGAAAAAGATTACTTTGGAAAATATTTTAAAATCACTCAAAGAAGAAAATAACTTAATAGAAATTGATAAAAAAATTATTTCAAAAGCTAAGGGAGCTATTGAAAAAATGATTGCTGTCGGCAGATAGTTTTTTGTGAAAACAAATCAATATAAAATCCTTAAACAATTAATCAAACTTTCAATTGAAGAAGATAAAGCCCATCAAGATATAACAACTAAATTTTTAATTCCAAATAATTTCAAAATTAATGCAAAAATTATCTCAAAAAATGAAGGGGTTCTGTTTGGTGTAAATGTTGTTAAGGAAATTATTAAAAAAATAGATAAAAAACTTAAGGTAAAATTATTTAAAAAAGACGGAGCAAAATTAAAAAAAAAATCAAAAGTTTTAGAAATTAAAGGTAATGCAAAGTCTATTTTAAAGGGGGAGCGAACTTTTCTTAATTATTTAGGTCATTTAACCGGTGTATCTACAGAAACAAACAAATTAGTAAAAAAAACAAAAAAATATAAAACTAAAATCTGCTGCACAAGAAAAACTATTCCAGGTCTCAGATATTTGCAAAAACAAGCTGTTAAAACTGGTGGGGGAACTAACAACAGATATAACTTAGAACAAGAAATTTTTATTAAAGATAATCATCATTTAAATGAAAATAATTTTCAAAAAAAAATTATTACCGTTATTAAAAAAAATAAAAATAAAAAAATAATAAATGTTGAAGTTGATAATATTAATCAATTAAAACAAATTATTCACTTACAAATTAATAGAATTTTGCTAGATAATTTTACACCAAACAATTTGAAAAAAGCTTTAAAGATAATACCTAAAAAAATTGAAACGGAAGCGTCTGGAAATATTACACCAAAAAATATCATTCAATATGCAAAAACTGGAGTAAATAGAATATCGCTTGGTTATCTTACCCACTCGGTAAAAAACTTTGATTTTTCTCTTGAGTTTTAAAAAATTATTTAGACAAAATCTTTGCCTGAGCAGCTGATAATCTTGCAATAGGAACTCGATACGGTGAACATGATACATAATTTAATCCAGCCTTTTG
>JAYNJZ010000083.1:0-2771 GCA_038110645.1 Candidatus Pelagibacteraceae bacterium
AAATCTTCAATACTCCTTGCTCCTCTAGTTTCCGTTTTCCAACCTGGGAAATTTTTGTAAATTGGCTTTACTTTTTTTTGATCTTCGACAGCTGCCGGAAAGTAATCAATTTCCTTTCCATCGAGTTCATATTTCACGCATACTTTAATTTCATCAAAATCATCAAGAACATCTAACTTGGTTAAAACAATTCCTTTAATGCCTGCAACTTTTATAGTTTGTTTAACAAGAACGGCGTCAAACCATCCGCATCTTCTTTTTCTATTAGTCACTGTACCAAATTCATGACCGCGCTTACCTAATTTTTCTCCATCGGCATCATTAAGTTCGGTTGGAAAAGGACCTTCTCCAACTCTTGTCGTATATGCTTTTGTAATTCCTAAAACATTATTAATTGAGTCAGGACCGCAACCAGAGCCTGTTGCGGCATTTGCAGCGACAGTATTGGACGAAGTTACAAAAGGGTAAGTACCATGATCGACGTCAAGTAAAATGCCTTGAGCTCCTTCAAATAATATTTTTTTATTTTGTTCTTTAAATTCGTCAATTTTTTTCCAAACAGGTTGGGAATATTTTAAAATTTCTGGAGCAATTTTCATTAGCTCTTTTTTAAGCTCTTCTTTTTGATAAACTTTTTTCTTTAAACCTTTTCTGATAGCGTTATGATGTTGAAGTACAACATCTAATCTTTGATCTAAATTGCTTTCTGATCTTAAATCCATAACACGAATAGCTCGTCTTCCAACTTTATCTTCATAAGCTGGTCCAATTCCTCTTCTAGTTGTTCCTATTTTTCCTTTACCGGCTGCATCTTCTCTAATTTCATCCATCTCCTTATGATAAGGTAAAATTAAATTTGCAGTTTCTGCAATGATTAAATTTTCTTCTGAAACTTTTACACCTTGCTTTTGAATTGATTTTATTTCATCGAGAAGAGCCCAAGGATCAACAACTACTCCATTACCTATGACTGATATTTTTCCTGGTCTAACAATTCCAGACGGTAAAAGTTTTAATTTAAAGGTTACTCCATCAATGACTAATGTGTGGCCTGCATTATGACCACCCTGAAAACGTACAACAACATCTGCTTGATCGGATAACCAATCAACAATCTTTCCTTTGCCTTCATCACCCCACTGCGAACCTACAACAGCAACATTTTTCATTTTTATATAAACTCTTTATTTAAACTAACAGACGTTAGATGGTTAATTGGACCATGACCTTTTCCATAATTAATCTTTGATCCGATTGCTTGATTAACATATTTAATCCCTAATTCGCACGCTTTGTTTATTGTTTTTCCACATGCCAAATAGGTTGTAATTGCGCTTGATAATGTACATCCCGTGCCGTGAGTGTTTTTAGATTGTATTCTTCTATTTTTAAAAATTTTAATTTCTTTTTTATTGATAAGAACATCTCTGACAAAATGACTTTTTAAATGGCCGCCTTTTATGAGAACATTAGTTGCCCCTTTATTAATTAAAATTGAACCTGCATAAATCATATCCTCCGGAGTATTAATTTTCATCTTAGACAATACTTCGGCCTCTGGAATGTTAGGGGTAATTAAAAATGAGTGTTTTATTAGTTGTCTTTCCAAAACTTCTATCGCTTTATTATTGATTAATTTTGCCCCGCCTTTTGCAACCATGACTGGATCTAAAATAATTTTATTTGTCTTAATTTTTTTTAGACAATTCATCACATTTTTGATGACATCTGCAGAATGTAACATCCCAATTTTTACTGCATCTGGCTTGATGTCATTAACCGTAAACATGATTTGGTTAACAATTTCCTTTGGTGGAATTGCAACAATAGATTTTACTCCAGTTGTGTTTTGAGCAGTAATAGCAGTTACCGCTGTCATGGCATAGCCGCCAAGTGCTGATACAGTTTTAATATCAGCTTGAATGCCAGCTCCCCCTGAGGAGTCTGATCCAGCAATAATTAAAATCTTTGCTCTAGGCTTCATTAACGGACAGTTTTTTTAATAATTGAAATACACTTTTGCAATAATTTTTTATTATCAGACTCACCCATAATTCTAATTTTAGGTTCAGTTCCAGATTTTCTTATCAGCATTCTGCCTTGACCTTTGATTAATTGATTAGCTTGTCTGATAGCTTTTTTACATTTTGAAGAATTAATAATATTTTTATCTTTAACAGTTACATTTTCTAAAATCTGAGGAGTTAGTTTAAACAAATTAAATAAGCTACTTGTTTTTTTCTTTTTTCTTAAACTAAATAAAATTTCTAATGCAACTAATAATCCATCACCAGTGGTTGCAAATTTTCCTAAAATAATGTGACCTGACTGTTCGCCTCCTAAATTAAAATTATTTTTTTTCATCACTTCTTTTACATAACGATCCCCAACATCTGCTCTTTTAAATTTTATTTTTTTTTGTCTAAAATATTTTTCTAATCCATAATTTGACATTAAGGTTCCAACAACACCACCTTTGAGTAATTTTTTTCTTTTCCATCTTGTGGCTAACATTGCAATAATTTGATCTCCATCAATAATTCTTCCTTTTTCATCACAAATAATAATTCGATCTGCATCGCCATCTAATGCAATACCGATATGGGCTTTATATTTTTTTACTGCTAATTGAATTTTTTTTGGAAAGGTTGATCCGCAATTTTTATTAATATTTAATCCATTAGGATCGGTTCCAATACTTATAACTTTTGCGCCTAGTGATCTAAATAATTTTGGTCCCGCTTTATATCCAGCGCCATTCGCACAATCTA
>JAYNJZ010000084.1:0-2753 GCA_038110645.1 Candidatus Pelagibacteraceae bacterium
GCTCTGTGCTTGTCTCATGAGTGCAATATTACAAGGGGCAGCTTCATTCCAAGTAGAAACAACACCAACAAAAGGTTTTGCAACATCGGTTTCGGTTAAATTCATTGCGTAATAAAAAGATCTGTGCGGCGCTCTTTCAGGGCCAACTGTTGTGTGTCTGCTGGGTAGGTTTTTTTTATCTATAGTCATTTTAAACTTAAAATTACTTCAGAAAGGTTTTTATACTCGTTTTTGTTATTTTCCAAAAGTTCTTTTTCTTTACTCACTATATCTTTTGGAGCTTTTTTAACAAAATTTTGATTTTGAAGTTTTTTTTCTGCATTTTTTATTTGAGTTTGGAGTGATTTAACTTTATTTTCTAAGATTGAAATTTGTTTATCTATATCAATATCATCTGCAAAAGTAATTGATATTTTATTACCAGCTAAAATAACCGTACCCTTTTTTAAAGACCCTTTTTCGATATTAAAACTTCCTATTCTGGCCAATCTTTTAACAAGCAAATCGTTTCTTAAGATTATTTTTTGATTATTCTTTGGTAGATCATCTAGATTTAAGTTAACAAAACTTCCAGGAGAAATATTAAGTTTTGATTTTATTGATCTTAAATCTGATACAAAATTAATAATAAATTCAATTTCTTTTATTCCAACAGTTTTTTTTAATTTAAAATCTTTTTTAAAATTAAAATTAATTAAATCTGTTTTTTCAATACTTTTCAAACCAGATAATGACCATAACTCCTCGGTAATAAAAGGTATGAAAGGATGTAATAAACTAAGATTTTCAATTTGCAGGTATAAAAGTATATTTCTTGTTTCTTCTACTACCTTTTTATTATTAGATTGTAATAAGGGTTTAGAAAATTCAATATACCAATCACAAAAATAATTCCAAATATATAAATACAAATTTTTTGCAGACTCATCAAAACGATAGTTCTCGATATTATTTTTAACTTTTTTCTTATAATCATTTAAAGTTTTTATAATCCACTGATTTGCTGGGTTTTCAATTTTACTTAAATTAATTTTTTTTAATTTAAAAACATTGTTCAATTTACAATAATTAAATGTATTCCAAATTTTTGTTAAAAAATTTCTATAACCTTTGACTCTATCAATTGATAATTTTACATCTCGACCTGGAGATGACATGGAAATTAGTGTAAATCTCAAAGCGTCGGCACCATATTCATTTATTATGGTTAATGGATCTATAACATTTCCTTTAGATTTTGACATTTTTTGACCTTTCTCATCCCGTACAAGAGCATGAACGTAAACATTCTCAAAAGGTACATCTTTCATAAAATGCAAACCCATCATCATCATTCTAGCTACCCAGAAAAAAATAATATCAAAACCAGTTACCAGAACAGAAGTTTTATAAAAGCGTTTTAGTTCATATGTTTTATTTGGCCAACCCAAAGTCGCAAATGGCCAAAGAGCAGATGAAAACCATGTATCCAAAACATCAGGATCTTGTTTTAAAATTATATTTTTTTTAAATTTCTTTCTGGCAATTTTTTTTGCTTCATTTAAATTTTCAGCAACAATTACTTCACCAGTATCCGTGTACCAAGCTGGTATTTGGTGTCCCCACCATAATTGTCTTGAAATACACCACGGTTCAATATTTTGCATCCACTGAAAATAAGTTTTTTTCCAATTATCAGGAAAAAAATTTGTTTGTTTTTTTTTAACTTTTAAGATTGCATCTTTTGCTAATTTTTTTGCATCTACAAACCACTGTTCGGTTAACAAAGGTTCAATAATAGTATTACTTCTATCTCCGTAAGGAACCGAATGTTTTATATCTTCAATTTTTTCTAAAAAACCAAGATTATCAAGCTCATTAACCAACTTTTCTCTTGCTACAAGTCTATCAATATTTTGATAATTTTGAGGAACATTTAAATTTAATGTACCATCTTTATTTAAAATATTTATAATTTCTAAATTATTTCTTTTTCCTACAGTATAATCATTGAAGTCATGAGCGGGTGTTATTTTAACTGCTCCTGAACCCTGTTCAGGATCTGCATAATCATCAGTGATAATTTTAATTTTTCGATTTGATACTGGAATAACAACATGTTTATTAATTATGTCTTTATAACGTTGATCATTTGGGTGAACTGCAACTGCTGTATCACCAAACATTGTTTCTGGTCTTGTAGTAGCTATAGTGATGAAGTTTTCGGAGTCAACAATTTTATATTTAATATAATATAACTTTCCGTTAGTGTCCTTTTGAATAACTTCAAGGTCAGATATTGCTGTTTGTAATTTTGTATCCCAATTTGTTAGTTTTAAATCTTTATAAATCAGTTTTTTATTAAATAATTCTACAAAGACTTTTATAACAGCTTCTGACAAACCTTTGTCCATCGTAAAACGATCTCTTGACCAATCACATGATGAGCCAAGTTTTTTTAATTGTCCTGTAATAATATTTCCAGATTGCTCTTTCCATTTCCAAACTTCTTCTAAAAACTTTTTTCTTCCTAGTGCTTTTCTAGATATTCCTTTTTCAATTAATTGTTTTTCAACAACTAATTGAGTTGCTATACCAGCATGATCAGTGCCAGGCTGCCAAAGCGTTTCTAAACCTTTGTTTCTATTAAATCTTATTAACAAATCTTGAATAGAATTATTTAAAGCATGGCCCATATGTAAGCTTCCGGTCACATTAGGTGGTGGTATAACAATTGAAAAATATTTTTTATTTTTATTTTATTTGTGTTTAAA
>JAYNJZ010000085.1:0-2626 GCA_038110645.1 Candidatus Pelagibacteraceae bacterium
TAAAAAATTGTTCTAATTTTTTTAAAGAAGAGCTTGATATGTTAAAAAATAAAAAAGTTATCATCACTCTTGGAAAAATAGCTTTTGATGCCTGTATAAAATTTTTTAAGAATAATTATGGTATTACCGGGTCCTTTAAATTTGGTCATGGCGTAAAATATAAAATGAATGGTGTAGTTTTACTTGGCTGTTACCACCCATCACCAAGAAACGTAAATACCAAAAGAATAGATGTACCAAAAATGGTATCCTTATTTAAAAAAGCAAAAGAATTAGGTTAAATTAATCTAAAAGAGAAGCAACGTATTCCCAATTAACTAGGTCATTAATAAAAGCCTTTAAATAGTCAGGTCTTCTATTTCTATAATCTACATAATAAGAGTGTTCCCAAACATCACAACCAAGTATTGGTTTCATATTATGAACCAGAGGATTAGATGCATTTGCAGATTTTGTGACTACTAACTTGCCATTATCAATTGCTAACCATGCCCAACCTGAACCAAATTGAGTCACACCAGCTTGAATAAAGTCTTCTTTAAATTTATCAACACTTCCAAAATCAGATACAATTCTTTTTTCCAACTCAGAAGGTATTGCTCCACCCCCTTTTGGTTTCATACATTTCCAGAACAATATATGATTCCAGTGCTGTCCAGCATTATTAAAAATTCCTGCTTTTGCAGTATCATTTGCTGTTTTTTTAATAATATCTTCTAATGAGGCATTGGCTAATTCTGTGTCTTTAACTAAATTATTTAAATTTGTAACGTAAGTTTGATGATGTTTTCCATGGTGCAAATCTAATGTCTCTTGTGACATCACTGGTGCAAGAGCATCATTTGCGTAATCTAATTTTGGTAATTCAAAGGCCATGGCAGGTTTATATGGTCAAATGACTTCGTTTTCAAGTATTCCTATAGGATCAATTGAAACTTTTACTCTATCACCTGGTTTTAAAAATTTAGGTGGATCAAACCCAATGCCAACACCAGATGGAGTTCCTGTAGCAATAATATCTCCTTCAACCAATGTCATCGACTTAGTTAAGGTTTCTATTAACAAAGGAATATTAAATACCATATCTTTTACAATCCCAACTTGTCTCTCTTCTTCATTTACAAAAGTTTGTAATTTAACCTCATCAATATTTGAAATTTCATCTTTTGTTATTACTACTGGACCCATAGGACAATATGTATCTGGACTTTTTCCAAGAAACCATTGCTTATGATTATTCTGTAACTCTCTAGCTGTTACATCATTAATTATTGTATAACCAAAAATAATATCAAAAGCGTTTGCTTGGCTAACATGTTTAGCTCTTTTTCCTATGATGACGCCAAGCTCGCCTTCATAATCTGTTGTGTTTGTTTCGTCATTTTTAGTTTCAATCTTATCACTTGGTCCAATAACTGAAGTCGTAGCCTTATTAAAAATAATTGGCTTTGATGGAACAGCTTGCTTGCCTTGAAGAGTATTGAATGATGATCTTTGAACTTCTTTTGCATGTTCAGCGTAATTTTTTCCAACACAAATGATATCTCTAACTGGAATAGGAATTGGAGCTAAAATTTTTACTTCATTATTTTTATAATGAACATTATCTTTAGTGTTAAAAGATTTTAATTTAGTCTCTAACAATGAATAGTTTTTTATTAAATCATTTAAATCATTAGGAATAGATTTATCTAAATTTTGTAAGTCTATAATACCTTCATTTGGTATATCTAAACCTAGTTTGACTTTTTTATCTTTCTCAAAAGTTATAAATCTCATTTATATATTTTTACCAAAGTATTTTTTTTTTACATAATTTGCAATTAAAGACATCATTGCTAATGCTAGTAAAGGGAAAAAAATTTCAGGATCAAATAATAAATTTAAATTTAAATCTTTATCACTTTCAAAAGCATTTGATAAACCGCTAAAAATACTTATAGATATTATAAGAGGCAATGCTTCACCAAATAGTGTTGCCAAAAAATAATTTTTAACTTTCATACTAAAAAGAACTGGCAATAAATTTTTTATGGGAAATGGAATCCCTGGAACAACTCTTAAGCTAAAAAAATAAATTAATTCATTTGCTTGAATATTATTTTTAAGTCCTGAATATTTACTGCCAAGATATTTTTCAACCAGATCCTTAAAATAAAGATTAGCAAAAATATACAGAAGGGTTGCTCCTATTGTAAAAGAAAAAATTGATAATGCAGATCCTAAAACTGTTCCAAATGCAAAGCCAGCAAATATTGCTAAAGGAGTTCCAAAACCCATAAGAAATACCCAGATAATAGAAAAAAAGAAATATGCTAAACTAATAATAAAAAGATTTTGATCTCTTAATTCAAAAATATATTTTTTATTTTCCACTAAGTAAGAAGGACTAAGAAAGGTATTGGCTCCATAATAAAAAAAAGCAATAACAACAGCTGTTACAATAGCTAAATAAGTAAAACCGAGAAAAATTTTAATTTTTGATAGTCTATTCATTAGTAATATTGCCAATTATTTTTACTGTACATACAAATAAGAATTTCTTATAAGTGCCCAAAATTAATTATAGCAATGAAAAGAACTTATCAACCAAGTAAAAAAGTTAGAGCCAGAAGACATGGATTTA
>JAYNJZ010000086.1:0-2568 GCA_038110645.1 Candidatus Pelagibacteraceae bacterium
CAGAAAAAATATATTTTTTTATTTTTTTTCTTTTTAATTCTTCATCAATGTAACCCAGAACTTCACTGCCTTGTTTTGCAATAATGACATTGGAATTGTCTTTAATAATTCCGCATTTATTATGCGTGATTTCTTTAAGCGTATCTCCTAAAAAATCTTTATGATCCATACTAATAGGAGTTAGCACTTGTGCTTTTAGATCTTGGTAATCAACATTGGTACTATCATATTTTCCACCAAGCCCAGTTTCCATAATATTAAAATCGCATTTTGCTTCTTCAAATGCTTTAAAGGCAATACAAGTTATATATTCAAAAAAAGTAATATCTTGATTGTTATTTACTTTATCAACTTCTATGACGTACTTAATAAATTTTTCTTCATCTAAAGGTTCACCATTAATTAAAAATCTTGTTAAAAAATTATAAAGAAAAGGAGATTGAAACAATGCAACACTATAACCATGAGCTTGTAAAATTTCTTTTAAATAAAATGCTGTACCTCCTTTGCCATTGGTTCCAGTTACTGTGATTACATTTTTTAGTTTTTTATGAGGGTTACCAAGGTCATTTGTAAGCCTTAAAACGCGATCAAGTTTAAGTTCAATCTTATCAGGGTTAAGCTCATAAAGTTTATTTAAAATAAATTGTAATTTTTTGGAGTGAGACACTACACTACTGATTTACAGCTTGTGCCTCTTCTGAACTAGCGAGTGTAGAATGCTGTACATTCTCTTTTTTAAGAAGAATAGAAACTAAATTTGAAATAACATTTTTTTGATCTTTTCTATGCGTAATCATATCAATTGCCCCAGTTGTAATCACATGTGATGCAGATTGAAAGTCTTCTGGTAAAGGTTCAGATATTGTTCCTTGAACAACACGTTTTCCAGCAAATCCCCAGATTGTTTTTTTGCCTGGTTCCATAATATGAAAATCACCAAGTGAACCAAAGCTAGCACTTACTCCGCCGATATTCACGTTAGCTACAACAAAATAAGGAATTTTATTTTCTTTTAACATTTGAACACCTAGAATTGTTTTTGGCATTTGGTAAAGCGCAAATAAATTCTCTTGTAGAGCAGCTCCTCCCGTTGTGATAAATACTGTGAGCGCTGACACTTTATTCTTAACTGCATATTCACAAGCTTCATAAAAATTTTGACCAGACTGCATACTTAATGTTCCACCATTAAAATTAAAATCAAATGATGAACAAATCATATCTAATCCGTTTACTTTTCCGTGAGCTGATACAAGAGATGCAGTTTGTTTAGTTTTCTTTTTTGCAGATTTAAGTTGGTCTTTATAAGCTTTGAGTTCGGTTTTAAATTTATTAGGGTCTTCTGCTAGTCTTTTGGTATCTATCATTTCATAAGAAGCATTATCAAAAAATATTTTAAATCTTTCATCCGCACTTATTCTGAAATGATAATCGCACTGAGTACAAACGTGCATATTTTTTTTAAGCTCTTTTCCTAAAAACATTTTTTTACATTCAGGACAAGAACTCCATAGATCAGCATTTTCGATTGTTTTTTTCTTAAATGAATCTGATAATTTTGCGCCAGCAGCTTTTGCTTTTGATAAAATCTTTTCTAACCAATTAGTCATAAAGTTATTTTATCATAAACTTTAAAACTTTGGCTACAATGTGACTGTTCTAAAAATGTTGATTTTATTAAGCTAATTTAGACTTTAATTTCATTACCATTTTTTTTGCAGCAATTGCCGGCTTTTTTCTTTGATTAACCGAATCTGTAATTGTTTTACAAAGTGCACTCCCAACAACAAGTCCATCTGCTTTTTTAAGAGATGCAATGGTTTTTTCTGTAATACCAAAGCCTATCACAACATTTTTATTTTTATTAAGTCTTTTGATTTTTTGATAATTTTGAATAATTTTTTTTGGATTAACTTTTAATTTGCCACCTGTTGTAGATAACATACTGATATAATAAACCATGTCATGAGAGTCTCGAATGATTTTTTTTAATCTCTCATTTGAGGTTGTCGGCGCAACTAATTGAATAAAATTAATTGATTTTTTTTTACATTTTGTAGCAAAATTTTTATTTTCTGGCCAAGGAAGGTCTACAACAATTAAACCATCAACTTTATTTTTTTTACATTGATTAATAAAATTTTGTTCACAGAACTGTTTAATTGTATTAAAGTAACCCATCAAAACAATAGGTTTTGCAAATTTAAATTTTTTATACTGATTTGTGATTTTAAAAATATCTTTTATTTTAATTCCATTTTTTAAAGCACGGTGCGAGCAGTTTTGTATCTGACCACCATCTGCAACTGGAGTATTATGAGGCATGCCCATTTCACAAATGTCAACATGTGGTGAGATATATTTCAAAATTTCCAATGAATTTTTGTAAGAATTATCACCAGCAACAGTAAAAGTTAAAAGAGCAGGGCGCTTTTCTTTTTTACAAATTTGAAATGTTTTTTTAATAAGACTCATATTAAATTTTTTTACCCAATCTTTTCTTTAAAATATCCCTATCTTTTTTGGCATCGCCACAACTATTAACAATAATTACAGTATCTTTAC
>JAYNJZ010000087.1:0-2549 GCA_038110645.1 Candidatus Pelagibacteraceae bacterium
AAAGTTAATGATGATAATCAACAGGTAAGAAAAAATAGGCTAGAATTATTAACTTTGTTATGTAAAACATTTGAAAAATTTACGGATTTTTCAAAACTAGATGGATCTTAAATAATGGCAACCTGGGTTTATAATTTTAGCAAAACTCCAAAAAAAGACAAAATAGGCCTAAAAAATTTACTAGGAGGCAAGGGTGCAAATTTATCTGAAATGATTAAAATTGGCTTACCAGTCCCACCTGGATTTACGATCAGTACAGAGGCTTGTAATGAATATTATAAAAGAAATCGTAAAAACCCATTAGGTTTAGATAAGCAAGTCAAATTAGCAATTAAAAATGTAGAAAAAAAAATTGGAAAACAATTTGGTGATAAAAAAAATCCTTTACTTGTTTCTGTTCGATCTGGTGCAAGAGTTTCCATGCCCGGCATGATGGATACTGTTTTAAATTTAGGTTTGAATGATGAGACTGTTCTTGGTTTATCTGCCAAGACTAAAAATGAAACTTTTGCCTATGATAGTTATAGACGTTTTATACAAATGTATAGCAATGTTGTGCTTGGTGTTGACCATCATAATTTTGAAGACTTAATCGAAAATTATAAATTAACAAAAGGTGTAACTTTAGACACCGACCTAGGCGCTGAAGATTGGAAAAAATTAATTAAAGATTTTAGAGATGTAATAAAGAAAGAAATCAACAAAGACTTTCCTCAAAATGTTTATGAACAATTATGGGGTGCAATTGGGGCAGTTTTTCAATCATGGAGAAATCAAAGAGCCAAAACTTACAGAAAGTTAAATAATATTCCTGAAGAATGGGGCACTGCTGTAAATGTTCAGTCTATGGTTTTTGGAAATATGGGTGACGATTGCGCAACAGGTGTTGCATTTACAAGAAATCCATCAACTGGTGAAAAAAGTTTTTATGGCGAGTATTTGATTAATGCACAAGGCGAAGACGTTGTTGCAGGAATAAGAACACCTCAAAATATTACAAAAAAAGCAAGACTAGAAGCAAAGTCAGATGCACTTTCTATGGAAGAAACAATGCCAAAAGTTTATTCGCAGTTAGTAAAAATTTATAAAAAATTGGAAAAACATTACAAAGATATGCAAGATATAGAATTTACTGTTGAAAATAAAAAACTTTGGATGCTGCAAACTAGATCAGGAAAAAGAACGGCTAAGGCATCGATTAAGATTGCGGTCGATATGGTAAAGGAAAATTTAATTAAAAAAGAAGAAGCTCTTTTACGTGTAGATCCTAAAATGCTTGATACGTTACTTCATCCAACACTAGATCCAAAAGCAGAAAAAGATATTATTGCAAAAGGTTTACCAGCATCACCAGGAGCAGCATCAGGAAAAATTACATTCTCAGCTGATGATGCTGAAGCTTTAAAATCGCAAAATCAAAAAACTATATTAGTGAGATTGGAAACTTCACCAGAAGATATTCATGGAATGAATGCAGCCGAAGGAATATTAACCTGCAGAGGAGGAATGACAAGCCATGCTGCGGTTGTTGCAAGAGGCATGGGAAAACCATGCGTATCTGGATCTGGAAGTATTCAAATCGATTATCAAAACAAAGAATTTAAAGTTGGAGAAAGAATATTTAAAGAAGGAGATATTATTACCATTGACGGTTCAAGTGGTGAAGTAATGTCAGGCGAGGTAAAAACGATTAAACCTGACATTTCAGGTGACTTTTCTACAATCATGTCTTGGGCTGATAAAATTAGAAAAATGCAAGTTAGAACAAATGCTGAAACTCCATTAGATACAAAAGTTGCTCGAGAATTTGGAGCAGAAGGTATTGGTTTATGTAGAACTGAACACATGTTCTTTGATGAAGAAAGAATTTTATATGTAAGACAAATGATTTTATCAAAATCTAAAGATGATCGAAGCGCTGCTTTAGCTAAGATTTTACCTTTCCAGAAAAAAGACTTTAAAGAAATATTTACTATCATGAAGGGATTGCCGGTAACCGTAAGATTACTTGATCCACCATTACATGAATTTTTGCCTAAAAGTGAAAAAGAAATATCCTCTGTAGCATCTTCATTAAATATTTCTGAAAAAGAAATAAAAGACAGGATTTCAGATCTTCATGAGGAAAATCCTATGCTAGGTCATCGTGGTTGCCGATTAGCTATTTCTTACCCTGAAATTTACGAAATGCAATGTGAAGCAATTTTTGAAGCCGTAGTCGAGTGTAAAAAAGAAAAAATTAAAGTTTTACCTGAAATCATGATTCCATTAGTTGCAACGGGTCAAGAATTACAAATTTTAAGAGAACTAGTTGATAGTAAGGCTAAAGAAATCTCAAAAAAACATAATCAAAAATTAGACTATTTGGTCGGTACGATGATTGAACTGCCTCGAGCAGCACTAAATGCAAAAGATATTTCAAAGTATGCTGATTTCTTTAGCTTTGGAACAAATGACTTAACCCAGACAACTTTAGGCATTAGCAGAGATGATGCTGGAAAATTTTTAGATGATTATGTCGATAATAATATTTTTAAAATAGATCCTTT
>JAYNJZ010000088.1:0-2372 GCA_038110645.1 Candidatus Pelagibacteraceae bacterium
GAAATTTTTAGATTTATTTCAATTTCACCACAACCAAATATTTTTGATTTTAATTTTTTAGCTCCCTGCCCAACATCAGGCCTTGTTATTCATGGAGACCAGGATCAACTAGTGCCAAAAGATACATTGATTATTTTAAAAGAAAAATTAGTCAGTCAAAAAAATATAACAGTTGATTTTAATGAAATCAAAGGTGCAAACCATTTTTTTACTAATAAAGAAAAAAACTTAGTTGATTGCATTGACGGTTATATTAAAAAAGAATCTAGGCTTTTCTAATTTCACCACCACATGAAGGGTTTTTTACTCCTGTTGTTTCGGGAAATGTAATTGGTAGTTTGTTTAATGATCTAGAGGCGAGGTAAGCAAATGCTTGTGACTCAATAAAGTCGCCATCAAATTTCAAATCATCAATATTAAAAGCTCTATCTTTCAAGTAATTCATAATAGCTTTATTTTTTCTTCCTCCACCAGAAACTAAAACTTTATAAATTTTTTTTTCATTTAGATAAGTTAAAATTAAATTTGCGGTAATATAAGCTAAGGTTGAAAGTCCAATGTCTTTTTCTAAACTTCTAAATTCTGAAATTGAAAAATCATTATAATCAAAAGAGGTATTTTTATTAAAATTAAAACGATCAATATAATTATTGGCTGTTATCAAATCAGGCTCAGTTGTTAAACATTTTTTTCCATCTTTATCATAATCATAATTAAAAAATAACTTGCACCAATCATCTAGCAAACAATTTCCAGGACCAATATCAGTCGCAAATAATTTATTATCTTTGATATAAGTAATATTTGAAATCCCTCCAATATTTACGATGCCATCAAAAGTTGAAGCTTTTAATTTTTGTAAAATCAATTTATGAAAAATGGGAGTTAATGGTGCACCCTGACCACCGTTTTTAAGATCGTTGTGTCTCAAATTATAAATGATTGGTATTTTTGTTTCCTTAAATAATTTTTCAATATTTCCTAATTGAAAAGTAAATTTACTTTTTGCATCATGAAATAAAGTAATTCCATGAAAACCAATTAAATCAATATTTTCCCTGCTCTGTAAAATTAATTCTTTTATTAATTTAATGTGAAGATTAGTAATTTTATCTTCTATTTCTTTAAATAATTTAGTTTTTTTTATTTTTGTTAAATCTTCATGATTTTTTATACTATTTTTTAATTTCTTTAGATCTTTTTTTGTTTGGTTATCAAATTGTTGATATAAATTAATATGGTTTTTAAAAATATCTTGCCCGTCAGTTGTACATAGTGAAATATCAATGCCATCAAAGGATGTGCCAGACATCGTACCTATAGAATTAAAGGTTTTGTTCATATTTATAACTTTAAAATAACCATTAAATACTGTATTCAAAAAAAAATGACAGTGAATGCATTAAATATATTTAAAAATCGTGGTTATTTTTTTCAATGCACAAATGAAGGTGCTTTGGACAAATTATTAGATAGTAAGAAAATTCATTTTTATGTCGGTTTTGATTGTACTGCCAAATCTCTTCATGTTGGTAGCCTTTTGCAAATTATGTGTTTGAGGCAACTTCAAAAGCTTGGCCATACCCCAATAGTTTTGTTAGGTGGGGGCACTACATTAATAGGTGATCCGTCTGGAAAAGAAGAAAGTAGAAAAATTTTAAGTGAAGATATTATTAAAAAAAATGTCAACAGTATAAAGAAAATATTTTCAAATTTTCTATCAAATGAAGGAGATAATAAAGTAATTTTTGTAAATAACAAAGATTGGCTCAAAGATTTAAATTATATTAATTTTTTAAGAGATTATGGAAAGCATTTTACTATTAATAAAATGTTAACTTTTGATAGTGTAAAATTAAGATTAGAAAGAGAACAATCTTTAAGTTTCCTAGAGTTCAATTACATGATTTTTCAAGCTTATGATTTTATGAAACTTTATGAAACACATGAATGCTTGCTGCAAATTGGTGGGTCCGACCAATGGGGCAATATTGTAAACGGAGTTGAGTTAATAAGAAGAACAAAATCAAAAGAGGCATACGGTCTTACAACCCCTCTTGTGACAACCTCTTCTGGTACGAAAATGGGTAAAACTGAGAAAGGTGCTGTTTGGTTAGACAAAGAACTTTTATCTTCTTTTGATTACTGGCAATTTTGGAGAAATACTGATGATAGAGATGTTATTAATTATTTAAAATTATTTACAGAACTTTCTGAAGAAGAAATTAACAAATTATCAGAATTGAAAGGGGAAAATATTAATGATGCTAAAATAGTTTTAGCAAATGAAGCTACAAAAATGCTTCATGGAAAAGCTGAGGCAGAAAAAGCTTTAAAAACATCAAAAAAAACTTTTGATGATAAAAGCTTTG
>JAYNJZ010000089.1:0-2206 GCA_038110645.1 Candidatus Pelagibacteraceae bacterium
TGACATAAGGAGATAAACAAGAAGTATTGGTTCTTTTCTCAGGTCCAAAATCAAAATTACGATCCCTTGCATATAACCCTAAATGATTTTCAACAAAGGATTGAAGTTGTTCTAATGCGTTAGATCTTGAAGGATGAAATTGAATCATATTTTGTTTATAAAGCTTTTATGAAAAGACACAAAAAAGAATTAATTGGATTGTATGTTATTTTAGTAACGATTTCGACTATTCTGACTTTAACCAAAAATCAAAATACATGGTTAGTATTCTTACCTTTCTTTATTGCAGCTTTTGGAGTTTTACATATCTGGTCGGAAAATAAAAAAAAATAAAAATTTTTTTAATTATTTATGCTAACCTTGTAAAGTCAATACAAGCCAAATAATTGGTAAAACAAATAATATTGCAATTCCAATATAAACAAAAAAATCTTTCATATATTTTTACTTTTTAACTGATTCTTGTTTTAAAATTAATATTAAACCTAATATAGCAACAGGTAACCCTATTAAAAAATGAACATCTGGTTTTACATTCTCAAAAATCATAGCAATTATTAATGCTAAGATTGGCATCACAACACCGATATATCCACCAGTTGATGCTGACGTATTTTCAATAAAACGAATATAACAGAGAAATGAAACGATAGATCCAAAAATAATTAAATAAGCAAGTCCTATCATGTAGCTAAGATTGTTAAATGGAATATAAAATTCATTACCTTTAATTAATGAAACGAGCAATGCAACCAAAGCACCATAGATCATTGCGTAAGCAACATTTTGTAAAAGTGGGATATTAAAATTTCTCTTATTATATATAGCAATTAAATTACCAATAGATGCTGATAATGTTGCAAGTAACGCAAACATCAAACCTAAAGTTGATCCTGAGTTTAAATTAAAATTTAAAAAATCTTCATAAAAAATAATAGCAATTCCACTAATTCCAAGTAATGCTCCAGATAACATTGGTCTTGTAATTGGTTTTTTAAAAATAAATTTTTCTCCTAAAATATTAAATATTGTTAAAAGACAAAAAACTGTAGCTGGAATATTTGAAGGTAAATAAACATTAGAGTTATAAAAAAAAATATAATTTCCACTGTATAAAAAAATTCCTAAAATAAAAAAATAAATATGCTCTTTTAAAGAAAAAAATAATTTTCTTTTTGTAAAAGCTACATAAATTAAAATAATTAAACCTGCTAAAATAAACCTTATAAAAACTGAAATAGCTGGATCTAAATCAATATTCACTTGAGTTAGACTAATAATACTCCATGTAGCAGACCAAAATAATAGTGCTCCAAGAAATAAAAAAATATTAGATTTCATCAATGTGGACTATCATATTTAAATTAAAATTAAAGAAAGAGATAATTGATTAAAAAATGCGGAGGGGGAAAACGTAATCAAACCTCCGCATTTTTAAATAAAGATTTTTTAACTAGTTAGACTGTTCTTCAACAGATAGTTTTCCATCTTTATTGATATCTAATTCAACGAACATTTTTTCTGCTTCATCTGCAGTCACTCCATCTTTTAACTGGATTTCGATGAATTGATCTTTGCTAAGTTCTTTTACTTCAGTATTAGCAAAGACTTGTGTTGTTACAGCGAACAACATTACAAGAGACATAAGGACTCTCATAGTTTGCCTTTTGTTAAGTTAAGCGGAGCAGCATGTATTCCCGGATTATGGCTTAATTGTGGATGGTGAAAAAAATTTAATGCTTGTGATTTTCTGACCCACCTAGCCCACATGGCATAGAAATGGATTGGGATGCCCCACCCGTTTGATCATCATGACTATGGAACAATGGGTTGTAAGCAACCCCGTTACTGTCATGATCGAGGAAAGCAAAAGTTAAACAAAGTGTTAAAACAACTAGGTAAACTATACGTTTCATGAATAAAATAACCTTCTAAACCTCACGCCAATCATTGAACCTATAAAAGCAAATAAAAACCAAACCCAGCCGTGCAAAGATCCTGAAGCAATACCGCTAAATAAAGCGCCGACATTGCAACCAAAACTAAGTCTTGCACCATAACCCATAAAGAAACCTCCAAGGATAGCGGCAATTAATATTTTTTTATTAATAAGCGAAGCTTTAAAAAAATTACCAGCAAGAGCAGAAGCTGCTAATGCCCCAAAAATAATACCAAGATTTGAAACTGTTGTTGGATCTGCAAAGAG
>JAYNJZ010000090.1:0-1765 GCA_038110645.1 Candidatus Pelagibacteraceae bacterium
GTAGGTTGGCGGTTCGATTCCGTCTTTGGGCACCATTAAATGTCCAGGCTAAGGTTTTTATTGGCATTTTCAGATATAAACTTAAGTCTTAAATCTGCGTTTTTTCCCATCAGATCACTTATTAATCTATTAGTTTTTTTTAACTTTGGTTTTTGTTTTGGCAGTATAACTTTAATTAACTTTCTACTTTCTCTATTCATTGTTGTTTCTTTTAGTTGAGCAGGCATCATTTCACCCAAACCTTTAAATCTGCTTATTTCTATTTTTGCTTTTTTATTAATTTTTAATAGTTTATTTTTTTCAAATTCATCAATTGCATATATTAATTTACCAGAAATATTTAATTTATAGAGGGGTGGAACTGCTAAAAATAAGTGTCCATCTGTAATTAATTGTGGCATTTCGGAAATAAAAAAAGTGAGTAATAATGTTGATATATGATCACCATCAACATCAGCATCAGTCATAATGATTATTTTTTCATACCTAAGATCTTTTTTGTTATAGTTTTTTCCCCTTCCACACCCAAGTGCCTGTAGTAAATTATTAATTTCATTATTTGCTAAAATTTTTGCAGTATTTGAACTTTTGACATTTAAAATTTTTCCTCTCAGGGGTAAAATTGCTTGATTTATTCTATTCCTTGCTTGTTTTGCAGACCCTCCTGCAGAATCTCCCTCAACAATAAACAATTCTGTATCCTCAATTTTATCACTCGTACAATCAGATAGTTTTCCCGGAAGTCTTATTTTTCTAAAGGCGCTTTGTCTTTCGACACTGTAATTTAAGTCATGAATATTTTTTTCTCTAATTTTTTCTTCTAAAAGATTAATTATATTTTTTGCAGCCTTTGGGTTTCTGTTTAACCATTCATCAAATGTTGAACTTACAAAACTATCACAATATCTTTGAATTATATTTGATGACAGTTTATGTTTAGTTTGCCCTTCAAATTCCGGGTTAGAAATATAAACGGAAATAATATAGGCAGTGTAGTCAAAAATATCATCTTGTGTGGCTTTACTAACTATTTTGTTATTTTTATTTTTTGCGTATTTTCTTATTGATTTTGCTATTCCAGATCTGAAGCCGGCATCATGAGTTCCACCATTCATATTAAAGACAGTGTTACAAAAAGCTTTACTAAATTTAATTTTTTCTTTGCTAAATTGAAGTGCAAATTCAATTTTGCCCTTTTTATCTTCCAAGTTTCCTGATTGAAAACAGACTTTTTCATGTAAGATATTTTTTTGGTTAATTTCATTTTTTAAAAAATCTTCTAGACCTTTAGAAAATAATAGAGTTTCTTTTGATGGAATAGAGCTTTTTCTACTTATGAGTTCTTTTTTACATTCCCAATTAATTTTTATACCTTTTTGAAGATAAGCTTTATTTTTGGCTAATTCATAAATTTTTTCAGAATTAAAGTTGATATTCCCCCCAAAAATATCTGGATCAGGTGAAAATGTAATTTGTGTTCCATTTTTTATTCTATTTTTTCCTTTTGATTTTAATTTATTTAAAATTTTGCCTTTAGAATAATCTTGAGAATATATTTTAAAATTTTTTGTAACTTGTATATTTAATTTTGAACTCAGAGCATTTACAACAGAAAGCCCTACCCCATGCAATCCTGCAGATGATTTGTAAACACTCTCATTAAATTTTCCGCCTGAGTGAAGCGTAGTCATTACAACTTCTAGAGCTGTACTTTTCTTTTTTGGGTGTTTTTCAATCGGTATTCCTCTACCATCATCTGAAATTG
>JAYNJZ010000091.1:0-1633 GCA_038110645.1 Candidatus Pelagibacteraceae bacterium
AGATTGATGTTAGGGCAGAGTCATTTGCACTGTAGCCCGAGTTAAATGCTAAAGCTCTTTCTTTGTTATGTAATTTTGCAATTTTTTCTTCTAATTCGACGTGAAATTTTGTTGTACCAGATATATTTCTAGTTCCTCCTGATCCTGCACCCAATTGATCAACAGCATTTTTCATTGCCGACATAACCTCAGGGCTTTGACTCATGCTTAGATAATCATTTGAGCACCAAACATCTATTTCTTTTGTTTTGCCATCTTTATGATGCAGGGCTTTTGGGTATTGTCCGGCTTTTCTCTCTATCTCATTAAAATACCTATAATGACCTTCGTTTTTAATCTCCTGTAATCTTTGATCAAATATTGAATGATATGTTGATTTCCAGTTATGAGCTTTATTACCTGACATATTATGCGTTTATAGCTTATAGATTATCTATTAAAATACCTAAATAGACGCACTTATCATATCATTAAAGAACAGTATAATTAAACAATGTCTTTATCTTTAATAATAGGATCCAGAGCTAGTTTTTTAGCCAAAATACAAACGCTTATCGTAAAACAAGAATTAAGGAAAAAAATTAAAAACATTAAAATTATTAGCAAATACCATTCAACCGGTGGTGATAAGAATCAAGGCCAAACTCCATGGAAAGATTTAGGTTATGGAGTTTTTACTTCATCATTAACAAAACAACTTTTGAATAAACATTATAATTGCGTTGTTCATTCTTATAAAGATTTACCAATTTTAAAATCAAAAACTGATTATTTTACAATTACTAGAGAAGACCCAAGGGATGTGCTTTTGATTAAAAAAGCATCATTAAATAAAAAAAAAATAACTATTGGCACATCTTCTCCTAGAAGAAAATCATCTGTTAAAGATTTAAAAGATTTAATAGGAATCAATAATATTAAAACAAAAACTATAAGAGGAAACGTTTCAACTCGATTATTAAAAGTTATATCCAAAAATCAATATGATGGGGTTTTTATGGCAAAAGCTGCAATTGATCGAATTTTTAAATATGGAAACAAAATAGACAAAAGAGAAACAAAAAAATTCTTAAGTCTTTTTAAAAAGTTTAAACCATTTATTTTACCTTTGTCATTATTTCCAACCGCTGCTAGCCAAGGTGCAATAGCAATTGAATATTTAAAGAATGATAAAAAAACAAAATCAATTTTAAATAAGATTAATTGTAAAAACACCCAGTCTATATGCAATCAAGAGAGAAACCTTTTAAAAAAATATGGTGGAGGATGCGGTCTTGATATTGGAATAACTATTGAGGAAATAAAAAAAAATAATTTTTTATTTAGTCGAGGTATTGATGCTAGAAATAAAAAAGGATTTCATATTAATAAAAATCTAAATTATAAAAAAATTAAAAAAACCAAATTTATTTTTCCTCAAAATATAAAAGATTATCAGATGTTTTCTAGAATAGAATTAAAGCTTCCTAAAATAAAAAACTTTACTGTTATCTTAACAAGACCTGATTTTTCAATTAAAGAATTAAATAATAATAATTTTTTTATTACAAGCGGAATACAAACTTGGAAAAGAGTTTCTAGAGAAAAAAAAATAGCACAGTGTACTTTCGATGGTTTAGGTGAAGATTATCGT
>JAYNJZ010000092.1:0-1559 GCA_038110645.1 Candidatus Pelagibacteraceae bacterium
TTTCTTAACTTTCCAGAGGTGTGTGCTAAAATTTCATGATTATTTTCTAACTTAACTCTAAAGGTAGCATTCGGTAACAACTCAGTTACCGTACCTTTGAATTCAATCATTTCTTCTTTAGCCATTAATTTTTTATCCTTTTACTGACTGACAATGCGTGAGCATGTAACCCTTCATAATTTGCAAGGTTTATAGCCATTTGACCAATCTTTTCAATACCTCTTTTGCTGCACTTTATCAGTGATGTTCTTTTTAAAAAATCATTTACAGATAAACCTGATGCAAATCTAGCAGAACCAGATGTTGGTAATACATGATTTGGTCCTGCTAAATAATCACCAATTGCCTCAGGACTAAACTCACCTAAAAAAATTGACCCTGCATTTTTAATTTGTTTTTCTAATTTCTCTGCACCTTTAATCTTTATTT
Source organism: Candidatus Pelagibacteraceae bacterium (assembly GCA_038110645.1). GTDB lineage: Bacteria > Pseudomonadota > Alphaproteobacteria > Pelagibacterales > Pelagibacteraceae > HIMB114. Next base: position 430 of record JAYNJZ010000092.1, read on the forward strand.
CAAGATGCTCTGGGGCAATTATATTTGCAAACTCAACTAATTCTCTCTTATTTTTACAAATAACAATACATCCAAAATCTTTTATACTTTTTGATGCAATTTTTTTTCTTGGCAAAGTTTCTAAAATTTTTTTAATTTCAAATGAAACTTTTTTTGCAAATTTCTCACTTGTAGTTAATAAAATTGATTGAGATAAAATATCATGCTCTGCTTGAGATAATAAATCAATTGCTGTCCAGTCTGCTCTATTGTTATCATCAGCTATAACAGTTATTTCAGATGGTCCTGCAACCATATCAATACCAACGGTTCCAAAAACCTCTTTTTTTGCAGTCGCTACAAAAATATTCCCTGGTCCAACAATTTTATCTACTTTAGGAATTTTTTTTGTTCCATATGTTAAAGCGGCAATTGCTTGGGCTCCACCAATTCTAAAAATTGATTTTATTTTGCACTTTTTGGCTGCATATAACACTCCAGCATTTATTTCTCCTCTTGGAGTTGGCATTACACAATAAATACTTTTAACACCCGCTACAATTGCAGGTATTGAATTCATCAGCAATGTACTAGGGTAGCTAGCTGTTCCCCCGGGAACATAAACCCCTACTTTTTCTAATGGTAAAATTTTATAACCAAGTTGATTGCCCAGCTTATCTTTATATTTAAATCCTTTAAAAACTTGTTTTTTATGAAATTGAGTAATTCTTTCAAAAGCTAAATCGATAGATTTTTTAATTTTACTATTTAATCCTGCAATTTTTTTATTAATTAATTTGGAATTTAATTCAATTTTCGAAGGCGTTAATTTAATTTTATCAAATTTTTTTGTATACTTTATTAAAGAAATATCGCCATTTTTTCTAACATCATTAATAATTTTTTTAACTATATTTTGACTAATGTTTGACTGACCTCTTTTAGATTGAAGTAATAAGTCAAATTTTTTTTTAAATGTTTTACTTTTTGTATTTAATATTTTCATTAAATCTTATGAACAGGTTTAGTTTTAGTTTTCCAACTATCAGAAAAATCTTCTAATGTTGCATTAATCGCTTCTACCTTTACTGATATAGTCATATTGCCTGAAAATAAAAGATTAATATTAATATATTTTTTATTATCTTCAT